>CAJCJG010000148.1 GCA_903970625.1 Solirubrobacterales bacterium 70-9 | reverse complement strand
CGAAATCAGCACGGACCGGGATTGGCATGGCGAACCTCCTTCGTTCGCCATGGTGAATCACACCCACGGCGCGTCGCGGAAGCCCCTCCGAGTCACCCCTTCAGAGACCTGGTATAAGTCGCGAATTTCCCGATCGCCTCCGCACTGACCGGCGTGAAGAAATTCACCAAATTTCCGTCGGGATCACGGAACAGCAGCGAGCGGTTGCCCCACGGTTGCGTCGTCGGTTTCTGCACGACGTCGCCGATCAGGTCCCCCACTCTTGCAAATTCCGCATCCACATCGGCCACGCGAAACTCGATGATCGCAGAATGGTTGTCGGCGGGGTGGGCGGCACCGGCACCGAACAGATCCATCGTCCGCTTGCTGGCAATCGCCAACGTGCCATGCGGTGTCGCGAGTTCGGCAAACTCGTCCGTGTACCACCGCACCGGCAGACCGGTCACAGCCTCGTAGAACTGCACCAGACGCTTGACGTCGTCGGTGATGATCCGCAGCGAAACGAAGTCCATTGTTGCATCCTTTTCGGTCCCGGCGCCGCGAAGACGCCGCGATCCGGCTTGTAGGCGGGGCCTGCTGACAGCATGGTGGCAACAGGGAGACCGACATGCGCCCCGCCGACCGGTTATTTCAGATCATCCAAATCCTGCGGCGCTCCACCCGCCCGGTCACGGCCGGCGCGCTGGCCGGGGAACTGGAAATCTCCAAGCGCTCGGTGTACCGCGACATCGCCGACCTGATCGGGCAGCGCGTGCCGATCCGGGGCGAGGCCGGTCTGGGCTACGTCCTCGACGCCGATTTCGACATGCCCCCGCTGATGCTGACGACGGACGAGATCGAGGCGGCGGTGCTCGGCGCACAATGGGTGGCCGAGCGGGGCGATCCCGTCCTGGCCGCCGCCGCCCGCGATCTGATCGCCAAAATCGCCACCGCCGTGCCCCAGCGCCTGCGCCCCTTCATCGCCGAACCGACCATCGGCGCGCCGCAGGGCCATGTCGCCGCAGATGGCCTGGACATCGCACGCACCCGAGCCTGGATCCGCAGCGGCTCCAAAATCCGCATCCGCTATCGCAGCCAGGACGCGCCAGACAGCGAGCGCGTTATCTGGCCGGTGATCGTCGGCTATGCCGAAACAGTGCGCTTGCTGGCGGCCTGGTGCGAGCTTCGCCAGGATTTTCGCCATTTCCGAACCGACCGCATCCTCGCCGCCGAATTCCTCGACGAACGCCACGGCTCCCGCCCAGGCGTGTTGCGGGCGCGTTGGCGGCGCCAAATGGAGACCGAACGGGGCCTGCGGCTATCCTGACAGTCGGGCCGCGGCCACATCGTCTCAGGCGGCCGGCGCCCCCACCTGCCGGCCCGGCTCCGCCCGCGCAAACGCCTCGTGCGTCTCGCAAAGCGCAAAAATCCGCTCGATGGTCGGGATGTCCGGCACGTCGATTTTGAAAATTCGCATGACGACGATAATGCTGGCGAGGCAGATGTCGGCGGTCGTGATCGCGTCGCCGTGGCAGTAAGCGCCGGTGGCCGGCTCCGTCGCCAGCCGCTGCTCGAACGCCTGCAAGCCGGTCGTGAACCAGTGGCTCTGCCACGCGCGCCACGCCGCGTCGTCGAAGCCGCCTTTCGTCGTCAGGTAGCCCTTGATCCGCGCGGTGATCAGCGGGTGCGTGTCGGCAGCCAGCATCGCGGCCAACGAGCGGACGCGAGCGCGGCCATGCGGGTCGGCGGGCAGTAGCGGGGGCGCGGCATGGATGTCGTCCAGAAATTCCAGGATCGCCAGCGATTGCGTCAGCGGCAGATGCGGCTGGCCCTCGGCCAGATCGACCAGCGCCGGGATGGCGCCGAGCGGGTTGACGCGCAAGAACGCCTCGCCGCGCTGCTCTCCGGCATCGAGGTTGATCAGCCGCTCCCGCGCCGCAAGCCCTTTCAGGTTCAGCGCGACGCGGACCCTGTAGGTCGCGGACGTGCGCCAGAAGGCGAACAGTTCAAAGCGTGGATCGGTCATGGCGGGCCTCGCTGGTCAAATCGCACGAAACAACCATCTGAATGTGAACTCTTGCAAGGACCATCCCATGAGCGCCACGCAAGTCGTCTTCATCCCCGCGCTGCTGTGCGACGAGGCGCTGTATGCCGACGTGATCGCCCGCCTCGGCGACGCGATCGCGGCGCATGTGCTGCTATCGCCGAAACCCAACATGGCCGACAGCGTCGCCGACATTTTGGCCCGCGCGCCGGCCAAATTCGCCCTGGTCGGCACGTCCTACGGCGGCACGCTGGCGCTGGAAGTGGCGCTGGCGGCACCGGGGCGGGTCACGGCGCTCTGGATCATGGGTGCCAATCCGGGCGCGCCGGACCCCAACGGCCCGGACCTGCCCGCCGCCCTCGCGGCCACACCGGACGGGGTCATCGACATGCTGGCCGGTCTGGTTGTCCACAAGGACGCGACCGAGGCGGCCGCGACATTCAAGGCGATGGCGCACCGCGTCGGGGGCGCCGCCGGGGCCGCGCAGGCCACTGCGCTCGGTGCGCGCGCGGACGCGCTGCCGAAACTCGCAGCACTTCACATTCCCGCCCTGATCCTATGGGGCCAGGACGACGCCCTGGTCCCGGTCGCCGTCGGCCGAGCGCTGGCCGATGCCTTGCCGCACGCGCATTTCCACGTCCTGCCCCACTGCGGCCATCTGCCGACGCTGGAGCAGCCAGCCGAAGCCGCCGACCTGTTCGCCGACTTCCTGCACGACGAGCACGAGCATGGGAACGAGCACGCCCATTAACCCCGGGCCGCCCGTTCCTTCTCCAGCAGCGCCCGCTTGCGCGGCACGCCCCAGCGATAGCCGGTCAGGTCGCCGTTGGCGCCGATCACGCGGTGGCACGGCACCGCCAGCGAGACCGGGTTGGTGGCACAGGACCGCGCCACCGCCCGCGTCGCCTGCGGCACCCCCATGCTCGCCGCCAGTTCGCCGTAGCTGCGCGTCTCTCCCGCCGGAATCTTTCGCAGTGCCTCCCACACCCGCACCTGAAACGCCGTGCCGCGCAGATCGAGCGGCAGGTCGATCCCGACTCTCGGTTCCTCGATGAAGTCCACGACCGCCCGTACAGTAGCGGCCAGACCGTCATCGTCGGCAACGACGGTCGCGCGCGGAAACCGCCGCCGCAGATCGCCCATCAGCGCATCGTCCGGCTCCGCGAAGCCCAGGAAGCAGACGCCGGTCTCCGTGGCCCCCACGAGCAGGCGGCCGAACGGGCAGTCGGCCAGCGCCGTGCGGATCGTCTCGCCGGCCCCACCGCGACGGGCCGCGCCCGGAGTCATCCCGAGCAGTTTGCCGGTGTCCTCGTACACCCGGCTCTCGGAGCCGAACCCGGCGCCCGCCACCGCATCGGCAACCCGCTCCCCGTTCGCCAGCGCCGCCTGTAACCGGCGGGCGCGGACTCCTTCGGCGTAGCTGCGCGGCGTCACCCCGGTATGGTCGCGGAACAGCCGCAGAAAATGGAATTTGGAATAGCCCGAACGTTGGGCCAGCGATTCCAGGCTCGGCATGTTTTCCGACTCCTCGATTTGGGTGCATGCGGCTTCCACCACCGCGCGGGCCAGCGCCGCCCGCTCGCCCTTCGGGTCGCAGCGTTTGCAGGCGCGAAAGCCCGCGCCCTCCGCCTCGGCCCAAGCGGCGAAGAACCGCACGTTGCTGCGTTTCGGGGGTGGCGACGGGCAGCCCGGGCGGCAATAGACGCCCATCGTCGTCACGGCATACAGGAACCCGGCCGGCTCACGGCGGCGGACGATGTCCCAGCGTTGGTCATCCAGTGTGCTCATGGGACGAAAGATGGCGCGGCGCCCGCCGCGATGCCATCCGCCCGTTGCCTCCACTGTCGCGCCCGTTCAGGCTTGGCCGCATGTTGAACGCACTCACGCTGCTGGTCTCCTGCCAGTTCGTCGGCGAAATTCTGGCGCGCGGCATCGGGCTGCCGATTCCGGGGCCGGTCGTGGGCCTGCTGATCCTGCTGGTCGGGCTGATGGTGCGCGGCCGCCCCGGCGGGGCGCTGACCAGCACCGCCACCGGCCTGCTCTCCAATCTCGGCCTGCTGTTCGTGCCCGCTGGTGTCGGCGTGGTGACGCAGCTCGACGTGCTGGGCCGCAACTGGCTGCCGGTGGCCGTGTCGATCCTGGTCTCCACATTCCTCGGCCTGATGGTCGCGGGCTGGGTCATGCAGCGGTTCGCCGGGCCGGATGAGACCTGATGGAAAAGCTGTTCCATTTATGGGTGTATCTGGAGACGACGCCGCTGCTGGGTCTCGCGGCGACGTTGTTGGTGTATCGCGGATCGCTGGAGGTGGCGCGGCTGGCGCGCGGCCACGCGCTGGCCAATCCGGTGCTGATTTCCATTGCCGTGCTGGCCTGCCTGCTGCTGGCCACCGGCACGCCGTATTCCGCCTATTTCCAGGGCGCGCAATACGTCCATTTCCTGCTCGGCCCGGCGACGGTGGCGCTGGCGGTGCCGATGTACGCCAACCTCGCCCGCATCCGCCGCTCCGCCCGCGCCATCGTGCCGGCGATCCTGGCCGGCTCGCTGGTGGCGGCTGCCAGCACGATGGTGATTTCGCGGCTGCTGGGGGCGCCGCGCGACATCGTGCTGTCGCTGGCGCCGAAAAGTGTGACGACGCCGATTGCCATGGGCATCGCCGAACAGATCGGCGGCAACCCGTCGCTCGCCGCCATCTTCGTCCTGATCACCGGCCTGACCGCGAGCCTGCTGGTGGGGCCCGCGCTTTCGGTGCTGCGGGTGACGGACTGGCGGGCCCGCGGCCTCGCCGCCGGCACCGCCGGCCACGGCATCGCCACCGCCCGGATGCTGTTGGTCTCGGAAACGGCGGGGGCGTTCGGCGGGCTGGCCATCGGGCTGAACGGGGTGATTACGGCGATTGTCGTGCCGCTGCTGGCGGGGTTTTTGGCGGGGAAGTAATCCGCGCCGGTGCACGCGTCAGATATGGCTGGATCAGCACGTCCGCAACCCGCGCGCGGCTACCGATGGCCGGCTCCAGATCGCGCCGGCTCAGTTGCTTCTGCTCCATCAGGAAAAGGATTGCCTCGATCGGGTCCGGTGCGGATAGGGTAAATGTCCATCACAAACTCCTTCCGTCACACCGTCTGGGCATCAATGCTGTCGTCGTCGCGATGCGTGCCGATAAAGCCACCGAGTTTCCTTCGTCATTCCGGCGGAGGCCGGAATCCAGGCAGCCCACCCGCTCCGACTTTCGCGTGGGACTGGACCCCGGCCTTCGCCGGGGTGACGATTATTTTGTGATGGGCTCTTACTGTTCGATTACTCCGCCAACGCGGACCGCACCAACCCCGCCAACCGCCCAATCCCGTCCGCGATGGTCGCCTCGTCCGTGACCGAAAAACTCAGCCGCAGCTTGTGGCGCGAACCGCCGCCGGCGAAGAAGGCGCTGCCGGGGACGTAGGCCACGCTCGCCTCCGCCATCGAGCGGGCCAGCAATGCGGTCGTGTCGATGTGCTCCGGTAGCGTCACCCAGATGAAGAAGCCGCCTTCCGGTTCGGTCCAGGTCACGCCCGCCGGCATGTGGGCCGCCAGCGCCGCCAGCATCGCGTCCCGGCGTGCGCGATAGACCGGCCGCACCTTCTCCGCCTGCGAGGCCACCAGCGTTTCGGCCACGTCCGCCAGCACCATCTGGTTGATGGTGGACGTCTGGATGTCGGCCGCCTGCTTGGCCAGGATCAATTTGTGGATCGCCTCGCGTGGCCCGATGATCCAGCCGACGCGCAGACCGGGCACGATGGATTTGCTGAACGTGCCGCAATGCAAAACGCGGCATGCGTCGATCCCGCCGGCCCGCTCGGCGGCCAAGGTGATCAGCAGCGGCACCGCCTCGCCCGAATAGCGCAGCGTCTCGTACGGCGAATCCTCGACCAGCGGAATGTCCAGCGCGTCTGCAAAATCCAGCAGCCGGTTGCGTTCGGCCAGCGTCAGCGTGCGCCCCGTCGGGTTCTCGAACTCCGGCATCACGTAGCCGAATTTAGGCTTTCCCCCGTTCGGCCCGCGAAAACTGTCCGGCGTGCGGTTGCTCTCCGGCCCCGGCAACTCGTCGTAGCGCGGTTCGTAGGCGTTGAACGCCTGGACCGCGCCCAAAAACGTCGGCGCGCCGACCAGCACCGTCTCGCCCTCGCTGATGAACAGCTTGCCGATTGTGTCCAGCGCCTGCTGCGAGCCGTTGGTGATCAGCACGTTCTCCGGCGCGCACGGCGTGCCGCGCCGCGTCATGTCGGCGGCCAGCCACGCCCGCAGGCTCGGGTGGCCTTCGGGGATGGAATATTGCAGCGCCACCGACGCCCGCTTCGGGTCGCCCAGGACGGCCGCGTAGGCGGCGGCCATCTCGGCGGTGGGGAACAGCGTCGGGTCCGGGATGCCGCCGGCGAACGAGGTCACGTCGCGGCGGGTGAAGGCGGCCAGCAGGTCGCGGACCTCGGCCGACTCCATGCGGGCCGCGCGCCGCGCGTAGTGAGATTGCCAATTCGTCACCAACGTCTCCACTGTCCCGTGTCTGCGCAGGCTAGACCGTGCGCGCCGGAACCTCCAATCTGCACGCTCACTCTGCACACCAAGACAGTGACCTGACGGACATAATGTGACCGATCTGCTGCCCACTGCCCTGGCGATCCTGGAACGGCTGGTCGGGTTCGACACGGTCAGCCGGAACTCCAACCTGAAGCTCGTCGAATACGTGCGGTCGTATCTCGACGAGCACGGCATCCCGCACGTCGTGCTGCCCAGCGAGGACGGCACCAAGGCCAGCATCTTCGCCACCATCGGCCCCGCCGACCGCCCGGGCATCGTGCTGAGCGGCCATACCGACGTGGTGCCGGTCGATGGCCAGGAGTGGACGCGCGACCCGTTCGCGCTGACCCGCGAGGGCGACCGGCTCTACGGGCGCGGCACCACCGACATGAAGGGCTATGTCGCCTGCATGCTGGCGGTCGCCCCGGTGCTGCAACGCGCCGGCCTGCCGGCCCCGGTGCATCTGGCACTCTCCTACGACGAGGAAATCGGCTGTTTCGGGGTCCACGGTATCGTCGCCCATATGCAGTCCATCGGCCTGCACCCGACGGCGGCGCTGATCGGCGAGCCGAGCCGGCTCGGCATCGTCAACGGCCACAAGGGCAGCAGCGGCCTGCTGACGCGGATCGGCGGCCTGTCCGGCCATTCCTCGCGGCCGGATCGCGGCGTGAATGCAATTTTCCATGCCGCCGATTTTCTGGTCCGGCTGCGCGCCTGCGGCGAGGCGCTGGCCGCCGCCCCGGACAGCATCGGCCTGTTCGAGCCGCCCTACGCGACCGTCAGCGCCGGCGTGATTGCCGGTGGCAGCGCCCGCAACGCCATTGCCGGCGATTGCCGCATCGAGTGGGACGTGCGCGCCACAAAACCCGACTCGACGGCCAAAATCCTCGCCGGTTTGGAACAATTCGTGGCCGCGAAAATGCTGCCGGAGATGCGGGCGCGGCACCCCGGCGCGTTCGTGCTGATCGAACAGGTCTATGACGTGCCGCCGTTGCTGCCCGCCGCCGGCTGCGCGGCCGAGACGCTCGCCAAACGCCTGACCGGGGCCAACAGCGTCGGCACCGTCGCCTATGCCTCCGAAGCCGGCGTGTTCCTGGCCGCCGGCATCCCCAGCGTCATCTGCGGCCCCGGCGACATCGCCCAGGCGCACACGGCCGACGAGTGGATCGAGAGCGGCCAACTGGCCGCCTGCCTCACGCACCTGCAACGGTTGGTGCCGTGACCGAATGGCACGGCATCCGGCGCGATTCGCCCTATCGGGCGGACGCGACCGCCCTGCTGCTGGTGGATTTGCAGCGCATCTGGGTGGAACCGGGCCTGGACCCGCACCGCCCGCCCGGCACCTCCGACTGGTTCCAGGCGCAACTCGATGCCGTGGTCGTCCCCAACGCAGCCCGCCTGCTTGCCGCCGCGCGGGCGGCCCGCGCGCCCGTGATCCACACCATCATCCGAAGTCTGACTCCGGATGGGCGGGACCGCTCGCTGGACCACAAATTGTCCGACATCCACGTGCCGCCCGACGCGCCGGAGGGCGACGTGATCGCGGCGCTGGCGCCGATTGCCGGCGAGATCGTGCTACCGAAGACCTCCTCCGGCGTGTTCAATTCGACCAACCTCGATTATCTCCTGCGTAACCTCGGTGTGCATTTCCTGCTCGTGGCCGGTATCGTGACCGACCAGTGCGTGGACATGGCGGTGCGGGACGGCGCGGATCGGGGCTATCTGGTGACGTGCGTGCGCGATGCCTGCGCCACCTACACGCCGGCGCGGCACGACGCGGCGCTTGCCGCATTCGGCGGCTATTGCTGGACCGCCGATACCGCGACCGTCGCGGACCGGCTGCGCCAGTTAAACTCGCGGGAGATCGCATGAGCACGGGCGGCGGTGGTGGCGGCGGCGGCGGTTCCAGCAGCGGCGGTGGCGGCACCCCCGCATCGCTTGTCCAGCTTCTGACCACCGATTTGGTCGCCATCACGCGCGGCCGCAGCATGGCCAGCGACGACGAGACGATCTGGGGCAAGCAGGGCGTCGGCTGGGTGCCGGCGAACATGGCGCTCGACCCGTTCAACGCCATCGCCACGCCCAACCCCTGGGGCTCCAGCGGCGACCTGCGGCTGATGCCGGACATGAGCACCGACCTGACCATCCCCGAAATCCCCAACCGGCCGGGGCTGCACATCGTGCTGTGCGACCTGACCGAACTGGACGGCACGGCATGGTCCTGCTGCCCGCGCGAGTTCCTGCGCACCGCGCTGGCCGACCTGAATCAGGCCGGCTTGCGGATGCTGGCGACGTTCGAGCACGAGTTCACGCTGATGGACGGCAAGGCCGCGCCGGCGCCCGCCTTCTCGCTGGTGGCGCATCGCCGCCGGGAGCCGTTCCTGAGCTTGTTGTACGCCATGCTCCGCGTCGCACGCGTGGAACCGGAGACGATTCTGCCGGAGTTCGGCGCCCATCAGTACGAGGTGTCGTCGTCCGCCGTGCGCGGTCTGCCCGCCGCCGACCGCGCCGTGATCTTGCGCGAAGTCACCCGCGAAATGGCGGATGCCTACGGCTACAGCGTCAGCTTCAGCCCGAAACCGACGCCAGACGGCGCCGGCAACGGCGTACACATCCATTTCAGCCTCCGTGACGCCGCGAATCAGCCGACGATGTACGATCCGGCGCGGCCGGGCGGCCTGTCGGAGGCTGCGGGCGCCTTCGCCGCCGGCATTCTTCGGCACATGCCGGCGCTGTGCGCGATCGCCGCGCCATCGCCGGTGTCGTATCTGCGGCTGGTGCCGCAAAGCTGGAGTGCGGCCTACGCCTGCCTCGGCGAGCGCAACCGCGAGGCGGCGCTGCGCATCTGCAACGCCCCGGCGAGCGCCGGTGACGACGCGCGGGGCTACAACCTGGAATACCGCGTCACCGATGCGACCGCGAACCCGTATCTGGCTCTGGGCGCCCTGATCCGCGCGGGCCTGGCCGGTCTTCGCGACCGGTTGCCGACGCCGCCGCTGGTCAATGGCGACCCGGCCGCGCTGAGCGAACAGGAGCGCACCCGCCTCGGCGTCACCCGCCTGCCGACCTCGCTGGCGGCGTCCTTGCAGGCGCTGGCGGCCGACACCGAGGTGCGTGGCTGGTTCCCGGCCCCGATGCTGCAAACCATGCTGAGCGTGAAAGCGCGCGAGGCAGCCCTGGCCGGCAGCCTGACAGCCGAGGAATTGTGCCGGCGCTATGCCGCCGTCTATTGAGGCAGGCATGACCACGGACGACCCACCCGCCGTCACCGTCGCCAACGAAGCCGGCACATCGCCGATCGTGCTGCTGTGCGAGCATGCATCAAACTTCATCCCGGCGCGCTACGCGGGGCTGGGGCTGAGCGAGGCGGATTTGCAGCGCCACATCGCCTACGACCCCGGCGCCGCCCCGGTGGCGCGGCACCTCTCGGCCACGCTTGATGCCGTTCTGGTGATGTCCGGCTATTCGCGCTTGCTGATCGACTGCAACCGGCCGCTGGCGTCGCCGAGCAGCATTCCCGAGCGCAGCGAAGCCACCGACATTTTTGGCAACATCGGCATCGACGCGGCCGAACGCGCGTACCGCGACGCCCATTTTTTTGCGCCGTTCCGCAATCGGGTGGCTGCGCTGCTGGACGCAAGGTTGGGCGCCGGACTGCCGACGGTGCTGATCGGGATGCACAGTTTTACCCCCGTCTATCTCGGTGTTTCGCGAGTCTGGCACGCCGGATTCCTGTATGCCCGCGCGCGCAAACTGGGTGCGGCGTTGATCGCGGGGCTGGTCAGCATAGATCCGTCGCTCGTCGTCGGCGACAACGAGCCTTATCGGATCACCGACGAACACGACTACACGGTGCCGTACCAGGGCGACGCGCGCGGCATCCCGACGGCGCTGATCGAGGTGCGGCAGGACTTGATCTGGGATAGCGACGGGCAGGCGGCATGGGCCGAACGACTCACGACGGTCCTGAGCCGTATCGCGAAAGACGTTGACTGCATCAGGGAGCATTAGGCGATGTCGGCAGACGCCATCGCGGCGGTACTGGCGGAACTGGAACGCGACGAGGCGTTCCAACTCGATCTGACGCAACAGCTTGTCCGCATCCCCTCCGTCAACCCGAAATTCGAAACCAACGTCGCGCTCAATCACGAAGCCGATTTGCAGCACTATCTTCGCATGGTGCTGGACGACTTTGGCATGGGCTGCGAAAGCTGGGACGTGTTTCCCGGCCGGCCCAATGTGATCGGCACATTCGCAGGCACCGCCGCGCGCAGCCTGATCCTGTGCGGCCATGTCGATGTGGTTCCGGTGGGCGACCGCGCGAAATGGCACGTCGATCCGTTCGGTGGCGAGATTGTGGGGCGGCGGCTGTACGGTCGTGGCGCCATCGACATGAAATCGGGCCTCGCCGCAGGTGTCGCGGTCGCGCGCGCGATCCGGCGGGCCGGAATCGAACTGGAAGGGCAACTCGAAATCCACGCTGTCGTGGACGAGGAAGCCGGCGGTTTCGGCGCGCGCGATGTCGTCACGCGCGGCCATCGCGCGGCGGGCCTGATCGTGATGGAGCCGACATGGCAGGCGCTGATGCCGGCCGAGGGCGGGCTGGAATGGGTACGGGTGACATTCCGTGGCCGCAATGCGCATTCCGCCTGGCGCTACAACGAGATTTTCCCGCAGCCAAACAGCGAGGCGCGTCTGGAACCGGGCGTCAACGCGCTGGAAATCGCGGTGCGCTTCGTGACCGCCGTGCAGCAACTGGAACGCGACTGGACCACGCGCAAACGGGCGCACCCGCTGTTGCCGCCGGGCGTCAACACGATCCATCCAGGCGTCATGGTCGCCGGCAGCGGCATCTCCGGCAACGGGTTTCCGGCCTTGCTGACGAACCCGGCGATCATCCCGGATGTCGCCGTCATCGACTTCGACCTGAAATTCTTGCCGGACGAGATTTCGGCCGACATTCGGCAGGATTTCGAGGCGTTCGTAACCGCGTTCGCGCAGCAGGATTCATGGCTGCGGGAAAACCCGCCGCAGGTGCAGTGGGATTTGTACGGCCTGCACTTCCCGCCACTGAACACGCCGACCGATCACCCGCTGACCCGCGCGATTATCGACGCGCGTGCCATGCGCGGGCAGACAACCGAGATCAAGGGTTTTACGGCGGTTTGTGACGCCGCCCACTACGCGGGCGTCGGTATTCCCGGCGTCATCTACGGCCCGGGTGGCGACGGGTTTCACGGCCCGGACGAATATGTCGATCTGGATTCGCTGCGCGCGGTGACACAGACCTTGGCGGCGGCGACGGTGCGATGGTGCGGGGTTAAATAACTCCTACGCCCCCACCAACCCGCGCGCGAATTCCCCAGGATCGAACGGCCGCAAATCGCCCGCCTGTTCGCCGACGCCGACGAAATGCACCGGCAACCCGAACTCCTCCGCCAGCGCCACCACGATGCCGCCGCGTGCGCTGCCGTCGAGTTTCGTCACCACAAGGCCGGTGACGTTCACCATCTCGCGAAACACATCCACCTGATTCAGCGCGTTTTGCCCCGTCGTCGCGTCCAGCACCAGCAGCACGGAATGGGGCGCCGTTTCGTCTTTCTTCTTGATCACACGGATGATCTTTTGCAGTTCGTCCATCAACGCCGCCTTGTTATGCAGACGGCCGGCCGTGTCGATCAGCAGCACGTCGGCACCCTGTTCCTGCGCGCGCGCCAGGGCGTCGAACGCCAATCCGGCGGAGTCCGTGTTGGGCGGCCCAAAAATCACCGGCGCGCCGGTGCGGTCGCCCCACACCTGCAACTGCTCGACGGCGGCGGCGCGAAACGTGTCGCCGGCCGCCAGCACGGCGCGAATACCCTGTTCGCGATATTGCTGCGCCAGCTTGCCGATGGTCGTCGTCTTGCCGGTGCCGTTGACGCCAACCATCAACACGACGTGGGGTTTTTTGCCCCGATCCAACGCGAGCGGAATCGCGACCGGCGCGAGGATTTTGGCGATCTCGCCGGCCAGCGCCTGTTTGACTTCGTCGTCGGTCACTTCGCTGCCGAAGCGGGTGCGCCGAAATTCGCCGATGATCCGCGCGGCCACGGCGGTGCCGAGGTCGGCGGCCACCAGCAAATCCTCCAGATCGGACAGCGCCGCATCGTCCAACTTGCGCCGCGTGAAGACTGCCCCAATGGACTCGGAAATCTTCGCCGTGCTGCGCGAAAGTCCCTGCTTCAGCCGCGATAGGAACCCGAGCGCCATCAGGCCGCCTCCGCCATCAAGCCGCCATCGTGCGCGCCGACGATGCGCGCGCGCAGCAGCGTGCCCGCAGCCGCTGCAATTCGCACCGGCGCAAAATGCTCGGTGTGGCCGGCGCTATCGCTTTCGGCCAACACGGACGCATCGCGCCCAACCTGCGACGCATAGAACGCGCGCGCATTGTCCGCCCCCGCAGCCCGCAACCGCGCCGCGCGCTCGCGCCGGACATGCACCGGCACGGGAGGCATCCGTGCGGCAGGCGTGCCGGGGCGTTCGCTGTACGGAAACACATGGACGAACGGAATTTCCGTCTCGCGCACGAACGCCAACGTTTCCGCAAACAGGTCGTCGCTCTCGGTCGGAAAGCCGGCGATCAGGTCGGCGCCGATCGCAATGCCGGGGCGCAGCGCCCGCGCCTGCGCGATCACCGCCACCGCATCCGCCCGCAGATGCCGCCGCCGCATCCGCTTCAGCACCAGATCGGACGCCGCCTGCACCGACAGATGCAGATGCGGCAACAATCTTTCCTCGCCGCCGATCAGCGCCCACAGATCGTCGTCGATGGCCGCCGGATCGAGCGACGACAAGCGCAATCGCGACAACTCCGGCACCATCGCCAGCAACCGCCTTACCATCTGCCCCAGCGACGGCGCGCCCGGCAAATCCGGACCGTAGCTGGCGATATCGACGCCGGTCAGCACCACCTCGCGATACCCATTCGCCACCAGCGCCCGCACCTGCTCGACAATGGCGCCAATCGGCACGCTGCGGTTCGGCCCGCGCCCGAACGGGATCACGCAGAACGTGCAGCGATGGTCGCACCCCTGCTGCACCTGCACGAAGGCGCGCGCGCGCCCGGCAAACTCCGTCACCAGATGCGCCGCAGTCTCCCGCGCCGCCATGATATTCGACACCGCCGAACCGGCGCCTTCCCGCCAACTCTCCGGCCGCAGTTTCTCGATGTTGCCCAGCACGCGGGAAACGCCCGGCAACGCTGACCACGATTCCGGAGAAATCTGCGCCGCACACCCCGTCACGACGATTTTCGCGTCAGGTCGTTCCCGATGCGCGCGACGGATCGCCTGCCGCGCCTGCCGCTCCGCCTCCATCGTCACCGCGCAGGTGTTGACGATGATCGTGTCGGTCAACGCCGCCGCGTGGCCGCGCATGACCTCGCTCTCGTACGTGTTCAGCCGGCACCCGAAGGTCAGAATCTCCACGCTCATGCGGGGAACGCCGCCAAATCGATCTCGCCGCGATATGCCACCGTCGTCGGCCCGGTCATCAGCACATGGCCGTCGTCCCGCCATGCGATGTCCAGTTCGCCGCCGTCCACGACGATGATGGCCTGCCGCCCCGTCAGCCCGCGCCGCGCCGCGTTGACCAAAGTGGCGCACGCGCCGGAGCCGCACGCGAGCGTCAGCCCCGCCGCCCGCTCCCAAATCCGCACGCGGATCCGGTCGGGTGCCAGCACCTGCGCAAACCCGATATTCGCCTTCTCCGGAAAAATCGCCGCATGTTCCAAAGCCGGCCCCAGCGCCGCCACGTCGATGGCGCTCACATCCTCGACAAAGAAAGTCGCGTGCGGATTGCCCATGGAACAGGCCGCCGGGTCGCGCACCGGCCCCAGCGCTAGATCGACATGCAGCGTATCGGCCGGCCCCGCCAGCGGCACGTCCCGCCAGTCCAACCGCGCCGGCCCCATGTCCACGCGGATGCGGCCATCGGCAAACACCTCGGCCGGCAGGAGGCCAGAAATGGTCTGGATCGTGTGGTGCCGCAGCCCGGTCTGCTCATGCAACAGGCGCACGACGCAGCGCGTCGCATTGCCGCACGCCCCCGCCTCGCCGCCGTCCGGGTTGCGGATGCGCATGAACACATCCGCCGCCGAACCTTCGGGCGCCGGCTCGATGACGATGAACTGGTCGCACCCCACGCCCGTCCGGCGGTCCGCAATCGCCGCCGCCCGCGCCACCGTCAGCCCAAGCATCCCCGCCCGCTCGTCGAACACGACGAAATCGTTTCCGCACCCGTGCATCTTGATAAACGGTGTCAGCATGGCGCCGCTTATATGGGGTGCGCGGCGGCGGGCAAAGCCCATCGTCCTTGACACCGCCGCCTGTCATGCGCATTCAATGTGTATGCGGGCCCGCGAAGTCGTGCAGAAGCTGGAAGCGGCCGGGTGGTATCGTATCCCGTCGAAAGGCGGCCACCTGCAATTTCGCCACCCCGACCGGCAGGGCCGCGTCACTGTGCCATTTCATGGCAGCGACGACATCGGGCCCGGCACCTTGCACGCCATCGAACGCCAGAGCGGCGTGGTTTTGCGGAGCAGACCATGACCTTACGATTCTACCCGGCTTGCATCGAACGCGCCGACCCCGGCTTTTCGGTGTTTTTCCCAGACCTTCCCGGCTGCGTCAGCGCCGGCCCCACCGTCGAGGCAGCGGCCGTCAATGCGGCGGAGGCACTGGGCATGCATCTGGAAGGCATGGCCGAAGACGGCATGGCTGCCCCGCCGCCATCGCCCATCGACGCACCGCTGCCGGATTGGCTGGAGGAGGTGACGCCCGACGTGGTCGCCCGCGTGCTGATCCCTGCCGAACTCCCGGGCCGCGCGGTGCGCGCCAATATCACGCTCGACGAAGGCCTGATGAGCCGCTTGGACGCGGCAGCGACGTCGGAAGGCATGTCACGCTCCGGCTACATCGCCGCCGCCGTCCGCGAGCGCCTGCGCCGGGAACGCGAGGTCGCCTGATCGCCGCACCTTGCACCTGCCCCGCCCCATCGCTATAAGCCGCGACCTCGTCTGCGCGCCGGGCCTGTAGGGCATGCCCGGCCGCGACGCTTGCGCATGGCCGTCGGCCGACCGCGCAAGATCCAGCCATAGGAGACTCAAATGCCCAAGCTGAAGACCAAATCGTCGGTCAAGAAGCGCTTCAAGATCACCGGCACCGGCAAGGTTCTCGCCGGGCCGGGCAACAAGCGCCATGGCCTGATCAACCGTTCGCAGAAGATGAAGCGGCAGAACCGCGGCAGCCAGACGCTTACCCACGCCGACGGGCTGACGGTGAAGCAGTGGGCCCCGTACGGTCTCGGTTGAAAGGGGCATAGACAATGGCACGCGTTAAACGCGGGACGACGACTCACGCCCGCCACAAAAAAGTTCTCGACGCCTCGAAAGGCTTCGTGGGCCGCTCCT
Organism: Solirubrobacterales bacterium 70-9; assembly: GCA_903970625.1. Taxonomy (GTDB): domain Bacteria; phylum Pseudomonadota; class Alphaproteobacteria; order Acetobacterales; family Acetobacteraceae; genus CAJCJG01. The sequence goes on along the minus strand of CAJCJG010000148.1, from coordinate 1,679 downwards.
CCACCAACTACCGCATCGCCTTGGAGCGGCTGGAGAAATCCCTCCAGTACGCCTACCGCGACCGCCGGGTGAAGAAGCGCGAATTCCGGGGCCTGTGGATTCAGCGTATCAACGCCGCCGTCCGCGAGCACGGCCTGACCTACTCCCGATTTATCGACGGGCTGAAGCGCGCCGGGATCGAGATGGACCGCAAAGTGCTCGCGGCCATCGCCTACGACGATCCGGCCAGCTTCGGCGAAGTCGTCAAGAAGGTGCAGGCCGCCCTGGCCTGATCGGTCCCGTAAGGGAATTTCCGGTCGAACCGCAAAGGGCTGCCCGCCTCGGGCAGCCCTTTTTTGCGCACGGTGAACGAATGAGTGACGATCTCGACGCCCTGAAAAGCCGCACGGAGGCGGACCTCGCCGCCGCGACCGATCTGCGCGCGTGGGACGCGGTGCGCGTCGCCGTGCTGGGCAAAAGCGGCAGCCTGACGGCGCTGCTGAAGGAACTGGGCAAAGTTGCGCCGGAGGAACGACGCGAACGCGGCGCCGCGCTGAACCGCCTGAAGGATTCGCTGAACGCTGCCATCGAGGCCCGCCGCACCGCCCTGGAAACGGCCGCGCTGGAAGCCCGCCTCGCCGCCGAGCGGATGGACGTGACGCTGCCGCCCCGTCCTCACCCCGCCGGCCTGATCCACCCGATCAGCCGCACCATCGAAGAAATGGCCGCCATCTTCGGCGCAATGGGGTTCGAGGTCGCCGAAGGCCCGGACGTGGAATCCGATTGGCACAATTTCGGCGCCCTCAATATCCCCGCGCACCACCCCGCGCGGGCCGACCACGACACGTTCTATCTCCCGCCGGTCGCGGGGCAGTCCATGCCGCCGGTGCTGCGTACGCACACGTCGCCCGTCCAGGTCCGCACCATGCTGGAACGCAGCCTGCCGTTCCGCGTCGTCGTCCCCGGCCGCACCTACCGCGCCGACCACGACGCCACGCACTCGCCGATGTTCCACCAGATCGAGGGGCTGGCGCTGGGCCGCGACATCACGCTCGGCCACCTGAAAGGCTGCCTGATCGACTTCCTGCGGACGTTCTTCGGCATCTCGACGCTGCCGGTCCGCTTCCGCTCCAGCTACTTCCCGTTCACCGAGCCGAGCATGGAAGTGGATATCGGCTGGAACCGCAAAACCGGCGAACTCGGCGGCGGCGGCGACTGGCTGGAGATTCTCGGCAGCGGCATGGTCCACCCGAAAGTCCTCGCCAACGCCGGCATCGACCCACGCGAATGGCAGGGGTTTGCGTTCGGGATGGGGGTGGAGCGCGTGACGATGCTGAAACACGGCATCCCGGATTTGCGCCCGTTCTACGAAAGCGACATCCGCTGGCTGCGCCACTACGGGTTCAATCCGCTCGCGCCCGCGATGCTGCACGAGGGGGTTTGAATGAGGCTCCAGGTCCCCACCACCACCCGTCATTCCGGCGAAAGCCGGAATCCAGGGCCACACACTCCGACCATCGCGCGGGCCTGGACCCCGGCCTCCGCCGGGGTGACGGGTTACGCCTGCCTGCCCCCTCTCCGCCCGCCCTTCGCGGGGGGAGAGGGCCGGGGAGAGGTGGGTGGCGGCGCGCGCAAGGGTTTCAAAGCGAGTCGCCCAAGGTCGGAGCGCGGGCAAACCCCACATCACCCCGTCCCTCTCC
>CAJCJG010000147.1 GCA_903970625.1 Solirubrobacterales bacterium 70-9 | reverse complement strand
GCCGCCGCCGCGCCGCATCCGGTGGCGCACGCAGCCCCGGCGCCCCGGCCGGTGGCGCATGCGGCTCCGGCTGCGGAGAAGCGCCCGCCGGGTTAGAGTTCGCGGCGTCGGGCAACCGTTTCGGCATTGACGTGTCTCGCCTTCCGGCGCGGTCTGCTGCACAGTGTCGCTTCGTTTTGCTCAAGGTCCGCCATGTCCGAAGCCCAAACACCGTCCGCCCCGCCGATGCCGCTGTTCTTCAAGCGTGTGGTGGGCGTCAATCCGCAACTGCACAGCCACCTGCGGCTCGACCGTTCGGTTGGCTATGGGTTCGCGGCCAAGGCGCAGTCGGTGCCCATCGGCCTGACCGAGTTCGACGCCGTGGCCCAGCATTACCCGATCCTGTTCACGACCGGCCCGAATCCGGTGCCGGTGGCCCTGCTCGGCTTGCGCGACGGCGACAATTTGTTCGTCAAACCGGATGGGACCTGGCAGTCGGACGCCTACGTGCCCGCCTACATCCGCGCGTTCCCGTTCATTTTCGTCGAGGACTTGAATAACAAAAATCTCGTGGTCGGCATGGAGCCGGACGCGGAGCACATTCGCCCAGACCTCGGTGCGCCGCTGTTCGAGGACGGGCGCCCCTCGCCGGCGCTGAACGAGGCGGTGGGGTTCTGCCAAGCATTCCGCGAGGCGGTGAACGCCGCCGCCGGGTTCGGCCGCGCCCTGGAAGCGGCGAAATTGTTGGAGGAGGAGGAGGCGACGGTGAATTTCACCGCCGGCGGAACGGCCCGGATTCGCGGCTTCAAGATCGTCAAGCCAGACCGGCTGGCCGATGTGGAGGACGCCAAATTCCTCGACTGGCGGCGGATGGGATATCTCAACGCGATCTACGCGCACCAGTTTTCGGCCGGCCGCTGGGGCCGCCTGATCGACCTGGGCGCCCCCCGGCCGCAGGTGACTCACTGATTTAAGGGTGCCGGCCATCTAGGCCATCCTGGCAACCGGGGCGTTTCCCGCTTTTCCGGTAATCGCCCGTAAGCAATTTCCGGCGACGTTCCGGCCATCGAACTCCACCCCGTGACGAGGCAAAATTCTCGTCAGGCGGCCGAGTCCGGGCCGGAGCTTCTGCTATGGGTGCCGACAGCCAACGCCCGGAAACGCATCGCGTTTTCACCTACGCCACCGGCCAGTCCGCGCAGGATCGGGTCCAGGCCGATCCGCTGGCCCCGCCGCCCACGCCGGCCGCGACGTTCTGGTGGAGTTTGCGGACGACGGCCGATATCCGATGGCACACGGTGGCGCAGGCCGCCCCAAGTTTTGCCGATCCCTATGCCGGAGATTTCACGCTGGCCGGAATGCTGCCGGTCGCACGCGCCGCCACCGGCACCACAGCGAGCACGGCGATAACCGACGACAATTCGGACATCGCGTTGCGTGGCGATCTTGCCCGCGCCGACTACGGCGTCACCGGTGCCGGCATCAAGATCGGTATTCTGTCGGACAGCTTCGATCTGCTCGGCGGCATGGCGGCCGACGAGGCGGACGGCAACCTGCCCGACAGCGTGCAGATCCTGACGGAAGGCACCAGCGGGCACGACGAGGGCCGCGCGATGGCCGACCTGATCCACAAGATCGCGCCCGGCGCCCAAATCGCCTTCACCACCGCGACCGGCAGCGAGACCGAGTTCGCTGCCGGCATCGCCGCCCTGCAAGCCGCCGGTTGCAACGTCATCGTGGACGACGTGGCCTATCTGGACGAGCCGTTCTACCAGGATGGCGGCGTGGTGCAGCAGGCGGTGGAAAACGCCGTCGCGGACGGCGTCAGTTACTTCACCGCCGCCAGCAACGAAGGGCAGGACTACGTCGAGCAGGGTTTCGATGCGATGCAACTGGCCCCGGCCGGCCTGCCCGGCGGCGTCGTGGTGCAGAATTTCGGCTCCAAAGCCGACCCGCGGCCGTGGACGGACGTGACGCTGCCAGCGAGCGGCACCGTGGAACTGGACATGCAATGGGATCAGCCGTTCGCCAGCATCGGCGACAGCGGCGGTAGCACCAACAGCATCGGCATGGCGCTGTACGATTCCTCCGGCCAGATCGTCGCGATCACGCGGGCGGACATGGTCGGCGACAACCCGGTGCAAGTGCTGACCTACACCAACACGACCGCCAGCACCGGCTTCCGCCTGGTCGTGTTCGCCAACGGCGGCCCTTCGCTGCCGGGGATGTTCAAGATCATCAACTACGGCGATGGAACCATCAACGATGACGACGGCACCGGCTCCGGCACGGTGATTGGGCACGAGATGGTGACGGACGCGAACACGGTGGGCGCCGTCGCTTATGCGGCGACGACGGCCTTCGGTGGCACCAACACGGTGGAGAGTTTCTCCTCGGTCGGCACCGGCATGATGCTGTTCAATTCCGCCGGCCAGCGGCTGACGACCCCGGATTCGACCGGCAAGGTGAATTTCGTCTCCCCGGACGGCAGCATGACCAGCGTGTTCGCGCCGTTCTACGGCACGTCGGCCGCCGCCCCCGGTGCGGCTGCCGTCGCCGCCCTGATGCTGCAAGCCGACCCGTCGCTGACCCCGGGGCAGGTGACGCAGTTGCTGGAACAGTCCGCCGCGCCCGCAACCGGCACTGTCATGTCGGCCGGAGCGGGGCTGATCCAGGCGGACTCGGCGGTGGCGTTGGCGTGGCATCTCGCCCACGCTTGACGCCCGCCGGCGAGCCGATGGCTAACTCCGCAACGGCATCGCCACCGGCCGCATCGGGGAGCCGGTTGCGCCCCGCAACTTGATGCACGCGCCGATGAAGGCAAACTCGAAGACCTTGTCGGCGGCGAGTTCGTCGAGCTGCGCCATCTCCAGGATCGGAACGCCCGCTTCGGCAAACATGTAGCAGTGGACGGGTAGATAGTTGCCGTCTTCCGTCGATGGCGTTTGTTCCAGCGTCAGATTGTCGGCGCCGATCATGATGGCGCCGCCCTTGCAAAGATATTCCGCGCCCTCGCGCGTCAGCCCCGGCGTGTTGCTGATGAATTTCGGCGTGTCCAGCCAGTGCTTCATCTGGCCCGTGCGCAGCAGCACGACATCGCCCGGCTTCAGCTCCGTGCCCTGATGTTTCAGGCAATCGTCCAGTTCTTTCGCGCCGACGCTGTGGCTCGGCGGCAGCACATCGACGCCGTGCATCGTCGCCAGATCGAGCATGATGCCGCGCGCGATGATCGGCGGGTGCTTTTCTGCCCCGCACACGTCCCACACCCGGCTGCCGAGATTCTTCTCGACGGAAAAATTGTTCCAGATTTTGCCGTTGAAGCCGAAATGGTTCAGCGTGTCGATGTGCGTGCCGCAATGCGTGTACATCGAGATCGCATCGCCCGAATAGGCGATCAGATCGTTGGTCGCCTCGTCCTGGTGCATCGAATTCCACACTTTTTCGCCGGGCGGCGTGTGGGTCATCCAAATCTGGTAGGTCGGGTCGCCGGCCGCCGTCCAGCCCGGCATGCCGACGAAATTGTCCACCGACAGGTCGTACACGTGCGACGCATCGGCCCGCGACATGATCGCGTTGCGCGAGGCCGCGTCGATCAGGTTCAGCATGCCGATCTCGTCGTCCGCCCCGAACGGGCTGGTCGTGACCTTGCGGAAGCTGGCGTTCCACGCGGCGATCTTCTGTTTCATGGCCTCATCGACGATGCGGGGCGAACACATGCGGTCTCTCCTTCTGCTGCGCCGCCAGCTTGGCGTATTTCGCGCCGATGGTCAGCCCGCCGCGCGCGAGAGTTGACAAGGCGGCGTCCAGGGCGTTGACACGGTGCCCGCGCGGCGGCCAGCGCCGCGCCCGAACAGCATGGAATACAAGGGCATGCCTGCCGAGACTCCGGCGCTGGAAGCCGCAGCAAGCGAAACGAACCGCGATTTCATCCGCGATCTTGTCCAGGCGGACCTGGAGTCCCGCCGGGTGACATCCGTGGTCACGCGCTTCCCGCCGGAGCCGAACGGCTATTTGCATCTCGGCCATGCCAAGTCCATCTGCCTGAACTTTGGCCTCGCAACCGAGTTCGGCGGAATTTGCCACCTGCGCTTCGATGACACCAACCCGGTGAAGGAGGAGCAGGAATTCATCGACGCCATCAAGCGCGACGTGCATTGGCTCGGCTTCGACTGGGGCGAGCATCTGTATCATGCGTCCGATTATTTCGAGCAACTGTACCAGTGGGCGGAACATCTGATCCGCGCCGGACTCGCCTATGTCGATGACTCGCCGGTGGACGAAATGCGGGCCATGCGCGGCACGCTGACCGAACCGGGCCGCGCCAGCGCCTATCGCGACCGTGGCGTGGAGGAGAACCTCGACCTGTTCCGCCGCATGCGGGCGGGCGAATACCCGAATGGCGCCCGCGTGCTGCGCGCCAAGATCGACCTCGCCGCCGGCAACATGAACCTGCGCGACCCGGTGCTGTACCGCATCCTGCACGCCGCCCACCCGCGCACCGGCACGGCATGGTGCATCTACCCCACCTACGATTTTGCGCATGGCCAGTCGGATGCGATCGAAAAGGTCACGCACTCGCTCTGTACGCTGGAGTTCGAGGATCATCGGCCACTGTACGACTGGCTGATCGAGCATCTGCCGGTCCCGGCCCGCCCGCGCCAGACGGAGTTCGCCCGCCTCAATCTCGGCTACACCGTCCTGTCAAAGCGCAACCTGACCGACTTCGTCAAACGCGGGATCGTGACTGGGTGGGACGATCCGCGCATGCCCACGCTCGCCGGCCTGCGCCGCCGGGGCGTGCCGGCCGAGGCGGTGCGGGAGTTCGTCCGCCGCATCGGCATGGCGCGGGCCAACAGCATCGTCGATCTGGCCCTGTTCGAGCACGCGATCCGCGATCGCCTGAACCAGAGTTCGCAGCGCCGGATGGCGGTGCTGCGGCCGTTGAAGCTGACGATCGAGAATTTTCCGGAGGGCGAGGTCCAGGAACTCTCCGCCGTCAACCATCCGGACGACCCCGCCGCCGGCAGCCGCACTGTCCGCTTCGGCCGCGAAATCTATGTCGAGCGCGACGATTTCATGGAAGTGCCGGCGAAGAAATTCTACCGCCTGTCGCCCGGCCGCGAAGTGCGGCTACGTTACGCCTTCCTCGTCACCTGCCGCGAGGTGGTGAAGGACGCGGACGGCAACGTCGTCGAACTGCGCTGCACCTACGACCCCGCCAGCCGGGGCGGCAATGCGCCGGACGGGCGGAAGGTGCAGGCGACGCTGCACTGGGTCTGCGCCGCCGACGCGATCCCGGCCGAGGTTCGCCTCTACGGCACCCTGTTCAACCGCCCCGATCCGGGCGCCGACGGCGATATTTTTGCCGATATCAACCCGGAGTCGCTGGAAGTGCTGCGCGGCGCCCTGCTGGAGCCGTCGCTGGCTGACGTTTCGTCCGGCGAAGTGGTGCAGTTCGAACGGCAAGGCTATTTCTGCCCCGATCTCGACAGCCGGCCGGGGGCGCCGGTGTTCAACCGCACCATCGGCCTGCGCGACACCTGGGCGAAGGTGCAGGCGGGCGGCGGGTAGGAGCTAAATCCGCTCGCTCACCTTGATCGCGAGTTTGCACCCCGCCTTGATCGCCCGCGTCAGGAGCGCGTAGCCCGGCGTCTGTTCCGCGCCGTGTTCCAGCCCGATGTCGCGATGTTCCAGTTCTTCCTGCCGGAACGTCTCGATGGTCGCGCGCAGCGGCGCTTCGTCCTCGCCCAGCGTCGCGGTCTGGGCGGCGTAGTGCTCGTCGATGGCTTCCTCCACCGCGACGGTGCAGGCCATCGCCGCCCGCTCGCCCAGCGCCGCCGTGATCGCGCCAAGGGCGAAGCCGGCGACGTGCCACAGGGGCAGCAATGCGGTCGGGCGCACCCGGCGGCGGGCGATGAGATCGGAAAACGTGTCCAGATGCACCTGCTCCTGCGCCTGCATGTGGCGCAGCACCGGCCCTTTGGCGCCCCGCCCGAGCACGGCCAACTGGCCCTGGTAGATGCGTTTGGCGCCATACTCGCCGGCATGATCGACGCGGATGATTCGCTCCACGGCATCCCGCGCCGTCGGGTCGCCGGGCAGTTGGTGGGTGACGGTCAGGCTCATGCTCGCTTCGCTCCGCCATAAATCAGCAGTCCGGCCACGCCGGACGACAACGCCAGCGCGTAGATAAGCCCGAATTGCGCGAACGACACCGGGACCGCCTCGATCACGTACACCGGATCGTCGCACGGCTTGGCGGGGCGTGCCGGCATCGAGCGGAGGCGCTCGGCAATGGACCCTTGCGCGAATTGCGGCGCCGCGCACTCGGGCAATGGGCTGGGCCACCAGCCGAATTCGACGCCGACATGCGTGCCAGCGAGTGCCACGGCGACGAGCGCGGTCAGCAGCATCGCCACCAGCGCGCCGCGCACCAACGGCCGGGGCAGCAGCACGCCAATCGCGCCCACCGCGATGGCGACGCGATACGGCCATCGCTCCACCAGACATAGCGCGCAGGGTACCAGCCCGCCCCACCATTCGAACGCGAACGCGGTGCCGAGGGCCGCCGCGGCCGCGAGTGTCGCCACGGCCAGCCCAACGCGCAGGGAGAAGGTCATGGGCCGCATATGCCTGCCGCCGGCCGGCGCGGCAAGTTGCCGGGCCGGGTCGCGCCGGCTACCCTCCGCCCGAGCGCAGGGGCAAAAGCATGATCACCGTCTGGGGCCGTACGACCTCCTCCAACGTGATGAAAGTTTTGTGGCTGATCGACGAACTCGCGCTGCCCTATACGCGCATCGACGCCGGCGGCGCGTTCGGCCGCACCGACACGCAACACTATCTCGCCATGAACCCGGTCGGGCTGGTGCCGGTGCTGGAGGAGGACGATTTTTCGCTGTTCGAGAGCAACGCCATCCTGCGCTACCTCGCCAACAGTCATGTGCCCGGCACCGACTGGTATCCGGCCGCCGCCCGCGAGCGCGCCGAGGTGGATGCGTGGCTGGACATGCAGCAGACCACGCTGGGCCCGCCCGTCGGCCGCGTGTTCGTGGGCATGGTGCGCACGCCGCCCGAAAAACGCGACATGGCGGCGATGACCGCCGCGGTCGCGGAAGCCGGGCGCTACTGGGCGATGGTCGATGCCCGGATCGGCGACGGCGCGTTCCTGCTCGGCGACACGCCGACGCTTGCGGACGTGGCGTTCGGCGTCCATGCCCATCGCTGGTTCGCCATGCCGATCGACCGCCCGGAGTTGCCGGTCTTGCGCGCGTGGTACGACCGACTGCTGGCCCGCCCGCCGTACGCCAAACATTGCGCGCAGCCGTTGGCCTAGCGGGGGCGATTCTCCACTCGCTTCCCGTGCGAAGAAGGGTCGGGGAGGGGGCAGGGAGTCACTTAGGAGTTGGTTGCGAATAAACGGTCCACGCTCGTCATTCCGGCGAAGGATGGATATGGCTTTTGCCACAGGCCATTGCCCTGGGCACGGGTGCTCGCCGCGCGAAGATCCGCAACAGGCTATTTTCCGCTTGCCCATCTTCCATGTCTCGTTGTAAGAACAAGACGTGAACAAAATCCCAACCTTCCCCCCGGCGGAGCGCCTCGGAATCGCCCTGACGGCCCTGATCCAGGCCCTGGCCAAAAGAGCCGGCTGGATCGTCCCGCGCTGGGTGATTGCAATGATGGAGGAGCAAGTCCGGGGCCTCGTCGAGGCTTTGTCGCTCATCGCCGCCGAAGTCGCCGAGCGCAAGCGCGCCGCCGCCGAAAATGCCGCCGAAAATGCCGCCGAAATTCCGCCCTCCGCGACGCAATTCGGTGTCGCAGTAACTGCCGCAGGTCGAAAATCCGCGCGGCGCGGCCGTCATGGCGGCGCTGCCCGCCCTGCTCCGCAGCGGGCGCCAAACAGCGGCACCAGC
>CAJCJG010000146.1 GCA_903970625.1 Solirubrobacterales bacterium 70-9 | reverse complement strand
GCGGGCGGGCGAGGGGTGGCGGGCCAGATCGACCTCCGCGCGCCCGACCCAGCGCAACGGGCGCGCGACGGTCTCGCCGTCCTCGATCGCGAGCACGCGGTCGCCGGCGCGCAACCGCTCCGCCGGCACGTCGCCGTCGGTCGTGGCGATCCGGGTGCCGGCGGCGATCATGGCCGGGCCGTGCAGGCGGTGACTCGGCCGGCCATCGCGGCTCCCGGACGTTCTTGGCACGGCGGCAATCCGCCCTGCGGGGTGTGCGCTGTCAAGTCGGCGTGTCCGCGCTAACCTGCGCCGACAGTCTTGGGGCCGCCGGACGATGCCGATTGCCGTGCATGATTTTGGCCGCAACAACGAATTCGACATCAGTCCGGTGGCCCTGGCGCGCGGCAGCGGGCAGATCGTGATGCACGGCAACAACAATTTCGTCGCCATCCAGGATTCGCGATTTGCCACCCGCCTCGATATCGCCATGTCCGGCAACGGCTTCGTTCAGATCGGCTACGACATCAACGCGGTGCATCTTGTCCTGCATCTGGGGCCGGATGCCGAAATCACCGTCGGCAACGCGGTCAGCTGCAACGGCCTGGTACGGCTTATGGTCCACGAACGCGCCTCGATCCGGGTCGGCGACCAGTGCCTGTTCGGCGGCGACGTCGATGTGACGGCGAGCGACATGCACTCGCTCGTCGATGTGGCGACCGGCCGTCGGGTGAACCCGGCCGCTTCGGTGATGATCGGCAACCGGGTGTGGATCGGGCAGAAGGCGACGATCCTGAAGGGCGTCACCATCGGCGACGGCGCGGTGGTGGGGGCGTCGGCGGTCGTGACGCGGCCGGTGCCGGGCAACTCGGTTGCCGCCGGCAACCCCGCACGCATCGTCAGGACAGGGGTGACGTGGGATTTCCGGCTGTTGTGACGGGTCGATCAGGCCGCGTCGGCCGGTGCCACGGCCACGGCCCGGTAGATGGCGTGCATCGCCGGCACAACGCCCGGCCGCAACAGATAGTCCGGCCTGACATAGCGGACCTCGGACACCGCGCGGGCAAAAAATTCCGTTCCAAGTTCGGGACTGATCAGGCGGTCGCCGAACGGCCGCATCGCCTCGTACACCGGCAGGAACGGGTCGGCCCGGTCGTCGAGCATCAGCGTGGCGGTCGTGGCGGCCATCGCCTGCGGGATGGGGCCGTGGTCGAGCACGTCTTTCAGGGCCGGATAGCGCGCGTTGGCCAGCCCGGATTCGGCGCCGGTCTCGGCGAGTTCGAAGGCATTCAGCGCGCGCAGCATTTCGGTATCGGCCGCATTGGGCGAGGCGTGGACGACGACGCGCTTGGCGCGCTCGGTGCCGTGCCAGCCGAGGAAATTGGCGGCGAAATGCGTGAACAGGTCCACCTTCGCGTCGCGCAGATTGTTGAAGGATACGAGGTTCAGACTGTCCCGCCCGAACACGCCCGCCCAGCGCGCCCAGACCAGGCTGGCATTGTGGTCCTGCGTGCGCAGCGGCGAGCGCATCTCGCGCGCCACCGCCTCCGGCAGCGTGATGGTGCGGCCCTTTTTCACCTCCTGCTTCCACAGCGAGGGGATGCGTTCGGCGAAGCGCCGGCAGTAATAGACCAGCGCCACCTCGTTTCCGGCACCGATCAGCCGGCGGAAATAGGCCAGCGCCTCCTCCGGCAGCGAGAACGCGCCTTCCCAGGACAGGACGACGACATCGTGCCCGGTGTCGTTGAGTTCGCCGAACGCGCGGTCGAGCGCGGCACTGGGGCCGGCCCGCAACGCGCCGTTCAGAATCGCGTGGGAGATGCGCGGGTCTTCGGTCAGCAGCGTCGTCGGATACAGGATGCCGACCTCGGCCAGCACCTTGTGCAGCCCCGCGAGCGAGGTTTGCAGATATTTCGAACCGGCCTTCGGCGGCCCGATATGGATGACGTAACGCGGCATGCATGGCTTCCCGGCGAGGCGGGCGCAACCTACCAAGCGGCCGAGCAATCGCATATGCCAGTCCCGCTCCAACATCGTCATGGCCGGGCACGTGGTCGCGCCCTTGCTTATCGCTCTCCTTCTCCCTCTCCGCGCCGTTGGGGCGGAGAGGGGGCGAAATGCCCAGGCCAGGCGCCAAACAAGCGACTTCCGGATGTGTGAATGCCATACCCTTGTGGGACAGGGGGCGGCGTGAGCGACTGTCTGGCTTGTCAAGTCGCGAGCGTGAGTTCGTTTCGGACATCGCGAGCCTTTGCGTTGAGGCGGACGAGCAGCTTGTGGGCGAGGGCGACGCGGATGACCTTTTTTGGTTTTCCGGCGGCGGTGAGTCTGGCGTGGAAGGCTTTGAAGTCGGCGTCGTGTCGGCGGACGATTTCGGCGACCACGAACAGGATGGCGCGCACCCCCTCGCGGCCGCCGCGCACCGGTCGTCGGCCGGTTCGCTTGCCGCTGGCGTTTCTGATCTGCCAGCGGCTGATCCTGCTGCGGCAACGCTTCGCCCGCCTCGCCGAGCGCCTCCAGGCCGGCTGGGTTTACCGGCGCAAGCCCTACGCCCCGCGCCCGG
>CAJCJG010000145.1 GCA_903970625.1 Solirubrobacterales bacterium 70-9 | reverse complement strand
CCCCTGCCAGTCTGGCGCAAGCGCCGTCGGCCCCGGCGGCCACGCCGACGGCGGCGCCAGCGACCGCGCCGGCGCAGTAGGGCCGTGGACACGCCGGCCACCGCAGGCGATCCGCGCTTCTTCGCCCGCACCGGGCCGCATCCGGTCGCGGTTTTGGCGGCGGCCTGCGGGGCGGACGCACCGGCCGGCGACCGGCTGCTGCGCGGCGTGGCGCCGCTGCAATCGGCGGGACCGGAGGAGATCAGCTTCCTCGACAACCGGCGCTACCTGCCGGCGCTGGTGGCGACGCGGGCGGGGGCAGTGATCGTCCATCCCGATCAGGCGGCCAAGGTGCCGGCGACGGCATTGGCGCTGGTGACGAAGGAGCCGTATCTCGGCTGGGCGCGGGTGGCGGCATTGTTCCATCCGCCGGCACCGCTGCGCGCCGGGATTCATCCCCACGCGCTGGTCGAACCTGGGGCGGAGATCGATCCCACGGCGGAGATCGGGCCGTTCGCGGTGGTGGGCGAGGGCGCACGCATCGGCGCGCGGTGCCGCATCGGCGCGGGGGCGGTGATCGGCGCCGGCGTGACGATGGGGCCGGATTGTCGGGTGGGCGCACACGCGAGCGTCAGCCACGCGATGCTCGGCGCGCGCGTCTATCTCTATCCGGGCGTGCGGATCGGCCAGGAAGGCTTCGGTTTCGCCATCACCGACCGGGGTTTCGTCACCGTGCCGCAGCTCGGGCGGGTGATCGTCGAGGATGATGTCGAGGTCGGCGCCAACAGCACGATCGATCGCGGGTCGGCGCAGGACACCGTCATCGGTGCCGGCTCTCGCCTCGACAATCTGGTACAGATCGGCCACAATGTTCGGCTAGGGCGTTGTTGTGTCATCGTGTCTCAGGCAGGCATCTCCGGCTCGACCGTGCTGGAGGATTTTGTCATGGTGGGCGGGCAAGGTGGGCTGACAGGCCATCTGCATATCGGCCGGAAAGCGCGGATCGGGGCGCAGGCCGGCGTCATGGCGGATGTGGCGGCGGGAACGGAGGTGGTCGGCAGCCCGGCCATGCCGGTGCGGGATTTCTTCCGCCAGGTCGCGGTGATCCGCCGGCTGGTGGCCGAGCGGCGCGCACAGGCGAGCGGGGGGCGACTCTCGGCAGGCGACCAGGCCACCGGGGATCGAGGGGCGGAACGAACGGATTCGGACTGAGCGCGATGGACGGAACAGCCAACCAGGACCAGGACGCGGTGGCCGCCGCGTCGGACGATGCCGCGCTCAAGGGCTATGCGGTCGATACGATGGGGATCATGCGGTCCCTGCCGCACCGCTACCCTTTCCTGATGATCGATCGGGTCGAGGACGTGGTGCGCGGCCGTTCGGCCGTCGGCATCAAGAACGTCTCGATCAACGAATACTACTTCCAGGGCCATTTCCCGCATGTGCCGCTGATGCCAGGAGTGCTGGTGATCGAGGCGATGGCGCAGACGGCGGCCGTCCTCGTCCTTGAAACCATCGGTGGACCGGAGACGGTGGGCACCAAGGGCGTGTATTTCATGTCCATCGAGGGTGCGAAATTCCGCCGGCCCGTGAGTCCCGGCGACCAGTTGCGGATCCATGTCGCCGTCGAGCGCAATCGCGGGACGGTGTGGAAATTCACCGGCGTCGCCAAGGTCGAGGGCGCACTGGTGGCCGAAGCCACCTACACCGCGATGGTCACTGACAGGACCAAGCAGATTTAGGCGGCTGGTTTGACCCGTCCCGGGAGAGTTTGATTGAGCTTCATCCATCCGTCCGCGATCGTGGCGCCGGGCGCCGCGCTTGGGCAGGACGTGCGTATCGGTCCTTGGTGTACCGTCGGCCCCGAGGTCGTCATCGAGGACGGCGCGGAACTCGTCAGCCATGTCGTCGTGGACGGCCGCACGCGGCTGGGGGCGGGCGTGAAATTATGGCCGTTCGCGACCGTGGGTTTGGCGCCGCAGGATCTGAAATACAAAGGCGAACCGACGCAGACCGAGGTAGGCGCGCGGACGCAGGTGCGCGAGCATGTAACGATCCATCGTGGCACCGTCACCGGCAGCGGCATCACCCGCGTCGGGCCGGATTGCCTGCTGATGGCGGTGGTGCATGTGGCGCACGACTGCGACATTGGCGCGGGCGTGATCGTGGCCAACAACGTCGTGATGGGCGGACATGTCAGCATCGGCGACGGCGCGGTCATCGGTGGTGCCGCGGCGCTGCACCAGTTCGTCCGCATCGGGCGGGGGGCGATGATCGGCGGCGTGTCCGGCGTCGAAGCGGACGTGATCCCGTTCGGGGCCGTGATCGGCAACCGGGCGCGGCTGACCGGGCTGAACGTGATCGGGCTGAAGCGACGCGGCGTGGACAAACCGCGCCTTCATGTTTTGCGGGCGGCGTTCCGCAAGCTATTCTTCGGCGATCAGGTGTTCGCCGAGCGCGTGGCGGCGGTGCGGGCCGAGTTCGGCGCTGAGCCGCTGGTGGACGAATTGCTGGCCTTCATTGCCGCCCCGAGCCGGCGCGGCCTGATCCGCTCCGCCGCGACCGCCGATCCTGACGAGGCGACGTGATCCTCCGGCAGCCTCAGTGCAGCCGCGAATTGCTCGCCGCGCGCACCTTGGGGTCGTCGGCCTCATTCAGAGCGTCCACCGCGTCGCCCTCGACGGCACAGACGCTAATGGCAGCCTGCAACGCATCCAGCGTTCGCGCCATGCCCAGGGCAGCCGCTTCGTCGGCCAGCATGCGCAGGCATTGCACGATGCCGCGCGCCGTCGGGTCGCTGTCCGCATCCGGTGAATCGAGGAAGTCGGGGAAGCCGCTGTCGTCGTCCATCCGCAGATCCCCCACTTGCCGCACGATTTTCTTGCCGGCTGCATCAACTTTGCGTGCCGACCCGCATCTGTCATATGCCGGATCGGGCGCACGAGGTCCAACGGAAAACGTCATTTGGGCGCCGAGCCAGCCATGACGGCCGTGGCCACCCCGCCCGCGCTTGGCATCCTGGCGGGTGGCGGGACCTTGCCGGGGCGCGTCGCGGCGGCGGCGGAAGCGGCTGGGCGGGCGGTGTTTCTGGTGGGACTCGAGGGGTTTGCCGAGCCTGCCGTGCTGGCGCCGTTCCGGCACAGCTTTGTTCGTCTGGGGGCGGCCGGGCGGATCCTGGCGCTGCTGCGCGAACATGGCTGCCGCGACATCGTGCTGGTCGGCCCGGTCAAGCGTCCCTCGATCCTCGATTTGCGGCCGGACGGAGAGGGCGCGCGCATCCTGGCTCGGATCGGCCGGGCGGCGTTCGCGGGCGATGATGGGTTGTTGGCGGCCGTCGTGCGGGTGCTGGCGGAGGAGGGGTTTTCCGTCGTCGGGGCGCACGAGATCCTGACCGAAGCGGTCGGGCCGCGCGGCGTGCTGGGGCGGGAAGCGCCCGATGCGGCGGCGCTGGCCGACATTTCGCGTGGGGTCGCGGTGGTGCGGGCGCTGGGCGCGGCCGACGTGGGGCAGGCAAGCGTGGTGCAACAGGGCATCGTGCTGGCCGTCGAGGCGATCGAGGGCACCGACGCAATGCTGACCCGTGCCGGTGGCCTGGCGCGCGCGGGGGCCGGCGGCGTGCTGGTCAAGCTGGTCAAGCCGGGGCAGGATCGGCGGGCCGACTTGCCGACCATCGGCCCGCGCACGGTGGCAGCCGCCGCCGCTGCCGGACTCACGGGGATCGCCTACGAGGCTGGCGGCACCATTCTCACCGACCGGGCCGGCCTGGTGCAGGCAGCCGACGATGCCGGCCTGTTCCTGATCGGGATCGACCCGGCAACCACGATCTAGCCAAAGGACACGAGCCATGGCCGCCAAGGGCCGCTATCTGCACACCATGCTCCGCGTCGGCGACCTCGACCGCGCGGTCAAATTCTATGTCGATATGTTCGGCATGAGGGAGCTTCGCCGCTGGGACGCCCCCGCCGGCAAATTCACCAACGCTTTCGTGGGCTTCGGCGACGAGAGCGAGGAATGCGTGCTGGAGTTTACCTACAATTACGGGGTGGAGCACTACGAGATCGGCACCGCCTACGGCCACATCGCCATCGGCGTGCCGGACGTGTACGCGACCTGCGAGGAACTGCGGGCGGCAGGCGCGAAGATCAGTCGCGAGCCGGGACCGGTGAAGCACGGCACCACGATCATCGCCTTCGTCGAAGATCCGGATGGCTACAAGATCGAGCTGGTGCAGCGCGACTAGACCGGGTGGACGTACTCGAGGCGGCGCGCGGGCTGCTGCCGGGGCGCCGCACGGTGCGGATCGGCGTCACCGGTCTTGCCCGCGCCGGCAAGACCGCGTTGCTGACATCGCTCGCCGCCAATATGCTGGCGGCCGGCGCCGGTGTCGGGACGCTGCCCGCGCT
>CAJCJG010000144.1 GCA_903970625.1 Solirubrobacterales bacterium 70-9 | reverse complement strand
GGGGGCGCCCGCTTCGCGCTCGGCGCGATGGCGGAAATCGTCTTCACCCTGCTCCTCGACGCCCCGGCCACCCTCAGCAAGACGTTTGCGCTGATCCGCGTCCTGGCCGGTGCGCCACCCGCCTGGAGGCCGCAAAACCGGGGCGAACGCGGCGTCTCGTGGCGCGAATCCGCCGCGCTGTTCTGGGCCCACACGCTGCTCGGCGTGGTCGTTTTCGCGACCTTTGGCGCCGGCTCGTGGGGCGCCGCGCTGTGGGCGGCCCCGTTCGCCGGCGGCCTGCTGACCAGCATCCCCTTCTGCGTCCTGACCGCCAATCCCCGCCTCTCAAGCTGGCTGCGCCGGCATCGGATTGCCGCCATACCGGAGGAAGTCGCCGGTTAGTCGAGCCCCTCCGGCTTGCGCGCGCCGAACGGGATGCTCGCGGTCTGCACCTTCTCCAGCAACATCTTGATATCCGGTCGGCCGTTCTGCCCTGCCACGCCCGCCGCCTTCACCTGATCCTGCTTTTCTTCCAGCCCTCCGCGGGCTTTCTTCAACTCCGCTATGTCGCCGGTCGTCTCCGACTCGGTCAATTTCGCCTTCAGCTCCTTGCGCTCCGCCTGGAGGACCGCGAGTCGGTCCCGCAGCGCCGCCACTTTGGCCTCGTTTTCGTCCGACGACGACTCCTCCTGCGCTTCCTCGTTGCCGTCCTTTTCGTCGTCGCTGGACGACGACTCCTCCAGCGCCTCCACCTTCTCGTCCGGGCCGTCGTCCTCATCGCCAGACGCCGACCCGTCCTGCGCCGCGACTTTCTCGTCCTCTTCGTTGTCGGACTCGGAGTCGCTGCTCGAATCGCTTTCCTCCAGCGCGCGGATATCGTCCTCCATGGTCTCGATCGCCGCCCTTTTTTCCGCGATCGACCTCTCCAGCGCGCTGCGTATCTCGGCCGCCTCGTCGGAGAGCGCCTCGATGGCGGCCTCCCGCTGCGCGAGGTCGTCCGCCAGCGCGGCGCGGGCGGCCACGATATAGGCGGTCACGGCATCGCGAAGCGCCTTGACCGCCGCCGGGTCGGCGGGTTCCGGCATCGCGTCCAGCGCGGCCAGGATCTGCTTGGGGTCGGGGCGGGCGGCGGGATCGGTCGCCAGCATCCGTTCCTTGATCGCACCCAGCGTGCTCGGGTCTTTCGTCGGCTCGCCCTTTTTACCCTCGGCCCTTTCCGCGTACGTGCCGTCCTTGTCCGGGATTTGCTGCGTGGAGGGCTGGCCGCGCACCAGCATGTCGAACATCGCGCCCAGGCTGAAAGAATCGGCCTTGTCCGACGCCGCGCCGGGGATTTGCGTCTCCGGTGCCGCGAAGGTCTTGGTCACGAGCGTCTCGCCATCGCGAAACTGGCCAGCGTTGCCCGGCGCGGTTGGCAATTTGCCGGTCGCGTCCGTCACCCGGCTGGTGCCGAAATCCGCGATCTTGACCGTGCCGTCCTCCATGACCAGGCAGTTGCCACCCTTCATGTCGTAGTGGGCCAGATTGCTCTCGTGCAAGTGCTGCATGCCGGTCGCCGTCTGCCGCACCACATCCTGGGTCAGGGCCATCTGCGCCGCCGGCGGCAACACCCCCGCGCCCGCCGCGGCCGCGATGCCTTTCATAAACCCGTCGAGATCGCCCGCCTTGGCCTCCGGCATCAAGGACAGAGGATTCCCCTTCTCGTCGATGGCCACGCCCAGAAGCGGCAGGACATTGCCGTGCCCGCCCTTGGTCGCCAGCCGATGCATGCGCAGATCGTCGGCGAACGCCTTGCGCTCCAGCGGTCCGCTCTGAAGGCAGGATTTCGCCACCACGGTGCCGCCGCTGGCATCCGTATAGCGCGTGGCCAGACCGTTCGCGCCTTTGCCCAGCGCCTTGGGTTGGCCGTATTCCTCGTCGCCGAGCGTCAGTTTGCCGTCAGCCACCTTGTTGGGGAACGCCGCGCGCGCCGCCTCCTGCATCGTCTCGGCCATCTTCTGCACCGGCCCCGGCTCCGGCGGCTTGAGCTTGGCGAGCAGGCCCCCGAGCATGCCGCCGGTCTTGCCCACGGCCAGTGGCGACGGCACCACCTCATCCGGTGTCGGGATGCCAAGAGCCTTCGCGATGTCATCCATCAACTCGGTCTTGGTTTTCAGCATCAGGTCGAAGGTGGCGTCGTCGTCGGGTTGGCCGCGAACCTGCGCGTCGATGCGCTCCGCCGCCTGCTTGAGCAACCCCGCCAATGCGTCCTTGTCCGGGCTCTCGGCCGTCAACAGGTCGCGGGTTTCTCGTTGGAGGAACTCGGCCATGTCGAATGTCTGCAATTGCCGGGGCTGGCGCTGCGCGATGGCGTTGGCCGGCAGTGCCGCAGCGGTGGCAACGGCCGCGCGCTCGGCCTGCCATGTGGCGAGGACGACCCCGCTGTGGTCCGTTTCCAGGCGGTCGGTGGGGCTTCTGCCGGTGGCTTTCAGCGGCTTGCGGTCTTGCGACAGCAGCTCTGCGAAGACCGCCTTGAACTTCTGGACGTCTGGATGCGGCTCCGAGCCACCGGTTTGCGGCTGCGACATGGTTCACGCTCCCGTCCCGAAATGGTTTCAGCCCAGAAGTGCCGCGAACTCGGTCAACGGCGGCTCGAACGTGCGCCGGATGCTGACGGCCACGCCGAAAGGGTTGTCGTCGCACGCGGCGATGCGGGGGTCGTTCGCGATCAGCGCGTGCATCTGTTGAACGGCCTGGGCGGCCCGCGTCAGCAGCGCCGGATCGACCGGATCGGCCGCCCGCGTGATCTCGACGATGGAGGCGACCAGCGGGGCCTTGCGCCCCTTGGTCATCGCGTTCACGCCGTACTCGGCAATGGTGATCAGATCCGGGTCGCCGGAGTTGCGCAGCGAGCGTTGCAGCGCGCCGATCTGGCTGTCCACCGCTTCGCTGGCCCCGCGCCACCCGGCCACCGCCTTGTTCCAGCGCTTGCGGAACTCGGCCGCGCCCGCCCCGTTGGCGCCGGCGTCATGCCGTCCGGTACCCCATTCGGCACCGAGAACTCGTTCGACCCAGGCTCGTTTCGGATCGCTTTTGGATTCGGACACGATTTCTTCAATCCACTGGACCAAAGGACTTCGTTAGACTGGCGCATTAACCACCCGATATTACATCGAGGCCGGAACCGGGGCAAGTGAGGGGCCTGTCTGGGTGGTGGGTCCGTATGAACGTCGCCCGAGCAAAACTGCGCCTGCCTGGGCCATCGGGGGGCGTCCGACGCGAAGATGAATTTTTCGCTTGCCCCGCATACGTCATCCATACTAACATATTGACGTGAACAACACCCCAAACCTTTCCCCGGCCGAGCGCCTCGGGATTTTGATCGAGTTTCTGATCCAGGCGCTGCTG
>CAJCJG010000143.1 GCA_903970625.1 Solirubrobacterales bacterium 70-9 | reverse complement strand
CGTCCTGTGGAAAGACGGCCACGGCACCCGACAGCCGAGGATCGACGGTGGCGATCAGGCCGCGCAACCGTTCGCCGATGTCCTCCGGGACGGCGGTCACGCCAAGCGGGCCGTGGGTGAGGACGATGAAGTCGGCGCCGGCGATGCGGTACAGGGCCTCGTCGTCGCGGAGCGCCGCGCGCAGGCGGGTGGCCACGGCGGCAGCGGCCGCTTCGGCGGCGGGCACGCTGCGGGCCGCGAGCCCGTCGTACGCGCCGAAGCGGACGGCACAGGCGGCGAACCGGGCGGACGCGTGCATGCGGCAGGCGAGATCGAGGGCCAGAGTCTTGCGGTTGGGCAGGCGCGTGGCGGCGTCCATGCCCTCCAGCACCTCCATGGCCCGTTCGAGGCGCAGCATGATGGCGGTGGCATCGGCCATCGCGCGGCCGGCCTCGTCAGCGTCGTGCGTCGGGAGCGTTTTGAGGTCGCGGGTGTGCCGGTAGGAGCGCAGCGTGCGGGCGGCCAGTGCGATGGGGCGCAGCGCCAGAAGCACGATCGGGCTGACGGCCAGCGAGCGTAGGACGAGGTGGACGGCGACCGGGATTTGCTCACCGATCAGCACCATCAGCATGATCTTGGCGCGGTCGGTCCGGAAGCCGACCTTGGCCATGCGGTCGTAGAGCCAGAGATCACGCATGAAATTTCTCTAACAGTGGGATGCGAGATCAAAATTCGGCAAATTGGTAAATTTTTTGCAAATTGAGGTCGCGCTGACCGGATCGTCGTCCGCCCCGTGGCGGGCTTCGTGGAGGCGAGCGGCTTCGCCTCCTCCTCCGACACGAAGCCGGTGACGATCGGTTTGTCCGGAGCGGGTTGGGGGCTGTCGAGCAAGCTGCGGATATAGGGGCGGACGGGCGGCGAATGGTAGCATCGCCACGCCCTATTTCGCCCGCGCGCGAAGCGATGATACATGGTCCGAATGCCATGCCCGCCAAAGGGATTTTACCATGAACGAGCAATCGCCCGCCGCCAGCCTGCACCGGTTTTTCTCCGCCCCATTGTCCGAAACCGATCCGGAACTGGCGGCGTCCATCGCGCATGAATTGGTGCGCCAGCAAGACGGGATCGAGCTGATCGCGAGCGAAAACATCGTCTCCGCCGCCGTGATGGAGGCGCAGGGGTCGGTGCTGACCAACAAATATGCCGAGGGCTATCCGGGCCGGCGCTATTACGGCGGCTGCGTCTTTGTCGATGTGGCCGAGCAACTGGCCATCGACCGGGCGAAGCAGTTGTTCGACTGTTCGTACGCCAACGTGCAGCCGCATTCGGGGGCACAGGCGAACCAAGTGGTGTTCCTGGCGCTGATCCAGCCGGGCGATACGATCCTGGGCATGAGCCTGGCGGCGGGTGGCCATCTGACGCACGGGGCAGCGCCGAACCTGTCCGGCAAATGGTTTCATGCCGTGCAATACGGCGTGCGCAAGGACGACGGGTTGCTCGACTACGAGGAACTGGAAGCCAAGGCGCGCGCCGAAAAGCCGAAGCTGATCATCGCAGGCGGATCGGCATATCCGCGCGTGATCGACTTCGCCCGTATCCGCAAGGTGGCGGACGAGGTAGGCGCCTATTTCCTCGTCGATATGGCGCATTTCGCCGGGCTGGTGGCGGCCGGCGTGTATCCGAGCCCGCTGCCGCACGCGCACGTGGTGACGACGACCACCCATAAGACGCTGCGCGGACCGCGCGGCGGCATGGTGCTCAGCAACGATCCGGAGCTGGGGAAGAAGTTCAATTCGGCGACGTTCCCCGGCTTGCAGGGCGGGCCGCTGATGCATGTGATTGCCGGCAAGGCAGCGGCGTTCGGCGAGGCGCTGCGGCCGGAGTTTCGCACCTATCAGCGGGCGGTGGCGGACAATGCCAAGGCGCTGGCGGCGACCTTGGTGGAGCAGGGGCTGGCGATCGTCTCCGGCGGCACCGACAGCCACCTGATGCTGGTCGATCTGCGGCCCAAGCATGTCACGGGCAAGGCGGCCGAGGCGAGCCTGGAGCGGGCGCACGTCACCGCCAACAAGAACGCCATCCCGTTCGACCCGGAAAAGCCGACGATCACCTCCGGCATCCGCCTCGGCACCCCGGCCGGGACCACGCGCGGCTTCGGCGTGGCGGAATTTCAGCAGATCGGGCGACTGATCGGCGAGGTGATCGATGGCTTGTCGCGGTCCAACGATGGGACCAATACGGCTGCCGAAGAATCGGTGGGCGCGCGGGTGCTGGAGTTGTGTTCGCGGTTTCCGATCTACGCCGGGCATCGGTAGCGCCGACGGACAATGCACTGCCCGTTTTGCGGCCATGACGACACGCAAGTGAAGGACAGCCGGCCGACCGACGACGGCTCGGCGATCCGGCGGCGGCGGTTTTGCGGCGGGTGCTCGCAGCGGTTCACCACCATCGAGCGGGTGCAGTTGCGCGACCTGACGGTGGTGAAGTCGGACGGCAGGCGGGTGCCGTTCGACCGCGACAAACTGGCCCGCTCCGTCCGCATCGCGTTGCGCAAGCGGCCGGTGAACGACGAGCGGATCGAGCGGATCGTCAACGGCATCGTGCGCCAGTTGGAGGCGTCGGGCGAGAGCGACATCGCCTCCAAACTGATCGGCGAGATGGTGATGGAGACGCTGAAGGAGGTCGATGCGGTGGCCTACGTCCGCTTCGCCTCGGTCTATCGCAACTTCCGGGAAGCCAAGGATTTCGAGGCCTTTCTCGGCGAACTGAGCGAGCCTACATAAATCCGCGAATGGGCGATCTTTCACATATGCGCGCGGCGGTGGGGCTGGCGCGGCGGGGCCTAGGCAATTGTTGGCCGAACCCGGCGGTCGGCTGCGTCGTCGTCAAGGATGGGCGCGTCGTCGGGCGCGCCGTGACGGCACCGGGCGGGCGGCCGCATGCGGAGCCGGCGGCGCTGGCGATGGCGGGC
>CAJCJG010000142.1 GCA_903970625.1 Solirubrobacterales bacterium 70-9 | reverse complement strand
CGCCGCCGGTGCTGGCGCCGCCGCCCGCACCACCGACGCCGGCCCCGAACGGCCCACAGGTGCCGATCCCGTTCGCCGCCGGCTCGGCCGTGTTGCAGGCCGATGCGTTGGCGCCGCTCAAATCGTTCGCCAAAAGCCGGGGAACGGCCAGCATCGCCGTGACCGGGTTCGGCGAGGCGACGTCCAGCGACCCGGCGGTGCAGGCCGCCGCCTTGCCGCTGGCGCTGGACCGTGCCCGCGCCGTCGCCGCGCAGTTGCAGATCAACGGCGTGCCGGCCACCGCCGTCCGGATTGCGGCCGAGCCGCAAGGGAGCGGTGCGGTGGTGCGACTGGTCAATTGAGGCGGCTTGTGACCTGATCCGGCCTTCTCGCCTGCAACCTTTTCAACCCGGACCGCACGACTCGCCATGACCGACGAATTCCACCGCATCCGCCGCCTGCCACCCTACGTGTTCGCCGAGGTGAACTCGGCCAAGGCGAAGGCCCGCGCCGTCGGCGAGGACATCATCGACCTCGGCATGGGCAACCCCGACAGCCCGACGCCGCCGCATATCGTGGCCAAGCTGATCGAGGCGGTGCAGGACCCACGGGCGCACCGCTATTCGACGAGCAAGGGCATTCCGGGGCTGCGCCGGGCGTTGGCCGGCTATTACGATCGGCGGTTCGGCGTGAGCCTGAACCCGGAAACCGAAGTGATCGCGACGCTCGGTTCGAAGGAAGGGCTGGCGAACCTCGCCGCCGCCATCACAAGCCCCGGCGACACGATCCTGGTGCCGAACCCGTCCTACCCGATCCATCAGTTCGGCTTCATCATCGCCGGCGCCTCCGTCCGCAGTGTGCCGGCGACGCCGAACGACGAGATGCTGCTGGCGCTGGACCGGGCGGTGCGACACTCGGTGCCGAAGCCGACGGCGCTGATCGTCAATTTCCCCTCCAACCCGACGGCGTATCTGGCGGACCTCGATTTCTACAAGGAAATCGTGACGTTCTGCCGAAAACACGACATCTACATCCTCTCCGATCTCGCCTATGCCGAGATTTACTTCGGCGACAATGTGCCGCCCTCGATTTTGCAGGTCGAAGGGGCCAAGGACATTGCGGTGGAGTTCACCAGTATGTCCAAAACCTATTCGATGCCGGGCTGGCGGATGGGGTTCGCGGCCGGCAATCCGAAACTGATCAACGCGCTGACGCGGATGAAATCGTATCTGGACTACGGCGCCTTCACGCCGATTCAGGTCGCCGCCACCGCCGCGCTGAACGGGCCGCAGGACTGCGTGCGCGAGATGCGGGACCTGTATCGCGAACGGCGGGACGTGCTGATCCGTGGGCTGCACGCCGCCGGCTGGGACGTGCCGAGTCCCGACGGCTCGATGTTCGCCTGGGCGCCGATCCCGCCGCGTTTCGCCCATCTCGGCAGCCTGGAGTTTTCCAAGCAGCTCTTGGCGCGGGCGCGGGTGGCGGTGGCGCCGGGGATCGGCTTCGGCGAGCACGGCGACGGGCATGTGCGCATCGCGCTGGTCGAGAACACCCATAGGCTGCGGCAGGCGCTGCGCAACATTCGCGGGTTCCTGCAAACCGACAACGCCGGTCCGGCCGAGGAAGCACAATCGGTGGCGGCGCAGTGACCCGTCCGCTGAATGTCGCTCTGGCGGGCCTCGGGACCGTCGGTGCCGGCGTTTTGAGCCTGCTGCGCCAGAACGCCGATCTGGTGGCCGCACGGGCCGGCCGGCCGATTGCGGTCACGGCGGTGTCGGCGCGGGACCGGACGCGGGACCGGGGCATCTCGCTCGCTGGGCTGCACTGGTTCGACGATCCGGCGGCGCTGGCGCGCGACCCGGCCGTGGATGTCGTGGTGGAGGTGATCGGCGGGTCAGAGGGCGTGGCGCGGGACGTCGTGGAGGCCGCGTTGGCGGCCGGCAAGCCGGTGGTCACGGCTAACAAGGCGTTGCTTGCCGTCCATGGCGCCGCATTGGCGGAGGCGGCGGAGGCGGCTGGCGTGGCGCTGGCGTTCGAATCGGCGGTGGCAGGTGGCATCCCGGTGATCAAGGCCCTGCGCGAGGGGCTGGCCGGCAACCGCATTGCCCGCGTGGCCGGCATCCTGAACGGCACCTGCAACTACATCCTGACCGTGATGCGCGAGCAGGGGCGCGAATTCGCCGAGGTGCTGGCGGAAGCGCAGAAGCTCGGCTACGCGGAGGCCGACCCGAGCTTCGACGTGGACGGCATCGACGCCGCGCACAAGCTGGCGATCCTGGCGGCGCTGGCGTTCGGCCGCCCGGTGGATTTCGCGGCCGTGCATGTCGAGGGCATCCGCCGCGTGTCGGCGCTGGACTTCGTGTTCGCGGGCGAACTCGGGTATCGGATCAAGCTGCTGGGGCTCGCGCGGCAGACGGAGGCGGGGATCGAAACGCGGGTGCATCCGTGCATGGTACCGCAGGCGTCGCCGCTGGCCCGCGTCGATGGCGTGTTTAATGCCGTGGTGGCCGAAGGCGATTTCGTCGGCCGCGTCATGCTGGAAGGAAGGGGCGCGGGCGCGGGGCCAACGGCCTCCGCCGTGGTCGCCGATCTGATCGACGTGGCGCGTGGGCGGACGACTCCGGTGTGGGGCGCGCGGTCCGCCGCGCTGTCGCACGCGCCATCCGTGCCGATGGCGGCGCATGTGGGCGCGTATTATTTGCGGCTGATGGTGGTGGACCGGCCGGGCGTGATCGCCGACGTGACGGCCGCGCTGCGCGATGCCGGGATTTCGCTGGAAAGCATGTTGCAGCGCGGCCGCAGCCCGGGCGAGGCGGTGCCGGTGGTGCTGGTGACGCACGAGACGCGGGAAGCGGCGATGCGCGACGCGCTGGCGCGGATCGCGGCGATGGACGCCGTGCTGGAAGACCCCACGCTGATCCGTATCGAACCGGCCTGAAACACCGCCCAGGGGGCACGACATGTCCGCGACCCAAGACCCACAAGAAACGCAGAGCGACCGCAACCTCGCACTCGAACTGGTGCGCGTCACCGAGGCGGCGGCGCTGGCCGCGAGCCGCTGGATGGGGCGCGGCAAGAAGAACGAGGCCGACGGCGCGGCCGTCGAAGCCATGCGCAAGGCGTTCGACGCCATTGGCATCGACGGCACGGTGGTGATCGGCGAGGGCGAGATGGACGAGGCGCCGATGCTGTATATCGGTGAGAAGGTGGGGCGCGGCGGGCCGGAGATGGACATTGCCGTCGATCCGCTGGAAGGCACCAACCTGACGGCCAAGGGGGCTGCCAATGCGATCACGGTGATCGCACTTGCCGAGCGCGGCAATTTTCTGCACGCGCCGGACATCTACATGCAGAAAATTGCGGTCGGCCCGGGATTGCCGGCGGGCGTGGTGGATATCGACGACGCGCCGGCGAAGAATCTGCGCAATCTGGCCCGCGCCAAGCGCTGCGACGTGTCCGACCTCGTCACCTGCATCTTGGACCGGCCGCGCCACGAGGAGATGATCGCACTGGTGCGCGAGGCGGGCGCCCGCATCAGCCTGATCAGCGACGGCGACGTGGCCGGCGTGATCGCGACGACGACACCGGAGGCCGGGGTGGACATCTACATGGGGTCCGGCGGCGCGCCGGAGGGTGTGCTGTCGGCGGCAGCGCTGCGCTGTGTCGGCGGCCAGATGCAGGCGCGGCTGCTGTTCGAGGACGATGCGCAGCGGGAGCGGGCGCGGGCGATGGGCGTGATCGACCCGAATCGGGTGTTTGCCGCCGCCGACATGGCGCGGGGCGAGGTGATGTTCGCGGCCACGGGCGTGACCAGCGGCGCGATGCTGCGCGGCGTGCGGCGGTTCGGCTCCGGGGCGATCACGCACTCGGTGGTGATGCGCAGCAAGTCCGGTACGGTGCGGTATATCGAGGCACACCACAGTTACGCGACGAAGGCGTGGGCGGCGCTTTGAGCGGGCGTTGCTCGACGTAACCCGCAGCCTGTCCGGCCGCCGCTGGGTGTGGCGGGCGGCGGAGGATAGGGTCGGCCTCGGCATCGCGCAGCGGCTCGGCCTGCCGGAGATCGTGGGCCGTCTGCTGGCCGCGCGCGGCGTGGGGCCGGAGGCGGCGGCGGATTTTCTCGACCCGACCTTGCGCGCGCTGCTGCCGGACCCGAGCGTGCTGGCCGACATGGATGCCGCTGCCGCGCGGCTGTCGGATGCCGTGCGGCGGGGCGAGACGGTCGGCGTGTTCGGCGACTATGACGTGGATGGCGCGTGCAGCGGCGCGGTGATGGCCTCGTTCCTGCGCGGGCTGGGTTGCGCCGTGATGCCGCACGTGCCGGACCGGATGGCGGAGGGCTACGGCCCGAACCTGCCGGCGTTGCAGGGGCTGGTGGGGCGAGGGGCGAGCCTGATCGTGTGCGTCGATTGCGGCACGGCGGCGCACGACGTGCTGGCGGCGCTGGCCCCCGCCGTCGATGTGCTGATCCTGGACCACCACAAGAGCGACGGGCCGCCGCCGCGCGTGGCAGCGACCGTGAACCCGAATCGGCTGGATTGCAGCTCCGGCCTCGGCAACCTGTGCGCCGCCGCGATCGCGTTCCTGACCGTCGTGGCGACCACCCGCGCCCTCCGCCGGGCCGGGTTCTTCGCCGCGCGGCCGGAGCCGGACCTGATGGCGCTGCTGGACCTCGTGGCGCTGGCGACGGTGTGCGACGTGATGCCGCTGACCGGGCTGAACCGGGCGCTGGTGACGCAGGGGCTGAAGGTCATGGGCAAGCGCGGCCGGCCAGGGATCGCGGCGCTGATGGACGTGGCGCTGGTGCGTGACCGGCCGAGTGCGATGACGCTCGGCTTTGCCCTCGGCCCACGCATCAACGCCGCCGGGCGGATCAGCGAGGCGGATTTGGGGCTGCGGCTGCTGCTCAGCGACGATCCGGTGGAGGCGCGGGGACTCGCAGCAACGCTGGACACGGTGAACCGGCAGCGGCAGCAGGTGGAGCAGTCGATGCTGGAGGACGCCATGCAGGCCGCCGGGGCGCAGGCGGCGAGCGGGCATGCGGCCCTGTTGGTCTGGGGGCACGACTGGCACCCCGGCGTCGTCGGCATCGTCGCGGGGCGCATCAAGGAGCGGTTCAATCGCCCCGCATGCGTGGCGGCGGTGGCGGACGGTGTGGGCAAAGGGTCGGGCCGGTCGGTGCCGGGGCTGGATCTGGGCAGCGCCGTGATCGCGGCGCGGCAGGCGGGCATTTTGAAGACCGGCGGCGGCCATGCGATGGCTGCGGGATTCTCGCTGCCGGAGGACCGGATGGCGGACTTCCATATCCTGCTGCGCGAGCGGCTGGCGGCGGCGGCACATTTGCCGGCGGTGGCGGATTTGTCGGTGGAGGGGACGGTGGCGGTGGCCGGCTGCACGGTCGATCTGGCCACCCAGATCGCGCGGCTGGCGCCGTTTGGGCCGGGCAACGAGGAGCCGATGCTGGTCCTGCCCCGCGCCCGCGTGGTGCGTGCCGACCGGGTGGGCAAGGAAGCCAACACGATCCGCGCCTTCGTGGAGGGCGAGGGTGGCGACGGGCGGCTGAAGGCGATGCTGTTCCGCGCCAAGGACGGCCCATTGGCAGACGCGCTGCTGTCACGCGGCGGCGCACCGCTGCATCTTGCGGGCCATCTGCGCGCCGAGGAATGGAACGGTACGATCACCGCCGGCTTCGTGGTGGCGGATGCGGCTTCCGTGTAACGGCTTGACCGGCGCGGAGGTCTCCGCTACCCAACCTGCGCCTCTTGTCCCGATCGTCTAGAGGCCCAGGACACCGCCCTTTCACGGCGGTAACACGGGTTCGAATCCCGTTCGGGATACCAGGAACTTCAAATATTTACGGCCTAGCCTCCGGCGTTAAGTCCAATATCTATCCAGCACGTGCCGATGGATGCCGTTGGACTGGCGGTCGCTCGATACCGCTGCGCTTGGCATCCACGATGCCGACCGGCAGCGTCTTCTTTGCGCCACAGCTATCATATCGACGGTGGAGAAGCGTCCCCGCGCCTGCGGGGAACACGCCGCCGCCGCCGCCCCCGGAGATAATTGTCGCGGTTCATCCCCGCGCCTGCGGGGAACACGAGATCGCCACGCAAGGCACCTGGATCGAGGGCGGTTCATCCCCGCGCCTGCGGGGAACACCGCGACGGGGCGCCGGCGTCTATCGCGCTGCACGGTTCATCCCCGCGCCTGCGTGGAACACCAATTATGTGCGCTGCCCCACGTTTTAGCAGCCGGTTCATCCCCGCGCCTGCGGGGAACACGGCACAGCGGCGCAGGGCGGCTGCGAAAACGGCGCTTCATCCCAGCGCCTGCGGGGAACACGCGTGGTAGAAGGTGAACGGGCGATGGCATTGCGGTTCATCCCCGCGCCTGCGGGGAACACGCGCCACAGTGCAGGAGACGTAGCATGGCCACCGGTTCATCCCCGCGCCTGCGGGGAACACCAGAGTCCGGGAATTGGTCGCGGTCAGTGTCGCGGTTCATCCCCGCGCCTGCGGGGAACACGTGCTGGCGTTTTGGAAGGCCCAGCCTTTCGACGGTTCATCCCCGCGCCTGCGGGGAACACTCCGGCCCGTTGCTGGATTGGGTGGCGCAGGGCGGTTCATCCCCGCGCCTGCGGGGAACACGACATGACCCGATCCACAATCGACCCGGCGCCCGGTTCATCCCCGCGCCTGCGGGGAACACGATGGTCCACCGCAGCGAACGGCGCACTTGCTCGGTTCATCCCCGCGCCTGCGGGGAACACTCCTGTTCGGCGCGCTGGCGGTCGGCCTGCGCCGGTTCATCCCCGCGCCTGCGGGGAACACAGGCGCACCGCGGTCCTGCTACTACAGTGGGACGGTTCATCCCCGCGCCTGCGGGGAACACAGGAAGCGTTCGGCGGCCGCGACTGCCTCGGCCGGTTCATCCCCGCGCCTGCGGGGAACACTTCGACAGCGTGCGCCCGATGCCACGCACGACCGGTTCATCCCCGCGCCTGCGGGGAACACCTGATCGACAGATGGTATTCCGGCCCGTCCACCGGTTCATCCCCGCGCCTGCGGGGAA
>CAJCJG010000141.1 GCA_903970625.1 Solirubrobacterales bacterium 70-9 | reverse complement strand
CGCGGCTCCGGCGCCACAGCGTGCGCCCGCGCCCGCCCCGCAACGTGCCGCCGCCCCGGCGCCGCAGCACCATTGCGCGCCCGGCCAGAAGAACTGCTGACCTACCCGATCCCGCGCGAGACGGTGGGGCGCTCCCCCACCAGTCCGCGCGGGCGCAGCAGCAGCACCAGCGCCAGCACGACACCGATGGCCACCACCCGGAGCGACGCCGCCCGAGACTGATACTCCGGCGCGACCAGAATGGAGACCAGCGTGCCGCTGCCCGTCCACAGCGCCCATGTCAGCACCGCGCCGAGCAGGGCGCCAAAATTGTTGCCGGAGCCGCCGAGGACCAGCATCACCCAGACCTGGAACGTGAACGCCGGCAAAAAGTTGTCGGGGGCGATGAAGCCGAAGAACTGCGCCTGCATCGCCCCGGCCAGCCCCATCAGCGCCGCGCCGATCACGAACGCCTGCAACCGGAATGTCGCCGGTGCCTTGCCGAGCGCCGCCGCCGCCGCCTCGTCCTCCCGCAACGCTCGCAGCACGCGCCCCCACGGGCTGCGCGTCAGCCGCTCCAGGCCCACGAACAGCAGGCCGGTCACGACGACCACCAGCGCGCAATTGGCGGCCGCGAACGCGAGCGGCTGGTCGGCGAGGGCGGAGAAGGGGCGGGGGATAAACGCGATCCCGAACGGGCCGCCGGTCAATGTCTGTGCGTTCAGGGCCACCAGTTGCAGCGACACGGCCGCGCCGAACGTCGTGATCGCCAGATAGTCGGCCCGCAGCCGCAGCGTGGCCGCGCCGACGATCGCCGCCACCCCCGCCGCCGCTGCCATCGCCCCCGCCCAGCCGAGCGCGATCGGCAACCCGAACCCGCCCCAATGGCTGTCCGCCGGCGCCGCCGTGATCCAAGCACACACATAGGCGCCGACTGCCGCGAACCCCGCGACGCCGACATTGAACAGCCCCGCCGCCCCCCACTGCACATTCAGCCCGAGCACGGCGACGCCGTAGCTCAGCGCGACCGTGACGAAGAACAGCAGATAGGAGACGATTCCGATCACGCTTCCCGCGCCCCGAAAAGCCCGCGCGGGCGCAGCAGCAGCATCGCCAGCATCACCACGAACGCCACCGCCGCCCGATACTGCGCGCCGGCTATCGGCACCGCGGCGGCTTCGGCAATTCCGATGACAATTCCGCCGACCATCGCCCCCGGCACGCTGCCGATGCCGCCCAGGATCGCGGCGGCAAACAGGGGCAGCACCAGTTCGAACCCCATCGTCGGCCGCAACTGCACCGTGATGCCGAGAAACACGCCCGCCGCCGCCGCCATCCCGCCGCCCAGCAACCAGGTGATTTTGATCACCCGTGCCACGTCGATCCCGGCCAGCCGCGCCAGATCCGGATTTTCGCTCGTCGCCCGCAGCGACCGGCCCAACGCCGTATATTGCAACATCAAATGCGTGCCCGCCATCAGCGCCAGCGCGACGGCCAGGACAAACATCTGATCCCACGTCGCCCGCATCCCGGCGCCGAGCCGCACCGTCATCGCGATTTCGCGGCTGTAATAGTAAGGCTGCGGCCCGAAGCTGAATTCCAGCGCGCTGCGCAGCGCGAGCGACGCGCCGAAACTCGCGATCACCAGCACGATGGCGCTGCCCTGCTTGCGCAGCCGCGCGAACAGCAGCCAGTCCAGCGCCACCGCCAGCAGCGCCGTCAACAGTACCGCGCCTAGCAGCGCCGCAATCATGTGCCAGCCAAACGTGAGGTCGCCCAGCGGCTCCCCCGCGCCGCCAAGTGCCGCCGCAATGACCATGGCGGCATAGGCGCCCCAGGTCGCGAACTCGCCATGCGCGAAATTGGCGAACCGCAGCAGGCCGTAGGTGAGCGTGACGCCGATGGCGCCGAGCGCGATCATCGCACCGGACGTAACGCCATCGACCAGAATCTGCCCGATCAATGCCGCCGCCCCAGATACAGCGCGGCGACCGCCGGATCATCCATCAGCGTCGCGCCCGCGCCCTCGTGTGCCACCCGCCCTTCGGCGAGAATCATCGCGCGGTCGGCGACCGCCAGCGCGGCCCGCGCGTTCTGCTCGACCAGCAGCACGGCAACGCCGCTGGCCCGGATGTCGGTCAGTTTGGCCATCACCACATCCACAAGTTTCGGCGACAGCCCGGCCGATGGTTCGTCCAGTACCAGCACGCGCGGCCTGACGGCGAGCGCCCGCGCAATGGCAAGCATCTGGCGCTGCCCGGCAGAAAGCCGCCCCGCCGCGCCGCTCCGCGCCGTCGCCAGATCGGGGAACAGCGCCATCATGGCGGCAATCCGCTCCGCCCGCTGCCGGCGCGGCAGGATGGCCACCGCGATGTCCAGATTTTCGCCGACCGTGAGTCCCGCAAAAATATTCGCCGTCTGCGGCACGAACGCGAGGCCGTGCCGGATCCGCTCGTGCGGAGGCACGTTTGTCAGAGCGGCACCTTGCAGCAGCACCTCGCCGCCCTCCAGCCGAACCAAACCCGCCACGGCCTTCGCGAGCGTCGATTTGCCGGCGCCGTTCGGTCCCAGCAGCACCAGAATTTCGGCCGCTGCGAGCACGAAACTGGCTCCGCGCACGATCGGCACACCCGGCTCGTAGCCCGCCACGATGCCCCGTGCCTCAAGCACCCAGATACGCTTCCACCACGCGCACATCCCGCGTCACCGCATCGGGCGAGCCCGACACCAGCAGCTTGCCGCCGGCCATCACATGCACTTCGGTGCAAAGCCGCGCGATCAGGTCCAGATTGTGCTCGACGATCAGAAACGTCAGCCCGCGCGCATTCAGCGTGGCGATACGGTCGATGATCGTTTCCAGCAGCGTCGGATTGACGCCTGCCGCCGGCTCGTCCAGCAGCACGATTTTCGGCGATGCCATCAGCACCCGCGCCAGTTCCAGCAACTTGCGCTGCCCGCCGGAGAGCGTGGCGGCCGGCGCCGATACCAGCCGTTCCAGTGCCAGAAACGCAATGATCTCGCGCGCCTGCTCGGCATTCCGCCGCTCCTGCGCCATCACTGCGCGCGGTGAAAACCAGTTGGCGAACGGCTGCTCGCCGTGCTGCCCCTGGGCCGCCAACAGCACGTTCTCCAGCACCGTCATCGCGCCGAACGGGCGCGGTATTTGAAACGTCCGCGCCAGCCCTGCCGCTAGCCGCGTGTGCGCGGCGGCCCCCGCGATCTCGCGCCCATCAAGCACGATGCGCCCGGACGAGGGCGGCATGCTGCCGGCGATCAGATTGAACAGCGTCGTCTTGCCGGCCCCATTAGGTCCGATCAGCCCGGTGATCCGGCCGCCCGCCACGCGCAGCGAGACGCCATCCACCGCCCGCGCGCCGCCGAAATTGCGCGAAACATCGAAAAGCTCCAGCATCGGCGTGTCAGATCGACGGTTGCATGATGGCCGACGGTATGCACGATCCGTCCGGCCGCCAAGGGGATGTTTGTTGCACGCGATCCGAATCGAGGAAGAGCGCTCCGGCCTGTCCGCTATCGCCACGCTGCTGGCCGATCGCGCGCCGGCCAATGCCGCCTTTCTGTGGGAGTTCTTAGCCGTGCCGCGCCAAATTCGGGCGATCCATGCCATGTGGACCGGCCCGGAAATTTCGGCGCCGGTGCCGGATGACGCCCTAACGGACTCGCAACGGACGGCCGGCCTGCCACTGGAACACGCGACGATCATGCCGCAACCGGGCGACGTGGTGATGACCTTCTTGCCGCCGCGCGTCTGGGGCGGCGGGCCGAACCCGGTGTTCGACATCGGCCTGTTCTATGGCCCCGGCGCGCGCCTATTCTTCCCCATCGGTTGGCAACCGGGAAGTGTCTGTGCCCGCATTGCGGACGTCGCGGCACTGGCGGCCGCGTGCGGCAAGATTCGGCAAACCGGCGCCTGCACGCTGACATTCGCGAGGGATGCGTGATGCCCTTCCTTGTCATCCCGGCGAAGGCCGGGATCCAGGCGGCCCCGTCGGAGTGCGCGGCCCTGGATGCCGGCCTCCGCCGGCATGACGGTGGGTAGGCAGATCGAAACTCCCATGACCCAGCAAGACGATTTCTTCGACCTCTACGATCTGCGCGTCGAGGTCGTTGCCCCAGCCGGTGCCCGGATCCTGTGCGGTGCCAAGCCGGGTGACCATTTCGAACTACGAGGCGAAATGCTGCACCTTCCGCCGGATCAGGGTTTTTCGATCTACTCCATCGCGACCGTGTTGCCGTTCCTGGCCGCCAAGCAGCGGCAGACGCATCCGAACGACTGGATGACGACCGACACGGACATTGCCTGTCCAGACCCGAACTGTCCCACGCGCTTTCGTATTTCCCGCCTTGGCATGCGGCGGTTCCGCCACGTCGAGACAACGGCGGTCCCATTGCCGTGAGCCCAATCTTATGAGCATCGAAACCACCGAACTCCGTCCCGGCTACCGCATCGCCCGCCTGATCAAAGGCGGTTGGCAACTCGCTGGCGGCCACGGCGACATCGACAAAGCCGCAGCCCTCGCCGACATGACGGCTTATGTCGATGCCGGCCTGTTCACGTTCGACTGTGCCGACATTTATACTGGTGTGGAGGAGATGATCGGCTCGCTGCCGAACGAGATTCGTGCGCGTCTGAAAGTGCATACGAAATTCGTCCCCGACCTCGATATTTTGCCACACATCACGCGCGGCCATGTCGAACGTATCATCGACCGCTCGCTGCACCGGCTGCAGCTGGAGCGGTTGGACCTTGTGCAGTTTCATTGGTGGAACTACGATGTTGCTAACGACGTGCAGACCGCGCTGTGGCTTGCCGAATTGCAACGCGAAGGAAAAATCGACTTGGTCGGCGGCACGAACTTCGATAGCGCGCATACGGCGGCGCTGTTCGATGCAGGAGTGAAACTCGCGTCGATGCAAGTGCAGTATTCGCTCCTGGACGACAGGCCGGCGCGCGGCATGTCCGATTTGTGCGAGACGCACGGCATGAATCTGCTCTGCTACGGGACGGTCGCCGGTGGTTTTTTGAGCGAACGCTGGTTGGGGACGCCGGAACCGGCCGAACCGCTCCACAACCGCTCGCTGACCAAATACAAATTGATTATCGACGACGTCGGCGGATGGGACTGGTTCCAGGCGTTGTTGCGGATCTTGTCACGCGTCGGCGCGAAGCACGGCCGCAGCATCGGTACGGTTGCCAGCCGGTATGTGCTGGGTTTGCCACACGTCGCCGCTGCCATCGTCGGCGTTCGTTCCCGCGCGCATCTGGCCGAGCACGCCGCGATGTTTGAATTTGCATTGGATGCAGAGGATACCTTGCAAATTGCAAACATCCTGTCGCAGCGCCTCACGTTGCCCGGCGACGTGTACACGCTCGAACGCGACCGCCATGGGCGCCACGGCAGTATCATGAAATACAATCTGGGCGATGCGTAGCGCTGCTTCTCCCTCTCCCCTTGTGGGAGGGGGCTTTTCATTCGATCCACCCTGGGAACCGCTTCCATGCTCCAAAAGCTCCTCCTCGCCATCGCTCTCGCCGCACTGCTTGCCAGCCCGGCGCTCGCGGACTGTAAAGTCACAATCGGCGTGGTAATGGAACTCACCGGTCCAGCCGGCGCCTATGGGCAGGCGGGGGCGAAATCCATCGAGATGGCGTTCCACGACATCAACGCGGCCGGCGGCGTGCTCGGCTGCACGCTCGTGGCGGACACGCGCGATTCGCAAAGCCAGGGCACCGTCGCTGTCGATGCCGCCAAACAGCTTGTCGAGATCGACCACGTTCCGGCGATCATCGGCGGCATCATTTCATCCGTCTCCATCCCTATCCTGACCGCCGTGACGGCACCCGCCAGAGTCGTGCAAGTTTCGCCGGCTTCATCCTCGCCGACGCTGACGGCGCTGGGCCGAGACGGCAAGACCAATGGCATCTTCTTTCGCACCATCACGTCGGACGCATTGCAAGGTGTCGCCGCCGCCAAATACGCGCTCGATCTCGGCTTGAAAAAGCTCGCCATTATCCACGTCAACAACGATTTCGGCGTGAACATGACGAAGGAATTCACCGCCGCCTACAAAGCCCTCGGCGGCACAATCACCGGCGACACGCCGTACAACGAGAAAGCCGCCAACTACGATGCCGAAGTCACCTCTGCACTCGGCGGCGATCCGGACGGCTTGTATCTGATCAGCTATCCGACGGACGGCGCCACGATCGCCCGCGCCTGGATTTCCAAAGGCGGGCCGCGCAAATTTCTGCTGAACGACGGCATGAACAGCGGCGATTTCGTCGATGCGGTCGGCGCCAAATACTTGAGCGACGCCTACGGCACCTCGTCCGGCACGGAGGACAGCGCCTCCACCGCCTACTTCAACGCGCATTACAAGGCGTTCTCGAACCTTGACCCCGGCTCGCCGGCCGCCGTGCAGGCTTACGACGCGGGTGCGCTGGTCGGCCTCGCGGTTGCGGCCGGCGGTGCGGCGACATCCGCCGGGATTCGCGACGGGATCTACAAAGTCACCGATCCGGCAGGCACGGAAATCACCGCCGGGCCTGAAGGGTTTAAGAAGGCGTTGGAACTGCTCAAAGCGGGAAAGCCGATCCGCTATGTCGGCGTCATCGGTCCGATCAGCTTCGACAAATACGGCGACATCACCGGCCCGTTCCGCGAATGGCAGATTACGGACGGCAAGATCGTCACCAAAGGCCAGATGACCACCGCCGACGTGGACAAGATCCGCGCCCAAATCGCCGGGAAATGAGTTTGCGGGCGGACGATCCCGCCCGCTCCCTCTGGTCCCGTACGGCCGCCAAGCTGCCGACCGCGCCGCCGTTGGTAGGCGAGGCGCGGGCGGACGTGGCCATCGTCGGCGCCGGCATTCTCGGCCTTTCGACCGCGCTGGCACTGGCCGAGGCCGGCATTCGCGTCACGGTACTGGAAGCGGAGACGGTCGGGCAGGGGGCGTCGGGCCGCAACGGCGGCCTCGTCGTCCCCAGCCTGCCGCGCATCGGCCCGGCCGAGGTACGGGACAAACTCGGCGGAGATAAAGCCGCCCGGTTCCTGGCGCTGGTGGCTGGCGGTGGGGACGCCCTGTTCGCTCTGATCCGCCGCCACGGGATCGAGTGCGACGCCGTGCAATCCGGCTGGCTGAATCCCGCCCACGCCGCCTCGCTCGCGCCCCGCGTGCAAGCGCGCATTGCCGCGTGGCAGGCGGCCGGTGCGCGATGCGAGTGGCTGGACGCTCCGGCCAGTCGTGCGCGGCTGGGCAGCGACGCCTATCACGGCGCTCTTTTCGACCCGTCCGGCGGGCATCTGGTTCCGCTCGCCTATACGCGCGGCCTCGCGCGAGCGGCGGTTTCTGCCGGGGCCGTGCTGCACGAAAACACGCCCGTCGTCGGCGCCGAGCCGAACGAGACCGGCTGGACGCTGCGGACGCCCGGCGGGCACGTGACCGCCGCGACCATCGTGCAATGCACCAACGCCACCAGCCCCTCCGGCTCTTCCGCGTTCGCCAAAACCCTGGCGGCGGAATCCGTACCCTTGCACGTCTATCAACTGGCAACGAAACCCTTGCCGGAGCCTATTCGCGCCGCTGTGCTGCCCGGCAACGAGGCGTTTTCGGACACCCGTAACAATTTGCTGGCTTGCCGCTGGACCGCTGGAGATCGCCTCGTCACCGGCGGCATGGCGGCGTTTCATCCCGGCGCCATGGCGCGCTTGCCAGGCAAGCTCGCGGCAAGGCTGGAAGCCATTTTTCCGGCCCTCGGCCCGGTCGCATTCGACTATATCTGGCGCGGTCGGGCGGCGTTGACCGGCGATTTTCTGCCGCGTTTGATCAGCCCGGCGCCGGGGTGGCTCGCCGTCACCGCCTGCAACGGGCGTGGCCTTGTCCTGAACACCGTGCTCGGTCCGGTATTGGCCGATTTCCTGCGCACCGGCGACAAATCCGCACTACCGCTGCCGGTCACGCCGCCCCGCCCAATCCGCTTCCGCGCGCTGGCGCAATGGCTGCCGCAACTTTTGCTGCCGCTCGGCGATTTACAAGACCGGCGCGCGCGCTGAGCGCCGCGCTCACGACCTCTTGCCACACTGTCGCCCCCCTTCCGTGTCATCAAACGTCGTTGCTTTCGGCCATCAAGGAGTATCGCCATGCGCCGCCATGTTCGCCACGTCCTCGTCATTCTGGGCCTGCTGTTGCTCGCGCCGGCACTCTCCGGCTGCATTGTCGAGACCGGGCACCGCTGCGGCTACTGGCACCGCTGCTAATCGCCTGACCCCTTCGCGCGCGCCCCTTGCCCGGGG
>CAJCJG010000140.1 GCA_903970625.1 Solirubrobacterales bacterium 70-9 | reverse complement strand
GGCCGGAGGGGGTGGGCCTGCTCGCGACGACCGAAGGCGAGGCGCCGCAGGCCACCGCCGCACGCAGTTTTTGGGCCGCCGCCCTGTGCCTGCCCGCCTTCGTCTGCCTGCAACTGATCGACTGGGCGCAGGCCCCCGGCCTGCCGCCGCATCTGGGCCACGAGTTCGCCCTCGACCTGCTAGGCTACGTCATCGACTGGGCCGGCTTCGCGCTGATCACCCGCTGGTTGACGGGAACGATGGACCGCAGCAGCCGCTGGCCAACCTTCATTGCTGCCTGGAACTGGTGCAATGTTATTCAATATTTGCTGCTGGTCGTCGCAAGCCTGCCGCCCCTGCTTGGCGCGCCGGAGATCGTCGGCCAGACATTCTGGCTGGTCGCGACGGGCTGGGCGCTGTGGCTGGAATGGTACGCGACCCGTCTCGCGCTCGACATCACGCGTCTCCAGGCCGTCGGACTGGTGCTGATCGACCTCGCGATGGGCTTCGTCCTGCTGGCCGTCATCCAGTCCATCCAAGGGTAACGCCTCCGCCATGCGCTCGAACCGCGCCATCCAAATCGTCGGCTGCCACGCGGAAGGCGAGGTCGGCGACGTCATCGTCGGCGGCGTTCTGCCGCCGCCCGGCGCCACGCAGTTCGAGCGGATGCAAGCCTTCGCCCGCGACCAGGACCACATCCGCAGGCTTCTCCTCAGCGAGCCGCGCGGCTCGATCTGCCGCCATGTCAACCTGATCACCCCGTCCGTGCGCCCCGACTGCGATGCCGGCGTGATCATCATGGAGCCGACCGAGTACCCGCCGATGTCCGGCTCCAACCTGATGTGTACCGTCACGGTCTTGCTGGAAACCGGCATCGTGGCGATGACCGAGCCGGAAACGACGCTGACGATCGACACCCCGGCCGGCCCGGTGCGCGCCCGCGCGACCTGCCGCGACGGCAAGTGCGAGCGCGTCGAACTCGCCAACGTACCCTGCTTCGTGGACCGGCTGGACGCAGCGCTGGAGGTGGAGGGATTCGGCACGGTGATCGCCGACATCGCCTGGGGCGGCATGTTCTACGGCATCGTCGATGCGACCAAATTGGGCTTTTCCGTCGTCGCCGACGAAGCCCGTGACCTCGCCGTCCTCGGCGAACGGGTACGGCTCGCCGCCCGCGCGCAACTTTCCGTCACGCACCCGGAAAATCCCGACATATCCGGCGTTTCCATCGTCCAGTTGAACCGCCCGTTCGCCGGCGTCGGCGACGTGACGCGCAACACCTGCATCATCGCCCCCGGCCGCTCGGATCGCAGCCCGACCGGAACCGGCACCTGCGCCCGCATGGCCGTGCTCCACGCACGCGGCCAGATGCGCGTGGGCGAGACGATGATTCACGAAAGCCTGATCGGCAGCCGCTTCGACGGAAAAATCGTCGCCGAAACGACGGTCTGTGGCCGCAAGGCGATCCTGCCGACCATCGCCGGTCGCGCCTGGATCACCGGCTTTCACACTTACCTGCTCGACCCGTCGGACCCGTGGCCCACCGGATTTCAGGTTGCCGACATGATGGGCGTCACCGGCGGCATGCAGCAGGGGCCGGTTCAGTAAAGGCCGGCCGCCTTGTGCAGCAGCGCGTCCGCCAGCACGAAGGCATCCCGCCACAACGCCACGGAAAGCACGCCCATCACGACAGCGGCGATGGTCCACGGCAGCCGGCGCGGCATCATCGGCGCGCTGGCCCCGATCCGGCGCCGCATGCCGGGCACGTCGTGATCCATGCTGCGCGGCCCGAGGATCGTCAGCGCGGGATCGGCGCGCCCCATGTCCGTGGCCGGCCGCCGCGTTCCGAACGCGGGCCGGAACACGAACTCGTCGCCGAATCGTCGCACGCCAACTCCAGCGCCGCCCGACGTCATTGCGCCCGACATGGCTCAGCCCCTAATCGTCCACACCAATGCTGCCATGCAACACGCGAGCGGTCGCGTTAGGTATTGTCGGGAATTGTTAGGGAGTGCTCAGTTGGGAAGCCCGAGCAGCCCGTGCTTGAACGGCTCGCTCGGCGGGTACGGACCAATAAAGGTCGCCAGAATGGTACGCGTGAACATCCCGTCGGAAATCGTCCCCAGCGTCCGCCCGTTGACCGAAATCTGCACCGTGCGGCCAATGAACAGCAGCGTGCTCTCGTCCCCGCGCCGGAACGGCGGCACCGCAGCCAGAAATTGCAGCAAATCCGGTCCGTTCAGGTGGCACGGCGGGCGGCAGTTCTGCTCGAACCCCTCCACCCAGGCCTCGCGCGCCTGCTCCACGTTCACGTCGTGGACAAAATGGATGTCCAGCAATTTCGCGCCGTCCGAACTCAAAATGGCGTCCGCGTCGTTCGTCGGTTGCTCAAGGTAAAGCCCTGCGACGTAGATGTGGACGCGGAACACCGAATAGGTTCGCATGCCGATGCCGTTCAGCCGCAAGGCCAGCCCCGCCGCGTGCTTGACGGGCGGCATCTCGACCCCGTCGATGCTCGCGCCCGCCGCCGCCGAAGCGGGGCCGATTGGCGCCACAGCCAGCATCAGCGCCACGCGCAATGCGGACAACCTGCGTCGGCCCCGGTAGCCTGGGCGACGGAATTGCAATTTTTGTGTCACAGGCCAAACTTGGCGGCGCAGGCTGGCGCAGGCAAGCCCGGGTCGGTCAGCTCACCAGGCCGCCGCCGTCGATGTCCAGAACGGCACCGGTCAGATAGCGATTCTGCATGACCGCCAGCGCAAACTCCGCGATGTCGGCGGCCGTCGCGACGTACCGCGCCGGCAGCCGTCGGCGGGCCTGATCAACCATTTCAAGCCGTTGCCCGCCGGGCAGCCGCTCCCACATTTCGGTATCGACCAACCCGGGGCAGATCACGTTGACGCGAACCGGCGCCAGTTCCAGCGCCAGCGCGCGCCCCAACCCCTCGACGGCGCTGTTGATCGCCGTCAGCGCCGCAGCGCCGATCGGCTTGCGGCTGGCGGTCCCGGAAAACAGCGCAACCGACCCACCCGCCGCCATCTCCGCCGCCTTCACCGCCCGATACGGCCCCCAGAATTTGCTGGCCATGGACGCCATCGCGTCGGCGACGTCGAGGTCCCGGAACGACCCGAACGTGACGGCACTGCCCGGAATGGCCAAAAAATCCAGCTTCCCCGCCGCCTTCATCCCCGCGGCAATGGATGCGGCATCGGTCAGGTCAATCACATGTCCGGTGACGTTCCCGGCGCCGGTCAATTCGCCCATGGTCCGCGCCACCCGCTCCGCCGACCGGCTGGCCACGATCACATCCGCGCCTGCGGCGGCGGCCAGGCCGGCAAGTGCCCGCCCGATCCCCTGCGTGGCGCCGATCACCAGGAAGCGTTTGCCGTCCAACATCATGCGCCACGTCCCTCACGAGTCGGCGGAGAGTGCGGCATCTGAGGGAGTGATGTCGAGGTGGAAGGATTTACCGGATCGGCCCCGGCGCGGAAGGCGGCGCAACTTTTTCGCACTCTGCCCGCGCGAAAGCCGGTGGCGTTACCCACAAAACGCGCTCCGCGCCACTTTTCCCCTTGCCCATGACAGTTACTAATGCTAACACGTCGCCATGCCCAGTGCGCCCCTCACCCCGGCCGAGAAACTGAAGGAGTTCAGCCTCCGGCTCAACGAAGCCGTCGAGGCGGACAGCGCCAACTGGCGGCTTCCGGCTTGGCTGGTCGCCCTGATCGTCGGCTTCATCAAGGAGATTGTCGAAGCTTTCGCCGAACTCGCAAAGCTCCTCCGGGAAGGCAAACTCCCGCTACACCCCTCCGCCCCCCGCCAAGGCGCCAGCCGCCCGGCCGGCAGCCCGAAGAAACGGGTGCCGACGGCAAGGCAAGCGTGCTTCCCGCTCCCGGACCCGGAGATGGCGGAACCGGAGATGGCGGAACCGCCGGCAACGGCCCCCGGCCCGGCACAGCCGACACAATCCCTCGGCGTGACGCCGGAGGCGGAGCGGCCAGCCGCCCCGATCCCGCCCGCTCCCCAGCCCTGGAAACCGGCAACGACTGCGACCGAGCGGCACCGCCGGGGTTCAATCCCCCTCGCCAGCGGTCCGCCCGCCCAATTTGCGGCCTGGGACAAGCACCTGTCTTGGCACGCCCATAATGTTACGATATAGCAACATTATGGACTGCCTTAGCCGAACCGGTGCCCATAATGAATAAACCCCGTCTTGACCGCGACCTTGTCGTACAGCGCCTGCGCCGTCGCGTTCGTCTCGTGGGTCAGCCAATACACCCGGTCGCAGCCATCCGCCTTGGCGGCTTCATAAACATGCGCGATCAGCGCCCGCCCGACGCCGCCGAGGCGGGTTTCCGGCGCCACGAACAGATCGTTCAAATAGCAGCAATCCGCCACCGACCATGTGGAGCGGTGCGTCAGCCAGTGCGCCAGCCCGACCGCCTGCCCCTCCCGCCACGCCAGCGCCGCATGCACCGGCTCGGCCGGGTCCAGCAGTCGCGCCCACAGCGCAGAGGTCGTCGCCTCGGACAGATCGACCTTGTAGAACACTTGGTACGCCCGCCAGAGCGGCAGCCACGCCGAATGGTCGGCTTCGGTCGGCGCGCGAATGTCCAGGCTCATGCAAGTCTCCCCCCTCAGTCGGTCGCGAACGGGTCCGTCGGATAGCGCACCGCGACCAGCGCCAACCCATCCGGCGGCGCGGTCGGGCCGGCGGCGCTGCGGTCGCATGCCGCGAGCGCCTCGGCCACGGCGGTCTCCGGCCATTTTCCCTCGCCCACCAGTTTCAGTGTGCCGACCATGTTGCGCACCTGATGGTGCAAAAAACTACGGGCGCCGACCGAAAATTCGATCAGCTCGCCGGATCGCGTCACATCCAGCCGGTCCAGTGTGCGGATCGGGCTTTTGGCCTGACATTTCGACGCTCGAAACGAGGTGAAATCGTGCCGGCCGAGCAGCGACTGCGCCGCGCGGTTCATGGCGTCGGCATCCAGCGCCTGATCGACGTGCCACACCCGCCCGACCAGCAACGCCGGCCGCGCGCGCCGATTCAGGATGCGGTAGCGGTACGAACGCCCGATGGCGGAAAATCGAGGATTCCATCCATCCGGCGCCAGCACGGCGCGCAGGACGACGATCGGGTGTGGTTTCATATGGAAATTGAGGGCATCCCGCACCTTGTCCGGCCGCCACTCGCCGGGCAGTTCCAGCATCGCAACCTGCCCCTCGGCATGCACGCCGGCGTCGGTGCGGCCCGCCACTGTCGCCGGCACCGCCGCGCCGCCGGCCAGCTTTGCCGCCGCCGCCTCCAACACGTTCTGCACCGCAAGTCCCGCGCCCGATTGGCTTTGCCAGCCGACATAGCGGCGGCCGTCGTACTCCAGCAGCAACGCCAGCCGCGTGCTCACGCCGGCAACAGGCCCCAGAACCGGGCCATCGCATCGGCAGCGGCCACGGGCGCGGCTTGCACGAACGGATCGGACCCGGAGGCGATGGCCGGAAACGCATGCCCGAATCCGTCCAGTTGCCACTGCTCGACGGCCGTCCCCCAAACTCGGCGCCGCACCCCGGGCGCCACGGTCTCCGCGCGGTCGGGCGTGTCCGGCAGCCCGTGCAGGCCGGTCCATTGGGCCACCAGGGCATCGGAATTGGCCGGGTCCACGGTGTGGTCGGCGCTGCCGGACCAGACCGACACGCGCGGCAACCGCGGCCACGCAATACCCCCGGCGCGGGGCGGCGAGGCGCGCGCGACCAGGGTTTTGCGGCTATAGGTGCCGGCTTTCTGCATCCGCGCGAAGGCCGACCCCATGTCGCTGGCCGCGCCCACCGGCAGCCCCGCCACGATGCCGCCGCCGGCAAACACGTCCGGATAGGCGGCCAACAGCGCCGCCGCCATCGCGGCCCCCGCCGACAGCCCGGCGACGAACACTCTGGCCGGATCGCCCTTGAACCGGTGCAGGGCGGAGGCGGCCATTTGCGCCATCGACGCCGCCTCGCCGCCGCCGCGCCGGATATCGCCCGGCTCGAACCAGTTGAAGCAACGCCCGGCATTGTTGGCGCTCTGCTGCTCCGGCAGCAGCAACACGGCGCCGAGCCGGTCGGCCAGAGCGGTGAAGCCGGTGGCGCGGGCGAACAAGGCGGCATCCTGACCGCAGCCATGCAGCAGCATCAGCAGCGGCGCGCCCGAGCGCAGCGTTGCCGGAACATAGTGCAGCATCCGCAACACGCCCGGATTGGCGCCGAACCCGGTGGTCTCGC
The DNA here is from genome assembly GCA_903970625.1 of Solirubrobacterales bacterium 70-9. Lineage (GTDB taxonomy): Bacteria > Pseudomonadota > Alphaproteobacteria > Acetobacterales > Acetobacteraceae > CAJCJG01. Next base: position 26,892 of record CAJCJG010000140.1, on the reverse strand, counting down.
CGACACTTCCCGGCACGACCGGGGCGACCGCAACCGGCTTGCGCGGCGCGGGCGAGAACCGTGCGGTCAGGTCGTGCAGCGCCTCCTCGATGGCGCGGGCGGGTCCGTGGGTGGGGTCGAGCAGCCGCCGCGTCATGCGGGTCAGCCGAGCCGGCAGGCCGTCGTCCATAAAAATCCCTTTCCGCCGGCTGCCTCCCGTCAGGCGCGGCTAGACCGTGACATGGCCCGCGGCGCCGCCATGTGCCAGCCCCAACCGTACCCTGCCCAACCGTATCGTGACGCAGCCATCCCCCGGGCGCCGCTGACTCGGGCGCTGCGGTGCGGCATTATGGCAGCATGGTTTCCCTGATACCCGGCCTCGCCGCCCGCCGTGCCTGCGTGTTGCTGCTGGCCCTCGCCCTGCCATCCGCCTGCGCCGCATCGTCCCACCGCGCAGAACTCCTGGACCCGTGCCGCCCGGCCAAACAGGCGGAACTGCCGCTCCGGGAGGCGCGCAATTTCCTGCTGACCCAAGCGGCGCTGGACGGCAAGCCCGCGACGCTGCTGGTCGATACCGGGGCGGAGACCACCACGCTCACACCGCAGGCGGTGGCGGCCCTCAATCTGGCGCGCGATCCCCGCCACACCAAAACCCTGGTCGGCGTGACCGGCAACGTCAATTCCGCCGGCGCCCGGCTGCGCGAGTTGGCACTGGCCGGCCACGTCGTCGGCGGCCCGCGCAATGTGGGCGTGGGGGATTTGCCCTCGCTGGAAGGCATCGACCCGCCGGTCGAGGGCCTGCTGGGAGCCGATGTCCTGGCCGGCTTCGACGTGGAACTGGACCTGCCGGACGGCCGCATGGCGCTCTACTCGCCCAGCACCTGCCCGGGCTGGCGCCCCTGGGCCGGCGGCGTGCAGGCGCCATTCCGGCGCGGCCGTGGCGGCCTCGCGTTCCTCGACGTACAGGTGGATGGCCACCCAGTGCGGGCGATGCTCGACACCGGCGCCCGTACCTCGCTGCTGACACGCGAGGCCGCGCAGACGCTCGGCGTGACCGAGGCGACGCTGGAGGGCGACATGGCGCGCACCGGCCGGGGCGTCGGCGGCGGCACGCTCGCGCTGCGGGAGCACCGATTCGGCACGTTCGGACTGCCGGGCGCGATCGCGCGCAACATGACGCTCAACGTGGCCGGCCTGCCGCTGGCAGGGGCGGAGCTTTTGCTGGGGGCGGATTATCTCGGCCACCGGCATCTGTGGATTTCCTACGCCACCGGCAGGCTCTATCTGCGCTAGGGTTCGGCACGGCAAGCGGAGCGGGGCGACCATGAACTGGGACGTGTTCATCACCTGTGCGGTCACGGGGGCCGGCGATTCGACCGGGCGGTCGGACAAGGTGCCAGTGACACCCGCGCAGATTGCCGCCGCCGCCATCGAGGCGGCGCGTGCCGGTGCCGCCGTCGCCCACATCCATGTCCGCAACCCCGCCACCGGCAAGGGCGCCCGCGACGTGGCGCTGTATGCCGAAGTGATGGAGCGCGTTCGGTCCTCCGGCACAGACGTGATCGTGAATCTGACGGCGGGCATGGGGGGCGATCTGGTGTTCGGATCGGTGGAGGCGCCGCTGCCGCCGAATGCGGCCGGCACCGACATGGCGGGCGCGACCGAGCGGCTCGCGCATGTGGCCAAATTGCTGCCGGAGATTTGCACGCTCGATTGCGGCTCGATGAATTTCGCCGCCGGCGGCGACTACGTGATGGTCAACACGCCGGACACGCTGCGCTCGATGGCCAAACAGGTGCAGGCGCTGGGCGTGAAGCCGGAACTGGAAGTGTTCGACACCGGGCATCTGGTGATGGTCAAGGACATGATCCGCGCGGGCGTGCTGGACGACCCGGTGCTGATCCAGTTGTGCATGGGCATCCCGTACGGCGCGCCGGACGATCCGCTGACCTTGATGGCGATGGTCAACCAGTTGCCGCCGGGCGCGATATTCTCCGCCTTCTCGATCGGGCGGATGCAGTTGCCGTACGCCGCGATGGCCGCACTGGCCGGCGGGAACGTGCGCGTCGGGCTGGAGGACAATCTGTATCTCGGGCGCGGCCAGCTTGCCAGCAACGGGCAGCTTGTGGAGCGGGCCGCGACGGTGCTGACCGCAATGGGCGCGCGCGTGCTGGGGCCGGACGCCGTGCGCGAGAAACTGAAACTGACGAAGCGGGGCTGAACAGGATGGGTGAGATCAAGCGCGTCGGCCTGCTCGGCGGCGGGGTGATCGGCGGCGCGTGGGCGGCGCGCGCGGTGCTGAACGGCATGGACGCCGTGGTGTGCGACAACGACCCCGAGGCCGAGCGCAAGGTCGGCGAAGTCATCGAGAACGCGCGGCGCGCGTGGTCGATGCTGACCATCGCGCCGCTGCCGACGCCGGGCACATGGCGGATCGTGCGCACGCTGGAGGAGGCGGCCGACGGCGCCGACTTCATCCAGGAAAGCCTGCCCGAACGCGAGGATTTGAAAATCCGCCTGCTGGCGCAAGCGGAAACCGCGATGCGGCCGAATGTGGTGATCGGCTCGTCCACGTCCGGGCTGCGCCCGTCGCGGCTGCAATCGGGTTTGCGGAACCCGGAGCGGTTCGTCGTTGGGCATCCGTTCAACCCGGTGTATCTGATGCCGCTGGTGGAAATCTGCGGCGGCGAAAAGACGAGTGCCGAGACCAAGGAACGTGCAGCCGCGTTCTATCGCAGCATCGGCATGCACCCGCTGCATGTGCGCAAGGAAATCGACGGCTTCATTGCCGACCGGCTGATGGAGGCGCTGTGGCGGGAGGCGCTGTGGCTGGTCAAGGACGACATCGCGACGACCGACGAGATCGACGATGCGATGCGGTTCGGTCCCGGCCTGCGCTGGGCGTTCATGGGCACAATGCTGATCTATCGCATTGCGGGCGGCGAACCCGGAATGCGGCATTTCATGGCACAATTCGGCCCGTCGCTCAAATGGCCGTGGACGAAGCTGATGGACGTGCCGGAGTTGGACGATACGCTGCTCGACAAACTGGTGGCCCAATCGGATGCGCAGGCGGCGGGCGTTGGGATTCGCGAGTATGAGCGGATACGGGATTCGTGTCTGGTCTCGATTTTCCAGGGACTGAAAGCAAACGACTACGGTGCCGGTCGGACGCTGGCGGGCTACGAGAAATCGCTGTGGCAGGCACAGGGCAACGGTGCCGTTGCAATCGAAGTCAAAGCAGAACCGCTGCAACTCTACGAGGGCCGCGTCGAACCGGGTTGGCTGGACTACAACGGCCACATGAACGAGAGCCGCTATTTGCAGGTGTTTTCGACGGCCTCGGACGGGCTGCTGGCGCTGATCGGCGCCGACACCGATTACGTCGCGCGCGGCCACAGTTTTTATACCGCCGAGACGCACATCATGCATCTCGCCGAAATGCGCGCGAACACGCCGTTCTTCGTCACCACGCAAATTCTCGGCGCCGACGAGAAGCGGCTGCATGTATGGCAGACGATTTTTCGTACCGAGGACGGCGCCGTGGTGGCGACCGGCGAACACATGTATCTGCACGTGAATGCCAAGGCCGGCCGCGCGGCGCCGATGCTGCCGGAAGTACGGGAGAAACTCGATCCGATTGTCGCGGCGCATGCCGGCCTGCCGCGCCCGGAGAATGCAGGCCGGGCCATCGGCATGAAGCGGAAGGCCTGATCATGGATTTCGGCCTCACCGAAGAACAGGAACTGGTCGTCCGCACCGTGCGCGATTTTGTCGAGCGCGAACTGTACCCGCTTGAAGCGCAAGTCGAACGCACCGGCGAATTGCCGCGCGAGCTAGGCCGCGAAATACAGGACAAGGTGTTGGCACTCGGGTTCTACGCGCCCAACATTCCAGCCGAATTCGGTGGCGGCGGGCTGGATGCGGTGACATTTGCATTGCTGGAGCGGGAGCTTGGCCGCACGTCGATGGCATTGAACCACTGGTGGTTTCGCCCGTCCAACATCCTGTGCGCGGCCAATGCCGAGCAGCGGGACCGCTATTTGTTGCCCTGCGTGCGCGGCGAGCGGATCGACGCGCTGGCGATGACGGAGCCGGATGCGGGTTCGGACGTGCGCGGCATGAAATGCTTTGCCCGGCGCGACGGGGACGACTGGATCGTCAACGGCACGAAGCACTTCATCAGCCACGCGGATGTGGCCGATTTTGTGATTGTCTTCATCGCGACCGGCGAGGAAGGCAGCGGCAAGCAGTCGCGCAAACGCATCACCTGTTTTCTGGTGGATCGCGGCACGCCAGGGTTCGAGATCCGCAAGGGCTACAATTCCGTCTCGCACAAGGGCTATCACAACTGCATTCTGTCGTTCGACGATTGCCGCCTGCCGTCCTCGCAAATTCTCGGCGAAGAGGGGTTGGGCTTCGAGGTCGCAAATACCTGGTTGTACGCAACCCGCATCACGGTCGCGACGATGTGCGTCGGCCGGGCGCGGCGGGCGTTCGACATCGCGCTGAATTACGCGGCGCAGCGCAAGCAGTTCGGGCAGCAAATCGGCAAATTCCAGGGTGTCAGCTTCAAGCTGGCCGACATGATCACGTCCATCGACGCGGCCGATCTCCTGACCCTATCGGCCGCATGGCGGCTGGACAAAGGATTGCCGGCCAATCGCGAAATCGCGCAGGCAAAACTGTTCGCCTCCGAAATGCTGGCGCGCGTGACCGACGAGGCAATCCAGATTCATGGCGGCATGGGGCTGATGGACGATTTGCCGCTCGAACGGTTCTGGCGGGATGCACGGGTCGAGCGCATTTGGGATGGCACCAGCGAAATCCAGCGCCACATCATCTCGCGCGATTTGCTGAGGCCGCTCGGTGCGTGACCTGTCGCGGCTGTTGTGCCCGCGCAGCATCGCGGTGGTCGGCGGCAAGCCGGCGGCCGAAGTCGTGCGCCAAAATGTCCGCATGGGATTTTCCGGCGCAATCTGGCCGGTGCATCCGAAGCTCGACAGTATCGAGGGTTTTCCGGTTTTCCGGTCGCTGCGAGAGTTGCCGGGGGCGCCCGACGCGGTGTTCCTGGCGGTCAACCGGCACCTCACCATCGACTACGTGCGCGAATTTGCCGCGATGGGTGCCGGCGGCGTCGTCTCCTACGCCGCCGGCTTTGCCGAGGCGGGGGCAGAGGGCGAAGCGTTGCAGGCGGCGTTGCGAGAGGCGGCCGGGGACATGCCGGTGCTGGGGCCGAACTGCTATGGGCTGATCAACTACATCGACGGCGCATTGGTGTGGCCCGACCAGCATGGCGGCGTGCGCGTGCCGCGCGGCGTCGCCATCGTCACGCAATCCGGCAACATCGGCTGCAACCTGACGATGCAGCGGCGCGGGCTGCCAATTGCCTTTCTGTGTACGATGGGCAATCAGGCCGTGGTCGGTCTGTCGGCGGCTATCGAAACACTGGCGAAAGACGAGCGCGTCACCGCGATCGGCCTCCATATCGAAAGTTTTGGCGATCCGGCTGCATTCGCGCATGCCGTCGGCCTTGCACGGGCGCACGGCAAACCCGTCGTGGCGCTGAAGACAGGCGGCTCGGCGGGAGGTGCAAGGTTGACGATCAGCCACACGGCCTCGCTCGCCGGGTCGGACCGCGTGGTCGGCGCCTTCCTGCGCCGCCTTGGCGTCGCGCGCGTTCACTCCATCCCGGTGTTCTTGGAAACGCTGAAACTGCTGCACATGTTCGGCCCGCTGCCGGGAGGCGACATCGCCTCGATGAGTTGCTCCGGCGGCGAGGCAGCGATGATCGCGGATCGTGCGGAGGGGCGCGGCGTCACATTCCGGCCGCTCGATCCGGCACAGGCGACAGCGGTGCGCGCCACGCTCGGGGAACTGGTGACGATTTCCAATCCGCTCGACTACCACACCTTCTCCTGGGCCGACGGTAAGGCGCTTACGGCGACGTTTACGGCGATGCTGCGCCAGCAATTCGATCTGACGGCACTGATCCTCGACTATCCGCGCACGGACCGGTGCGACGAGAGCGATTGGCTGACTGCATCCGACGCGCTGATCGCCGCGCGCCGCGCCACGGGGGCGCGCGCGGCGGTGATCGCGACGATGCCGGAGTGTTTGTCCGAAGCCCGCGCCGAGGAATTGATGCAGGCGGGCATCCTGCCGCTGCTCGGCATGACGGAAGCGTTGGACGCCATCGAAGCGTCGGTCGCGCGGCCGGCAGGCGTGCCGCCGATCACAGCGCGGCTGCCGGATGGCGCGTCCGTCATGCTGGACGAGGTGCAGAGCAAGCGGGCGCTGGCGGAACATGGCGTAGCCATCCCCGAGGCGCGCCGTGTGCAATCGCCGGACGAGGCAGCGCTTGCTGCGGAGGCACTCGGCTATCCGGTCGTGCTGAAAGCGGTCAGCGCCACGCTCGCGCACAAGAGCGAAGCGGGCGCGGTGCGGCTGCATCTGCGCGATGCCGCCGGCGTGCGCGCCGCCGCCGCCGATCTGCTTGGCCTGGGCGACTCGGTCCTAGTTGAGCGCATGGTAACGGATGCGATTGCGGAGGTTCTTGTCGGCATCAATCGCGATCCGGCGGTGGGGCCGTATCTGGTTCTCGCGTCCGGCGGCGTGCTGGCCGAACTAATCGGCGATTCGGCAATCCTGATGCTGCCGGCGAGCGGCGACGACATCCGCGTCGCCATCGCGACGCTGAAAGTCTCAGCCCTTCTGGCTGGCCATCGCGGCAAACCGGCGGGCGACATCGATGCCCTGGTGGCGAGCGTTCTTGCCGTTCAAACCTACGCCCTCGCAAACCTGGGCCGCCTGTTGGAGCTCGACGTCAATCCCGTCATCGTCCGCCCCGCCGGCCACGGCGCCGTGGCGGTGGACGCCCTGATCCGTCTGGCCGGAGAACACAGATGACCGACGCCCCGTTTCATGTCGCCCGCGATGGCGGCATTCTCGAAGTCACGCTCGCGCGCGGTAAGGCCAACGTCATCGACGCCACCACGTCGCGCCTGCTCGGCGAAATTTTTGCGCAGTTCCGCGACGATCCGGAGTTGCGCGTCGCGATCCTCGCCAGCGCCAACCCGCGCTTCTTCTCCGCCGGCTGGGACTTGAAGGTCGCCGCCGCCGAGGGCGAGCCGCCCGATACGGACTACGGCGTCGGCGGCTTCGGCGGCTTGCAGGCGCTGCCGAATCTGAACAAGCCGGTGATCGCGGCCGTCAACGGCATGGTGGTCGGCGGCGGGTTCGAAATCGCGCTGTCAGCCGACCTGATCATCGCGGCCGACGATGCCCGCTTTAGCCTGCCGGAGATCAAGGCCGGCACCCTCGCCGACGCGGCCACGCTCAAATTGCCGCGCCGCATCCCGTACCATGTCGCGATGGATCTGCTGCTGACCGGGCGCTGGATGGACGCGGCGGAGGCGAAGCACTGGGGCCTCGCCTCGGAAGTCGTGCCGAAGGAAGCGCTTCTCCCACGCGCCCGCGAAATCGCGGCGCTGCTGGCGGCCGGGCCGCCCCTGGTGTTCGCCGCGATCAAGGAAGTCATGCGGGAGACGGAGGGAAAGCCGTTCCACGACTCCCTGGCCCGCATCGCCGCGCGCGGCTTCCCGACGGTGGCGACACTGTATGCCAGCGAGGACCAGCTTGAAGGTCCGCGCGCCTTTGCCGAGAAGCGTGCGCCGGTCTGGAAGGGGCGCTAGCCTCGGGCAATGCTCCTGATCCGCACGCGGCTGACCTGGTACAGTTACCTGCTCAGCGGGTTCTTCACCTTCATTCTGAACATCCAGGGCAACATCATCCCGTTCCTGCGCGACGAACTCGGTTTGAGCTACCGTGCCGTCAGCCTGCACCCCAGCGCCATCGCCGCCGGCATGATCTGCACCGGGTTCCTGACCGAGCGCGTGGTGGCCGCCATCGGCCGCCGGGGCGCCTATCTCGTCGCGGTCGGCGGGTCGATTGCCGGCATGCTGCTGATCTGCGTCGCACCGACCGCCGCCGTCAGCATCGCCGCCTGCGGGCTGGTCGGCATTACGGGCGCGATGATCCCCGGCGTCATGTCCGGCCTGCTCTCGTTTCTGCACGGCGGTGCGCGCGATCAGGCGTTTGCCGAGGCGGGGGCCGTCACCTACGCCTGCGCCATCACCGCCAATTTCACCGCAGGCGCGGCCGTGGCGCTGGGCCTGGGCTGGCGTAGCGCGATGCTGTTCGGCGTCGCCTGCGGCATCGCGCTAGTGGCCGTCTATGGCCGCGACCGGATTCCGAACCCGCCGCCCCGCGCCGTGACGACGCGCGAACGGCTGCCGCTGGCCAGTTGGGCCTATCTGGTCATGCTCGGCCTGGGTGTCGCGCTGGAAATGTGCCTGTTGTTGTGGAGTCCGGCCTTCCTGCAACAAGTGGTCGGCCTGTCGCGCTCGTGGGCGGCCACGGCCTCGGCAGCGTTTCCGGCGGCGATGCTGTTGGGGCGTTGGGTGGGCAGCGTGGTGGTACGCCGCGTGCCGCCGGCCCTGCTGTATCCGGCGTCGCTGGTCCTGCTGATGCCGGGTTTCGCCCTGTATTGGGGCGTGCCGGAACCTGCCATCGCCGTCGGCGGGCTGTTCCTCGCGGGCCTGGCCGTGGCGCTGCTGTATCCGCTGGCGATGAGCTTCGCCATCGGGGCAGCCGGGCCGGCCGGCGATGCAGCGAGCGCCCGCAGCGGGCTGGCCGCCGGCACCGCGATCCTGACGGCCCCGATTGCGCTCGGAACGCTGGCCGACGCCGTGGGGCTGGCCAGCGCCCAACTGATCGCGCCGGCGCTGGGAGTCGCGATTCTGGTCTGCTTCGCCGTCGCCCGCGCGCTGCAACGGCGCGGCGCTTACGTGGCGACCCCCTCGCTGTCATAGTCGGCGCGCTACCAAACCGGAGACTCCGCATGAAAGCCGCCGTCTGCCGCGCGTTCGGCCAACCGCTGGTCATCGAGGAGATCGACCTCGCCGCACCGCGCCACGGCGAAATCCGCGTCCGTCTCGCCGCCTGCGCGATCTGCCATAGCGACATCATTTATGCCGCCGGCGGATGGGGCGGCACGCTGCCGGCCGTGTACGGGCATGAGGCGTCGGGCATCGTCGAGGAGGTCGGCGGCGGCGTGACGCATGTGCAACCCGGCGATCATGTCGTCGTCACGCTGATCCGGTCCTGCGGCCATTGCATCGAATGCACGCGCGGCTCGCAGGTGCTGTGCGAGGCGGTGTTTCCGCTGGACGAGCGCAGCCCGATCACCGCGCGCGCAACCGGCGAAACCCTTGTGCATGGCCTGCGCACCGGCGCGTTCGCCGAAGCGGTGGTTGTGGACGCCTCGCAGGCCGTTGCGATCCCGCAAGATGTGCCGCTCGATGTCGCAGCCTTGATCGCGTGCGGCGTGCTCACCGGCCTCGGCGCTGTCACCAACACGGCCGGCGTGCGCGCGGGCGAGGCGGTGGTGGTCATCGGCACCGGCGGCGTGGGCCTGAATTCCGTGCAGGGCGCCGCCCTGGTCGGTGCCTCGCCGATCGTCGCGCTCGATTTGTCGCCGGACAAACGGGCGGCGGCGGTGCGCTTCGGTGCCACCCATGCGTTCGACCCGCGCGACGCGGACGTGGCGGCGCACATCAAGGCCGCCAACAACGGCCGCCTCGCCGACTGGGTATTCGTCACGGTCGGCGCCAAGGCCGCGTTCGATCAGGCGAACGGGCTGATGAAACGCGGCGGCGGCGTGGTGGTCGTCGGCATGCCGGCCTCCGGCGTCATGGGCGCCTACGATCCCGGCTGGCTTGCGTCCGATGGGCAGAAAATCCTCGGCTCCAAGATGGGTAGTGCCCGCATCCGCATCGACGTGCCGCGCATCGTCGATCTGTATCGGCAAGGCCGGCTGAAACTCGATGAACTGATCACCGGCCGCTACAGGTTGGAGGAGATCAACGAGGCGATTGCGTCGGTGGTGCGTGGCGAGGCGCTGCGCAACGTCATTGTGTTCTGACCCCATGAAAATCCAATCGCTGAAAACCTTCGTGGTCGGCAATCCGCCGCCCACCTGGGGCGGGCGCTACTTCATCTTCCTGAAACTCGTCACCGACACCGGCATCGAGGGCCTCGGCGAGGTGTACGCGGCCAGCTTTGGCCCTCACACCATCGTTCGCTGCATCGAGGACGTGTTCGAGCATCATGTGCTCGGCACCGATCCGTTCAACATTGAGGCGCTGTGGCGCAACGTCTATGGGCGTGGCTACTCGATGCGGCCGGACCCGACGCTGATGGGCGTGCTCTCGGGCATCGAGATCGCGCTGTGGGACATTGTCGGTAAGGCGCTGGACAAGCCCATTCACGCGTTGCTCGGCGGCAAGGTGCATGAGCGGCTGCGCAGCTATACGTATCTGTATCCCAGCGAAACCGAGGGTGACGCCTACGGGAATTCGGCAGTCTATGACGACCCCGACGTCGCCGCCGAGCGTGCCGCCGAATATGTCGCGATGGGCTTCTCGGCTGTCAAATTCGACCCGGCCGGCCCCTATTCGACGTTCGATCCGCGCCAGCCCAGCCTGGAACGGCTGGAAATTTCGGAGAGGATGTGTCGCCGCATCCGCGAGGCGGTCGGCACGAAAGCCGATCTGCTGTTCGGCACGCACGGCCAGTTCACCACGTCGGGCGCGATCCGCCTCGCGCGGCGCCTGGAAGCCTACGATCCGCTGTGGTTCGAGGAACCGGTGCCCCCGGAGAAGCCCGAGGAAATGGCCATCGTCGCGCGGCAAACAACGATCCCGATCGCGACCGGCGAGCGCCTGACCACGAAATACGAATTTTCGCGGGTGCTGGAATTGCGGGCCGCCTCCATCATTCAGATGGCGTTGGGCCGGGTTGGCGGCATTCTGGAGGCAAAGAAGATCGCCGCGATGGCGGAAGCTCACTACGCGCAGGTCGCGCCGCACTTGTATTGCGGGCCGGTGGAGGGGGCGGCCAACATACAATTATCTGCGTGTATTCCGAATTTTCTGATCCTGGAGAGCATCGGAACCTGGAGCGGCTTTCATGCCGATCTGCTTAAAAAACCAATTCAATGGGATAACGGATATGTCATCGTCCCGGACGCGCCGGGTCTGGGAGTCGAGCTTGACGAAACGATTGCGCGATCGCATCCATATCGCGGCCACGACCTGCATCTCGTGCCGCGCTTCGGTCCCGTTGGGCTGACCGACTGACGGATTGGCGGCAGGATTCCGTCGCGGCGCGAACAAGGGGGTTTTGATGCGTTACGCCTTCATCGGTCTCGGTCATCTGGGGGCCAATCTGGCCACCTGCCTGCTCCGCGCCGGATTCGAACTTGTCGTAAACGATAGCGATTCGGACGCGGCACAGCCATTGCTGGCGCTCGGCGCAAAGTGGGCCGGCAGCCCGATGGAGGCCGCCGAACGGGTCGATGCCGTCATCACCTGTCTGCCGTCGCCAAAAGCGTCCGAATCGGTGCTGACGGGGCCGAATGGCATCCTGGCCGGGCTGCGCGAGGGCGGCACATGGATCGAAATGAGCACGCTCGACCGCGACACGATCCTGCGGCTGGCGCACGTCGCTGCAGCAAAGAAGATCGCGACGCTGGAAGCGCCGGTGACGGGCGGCGTACATCTGGCAGCCATCGGGCAGGTGACGGTGCTGGCGGGCGGCGATTCGCAACTGTTCGCTGCGCACGAGTTGGCGCTGAAATCGATGGGCCGGCTGCTGCTGCACATGGGGCCGCTCGGCAGTGCCGCCGTGATGAAAGTCATCACCAATATGCTGGCATTCATCCACTTGGTTGCTGACGGGGAGGCCATGATGCTGGCCAAGCGCGGCGGCCTGGATCTGGCTCAGGCGTTCCAGGCGATCAAATACAGTTCGGGCAACAGCTTTGTACACGAGACCGAAGGACAACTGATCCTGAACGGCAGCTACGACATCGGCTTTACGATGGATCTCGCCTGCAAGGATCTCGGTTTCGCCTCGGCGCTCGGGCGCGAATACGGCGTGCCACTGGACCTTGCCGGCGCGACGACGCAGACATTCATCCGGGGCAAGGAAGCCTATGGCGGAAGCGCGTGGTCCACGATGATCGTCAAATTGCTGGAAGATGCCTTGCACACCGATTTGCGCGCGCCCGGCTTCCCGGCGAAGCTTCAGGCTGAACGAACCGTGTCACGACGCGCAACCGACATCTGAGCCGAGGAATTCGGCCACCGCCTGCCGCCGCGCCCAATTGGCGAGGAAGCGCGCCGCGACGGCCTCGCTCTCGATAAAGGTGACGTTCTCGGCATTCCGACGCTCGGCGGATGCGGTGTAGTTGTAGCTGCCACCGATGACGATGCGACGGTCGATCACGATGACCTTGTTGTGCGCGATGCCGGGCAGATGGTCGATCCAGACCGGCACGCCGGCAGCCAGTAGCGCCGCATCGTGTTCGCACAGGCGGCGCGCGTCCGAGCGGTCGAGGATCACCGCCACGTCCACGCCGCGCGCCCGCGCCTCGGCAAGTGCTGCCAGGATCGGCGCGGCGCTGAACCCGTAGGCTTGGACCCTGACTTCGGTCCGCGCAGCCCCGATGGCCGCGACGATCTGCGACGCGCACGGCTCCCCCGGCACGAAGCAGACCGAGACCTCAGCCGGCATTTTTTCCGATTGGCCGGGCAATACCGGGAGCAAGACCAGAAGCAGGGCAAGCACCGCACGCCGCGACCAATGGACAAGGTGAATCGAACAAAAAACGAACATTGGTTTTTCATAACGATCACGGACGCCCACGTCAAATGCCCCATCGGCGTCATCGCATGCTGGCCCCCGCGAAGGGGCGGGAAGCGAGTGGGGCTGTGGTGGCCGCGTGCGTGTAAACGCCGCGTTCGCCAAGGAGCGGCGCGAATTTGTCGCTGACTCCCAGCACCGTCTCCGCGCCGCCCAGGAACAACAGCGCGTCCGGCGCCATCTGCTTGGCGATGGCCGCCAGCACCTTGGCCTTCGTGGGTGAATCGAAATAGATCAGCACGTTGCGGCAGAACACCATGTCGAACATGCCCAATGGCCGCAGATCGCCGAGCAGGTTCCATTCGCGAAAACTCGCCATCGCGCGCAGCGAATCGGCAATTCGCCAGTTGCTACCGTCCTTCTTGAAATATTTCACCAGCATCGTCACCGGCAGCCCGCGCTGCACCTCGAACTGCGAATAGATGCCTTCCCGCGCGCGCGCCAGCGGCTCACGGGCGATGTCGGTGCCGACGATCTCCACCTCCCGCCCACCCAGCGCGGCGCGGGTTTCTGACAGGATCATCGCCAGCGAGTAGGCTTCCTGCCCGGTGCTTGCCGCCGCCGACCAGATGCGCAGTTTGGCGCCCGCCGGGCGGGCGGCATGCAGGCGCGGCAAGGCTTGCGTGCGCACGTAATTGAACGGCCTTTCGTCGCGAAAGAACGAGCTTTCGTTGGTGGTCATCGCTTCGACGACGCCGCGCTCGATGGTCGGCGCGCCCAGCCGCACTTTGCCGGCCAGCGCGTCCAGATCGGCAAGGCCGTGCGCCCGCATCAGGGGCGTCAGGCGAGTCTCCAGCAGATACAGCTTGTCGGGTCCGATCGATAGGCCGGAGCTGTTGCGTAGCAGCGTCGCTAGCGTGTCGAAGCTTTGCGGAGTCATGGCCGGCCGGCCTTTAGAAGGTCGAGCGTGGCGGCGGCCAATCGGGGCAACGGGAGGATTTTGTGGCACAGACCGGCCTGCGCGACCGCGCCGGGCATGCCCCAGACCACGCTGGTCGCTTCGTCCTGCGCGAGTGCGGCGCCTCCGGCGGCGATCAGTTCGCGCGTGCCGGCAAGCCCGTCGTGACCCATGCCGGTCAGCATCACCATCAGCACCGCACCGCCGCATGCGCCGACCGCGCTTCGCAACATGGGATCGACCGAGGGCCGGCAATAATTTTCCGGCGGGGCGTCCGACAGCCGTGCCATCAGTCGCTGCCCTTCGGCCCGAACCAGCAGATGCCGGTCGCCCGGCGCCAGATATAGCCGTCCGGCCTCGATCGGCTCCCCGTCCCGCGCCTCGGCGCAGGGGGTGCCACCGAGTTTCGACAGATGCTCCGCCAGCATCCGCGTAAAGGCCGGCGGCATGTGTTGCGTCAGCACCACCGGCACCGGCAGCGCGCGGCCCAAACCCTGCACGAACGTGAACAACGCCTGCGGCCCGCCGGTGGAACTGCCAACCGCCAGCAACCGAGGTTTTATTTTCGACGCCGGCCGTGTCTGCCATGACTGGGCGGCCGGGGTCGCCGCCGGCGCGCCCGGCCTTGTTGCCGCGTGCCGACGCAAGCGGGCAAGCCCCGTCACTTTGGCGATCAGTTCGCGGCGAAAACTGTCGTCGGCGATGGCGGCAGTGGACGGTTTGGGGATGTAGTCGGCCGCCCCAAGCCGCAGTGCCTGCAAGGCGATGTCGGCGCCGCGCGTGGTCAGCGTGCTGGCCATCACCACCCGAAGGCCGGGATCGGCGCGCAGCAGCAGCGGCAGCGCCTCCATCCCGTCCATCTCCGGCATCTCGATGTCCAGCACGGCAACGTCGATCTGCTGGCGCTTCATCTCGTCGAGCGCCTGCCTGCCGTTCGCCACACGCGCTACCACCCGCACGCTCCGCTCGCCCTCCAACATCCGTGCGATGGCGGTACGGATCACCACGGAATCGTCGCAGACCATCACCCGCGCCGCGACCTCCGGTTGCGGCAGCGTCCGGACCGCGAGCGTCACAGCAGCCCGACCTGCGCGAACTTGCCGACCAGGATGTCCTCATCGAACGGTTTCATAATGAATTCCTGTGCCCCGCTGGTAATGGCGAGTTCGATGTGGGTCACGTCGTTCTCAGTCGTGCAGAACACCACCGGCGGATTGTCCGGCCCGAATTCGGCCCGCAGGGCCTGGAGGAATTCCAGGCCGTCCATCACCGGCATGTTCCAATCGAGCAGAACGCAGCCGGGCATGGCGGCGCGGCAAGAGTCGAGCGCCTCGCGGCCGTCCTGCGCCTCGACGACCCGAAACCCCTGGCCTTCCAAGATGCGGCGCGCCACCTTGCGCACCACGCGGCTGTCGTCCACGACGAGGCAGGTCCGTGCCACCTCTGCGCCCTTCCCTCAACGATCCGGCGCCAGCGCCAGCAGCCGGCCGACGTCCAGCACCACCAAGAGGCCGCTCGGCAGACGATAGATTCCGTCGGCATAGGCCGCCCACGCGCCCGGCAATGTCGGCGGTGTCCGCTCGAACTGGCTCTTCCGCAGCGACATCACCTCGCGCACCTGATCGACCAGCAGCGCATACAATTCCCCGCCCTGCTCCGTAACGACCGACATACGCGGTTCGCCCGGGTCCGCGGGCGGCAGCCGCAGCCGGCGGCGGAGATCGACGGCAGTGACGATGCGGCCGCGCAGATTGAGGCTGCCGGCCACCTCCGCCGGTGCCAGCGGAATCCGCGTAATGGTCTGCTCGCCCAGCACATCGCGCACCGACAGCACCGGCACGCCGCACAATTGCCTGGCGACCGTCAGCGTGACAAACATGGTATCGCTCTCGCCACGCTCCTCCGCCTCGTTCGCGATGGGCCGACGTTCGATCAGGTCCAATGCCATCGCCCGCTCCTCGTCAGGCTGCCAGGGCCTGCGGGCGCTGCTGGGCCAGGCATTGCTCCAAGCTGGCCAGCAGCGCGTCGCGCTCGAATTTCTGCACGTAGTCGGTAAAGCCGGCGTCGCGGCCGGCCGCGATCTCGTGCGGCTGCGTCAGGCCGCTCAGCGCGATAACCGGCAACTCAGCCCACGCCCCTTCGGCGCGCACGCGGCGGACGAACTCCAATCCGCTCATGTCCGGCATTTCGATGTCCGATACGATGGCCTCGAACATCGCGCCCGCCTCGCGCAGCCGCAGGGCCTGCCCTGCATCGTTGGCCGCCGTGACGTCGTACCCGGCGGCGGACAAAGCCGGCACCAGCAGATGACGGAAAAAATCGCTGTCCTCGACAACCAGCACGCGCGCGGACGCATGGTTGGCAGCGGCACCAAACCAGTCCTGGAACGCCTGCCGCAGCCAGTACACCGTGTCGATCACGTCCGTCGCACGCCCGTCGATCACCGCCGTGCCCAGTAAGCCCGCCCGGTCGCCGGACAATTCGACGCGCAGCACGTCCTCCGCCACATCGACGATCTCGTCTACCACCAGCCCCATCGCGCGGTCCCGCCCAGTGCCGCGATCCATGTCGCTGAACACCAGCACCGGATGACTGTCCCGCTCGCTGTCCATCATGCCGGACAGGGGCACCAACGGCATCAGCTTGCCGCGATATTGCGTGACCGGTTGGCCTGCCGAGGTTTCCACCTTGTCCCGCGCGATGTGTTCCAGCCGCGCCACCAGCCCCAGCGGCACCGCCTTCGGCTCCGGGCCGCCGGCGCGAAAGATCAGCAGCGCCGTCCGCTCGCCGCTTTGCAGGCTGGTCGCCGTCGGCCGCGCCGCCGCGCCGACATCCGCGCCGCGTGTCTCCCCGCCGGCAATGCCGGTCGCACGCGCGATGCCGTTGGGATCGAGAATCATGATCACCGACCCGTCGCCCAGAATCGTATTGCCGCTGAACATCGTGACGTGGCGCAGGATCGGCGCCACCGGCTTGACGACGATTTCCTCGGTGTCGAACACCGCGTCCACGATGATGCCGCAGGTCGCGGTGCCGACCTGCGTGACCACGATGTAGCAAGCGCCCGCGTCCGGATCGGCTTGCGGGGCCGACAGTTCCAGCAACTCGCGCAGATTGACCAACGGCAGCAACCGGTCGCGCAGCCGCAAGACGGGCGTGTCGTTGATCTGCTCGATGCGGCTTTGCCCTGCCTCCTTCGCGTTGCCGTTCTCGGTGTCGCCGACCGACGCGCGCACCAGTTCCACCACCGACAATTGCGGGATCGCGAACCGCTCGCCGCCCGACTGCACGATCAAGGCGGACGCAATCGCCAGCGTGAGGGGAATTTTGATCGTGAATGTCGTCCCGTGCCCCGGCCGGCTGGTCAGCTCAATGGCGCCCCCGATCTTCTCGATGTTGGTCTTGACCACGTCCATGCCGACGCCGCGCCCGCTGACCGAGGTAATCGCGGCGGCGGTGGAGAAGCCCGCGCGGAACACGAAGCGCAGGATTTGCGCCTCGCTCATCGCCGCCAGTTCCGCCTCGGTCGCCAGCCCCTTCTGCACCGCCTTGGCGCGGATCTTGTCGGCCGGCAGACCGCGCCCGTCGTCGGCGATCTCGATGATGATATGCCCGCCTTCATGGAAGGCGTTGAGCGTGATCCGCCCGGTCTCGCTCTTGCCCGCCGCCCGCCGCTCGGCCGGCGTTTCCAGCCCGTGATCGCCGGAATTGCGGACCATGTGCGTCAGCGGGTCCTTGATCAGTTCCAGCACCTGCCGGTCGAGTTCGGTCTCGGCCCCCAGCATCGTCAGTTCGATCTTCTTGTTCAGGTCGCGCGCCAGGTCGCGCACCAAACGGGGCAGCTTGTTCCAGGCATTGCCGATGGGCTGCATCCGCGTCTTCATCACGCCTTCCTGCAAATCGGACGTGATTTGCGACAGGCGTTGCAACGGCACGGCGAAGGCGTTGTCCTCCTGCCGGCGGGCGAGTTGCAGAAGCTGGTTGCGGGTCAGCACCAGTTCGCTCACCAGCGTCATCAAATCTTCCAACACATCGACGGTCACGCGGATGGTCTGCGCGGCGCCGACGGGTTCGCCGGGCGGAGCCTCCGCCTGCTCTAGCGGCACGGCCGCGTCGGTGGCGACGGGCGCCGCCTTCCCCTCGGCAATCGCGTTCAGCGCGGCGATCACGGCGGCATCGTCGCCCGCCTGCTCGCTGCCGGTCGCTGCGATGCCGGCGACGATCTCCTTGATGCGGTCGATGCCGGCCAGCACGGTGCTGATCACCTCGCCCGTCACCGGCAGCACCCGGTCGCGCAGCCGGCCCAGCACGTTCTCCGCCGCATGCGCCACGCGCTCCAGCCGCGCCAGCCCAAGGAAGCCGCAGGTGCCCTTGATCGTGTGGACGCCGCGAAAGATCAGCGACAGCGTCGGCCCGTCGTCCGGCGCGCGTTCCAGCTTGACCAGCGCGAGATCGAGATCGGCGAGGCTTTCGTTCGTCTCCGTCAGGAAGTCGGCGAGCAGATCGTCCATGTCTCCCCCAGCGGACCGCGCCGTGCGTGGGACACGACCGCCGCGAAACTGCGACGAAGGAGCGAATAAACGCTTAAGTGCCGCAACGTTGCCGCCCACGCCCGGGCAGTCACACGGCAGCGATGCCGGCAAAGTCCAGCAGTAACGGCGGGGCCTGTTCGGGCCGCACCGCGAGCAGCAGCGCCGCACGCACGCCCGCCTCACGCGCCAGCAGGGCGATCATCGGCGCCGGCAACGTCCGCAGCCCGGCGGGGCCTGCGAGGTCCGCGATCGCCTCGCGCGCGACCGCCTCGCTTGCCAGCATCGCGCCGAGTCCGACCGGCCATGCCGCTCGTGGGCCGGCGATGGTCAACACCACCGCACCGGCCGGCTTGCCGGCCATCGCAAGCATCCCGCCGCCGGGCAGGCTCTCGGCGGCGAGTATCAGCGCCGTTGCGACCAACGGACCGGCGGCGGGTGCGAACGCGGCGTCTTCCAGATCGTCGAATTCGAAGTGCAGGCGCGGCGCATTCGGGAGGCCGCCCGCCAGATCGCGCAATGCCGCCTGCGTCAGTGGCGCCGGTTCGCCCCCCCAGGCGGCCCGCAGCAGCGCGAGGCGCTGGCGCAACACCAGCCCCGCGTCCCGCGCCAGTTCCAGGGCGGACGGGTCCGCGTCCGCTTCGCCCAGTGCCGCCCCCAGCCCTCCCAGTGGGCCGCTGAGGTCGTGGCAGATGCGGGCCGCGACCAGCCGGGCCAGGTGCGCCGTCGCCGCGCTGTCACGTTGCGTCAGGCCACCACTCACGGCCAGTCCTCCGCCGCCCCATATGCTCGCCGTCGTTACCCGCTTTACGCTGACCGGACGGGCGGAGTCGCGCAAGCCGCGTGGTCGTTATCGCGATTGGAGAATGTTTATGCACTCTGGATACGCGGCCTTGTACGAGCCGGGGCGCTACGTCCGCCATCCGCAGCAGCCGGACTGGGGCGAGGGACAGGTGCAGTCCGTGATCGGCGACCGAGTGACGGTCAATTTCGAAAACGCCGGCAAAGTCCTGATCAACGCCAGCGTGGTGGCGCTGGAACTGGTCGATCGTTAGCTGACCCGCCAAGTTCGCTATTGCGGCGGCCGGGGAAACGCCGAGATTGGGTGATATGTCGCCCATCATCGACCCTTTCGGCCGCGCGATCACCTACCTGCGGGTTTCCGTCACGGATCGCTGCGACCTCCGCTGCGTCTATTGCATGGCGGAGGACATGACGTTCTTGCCGAAAGCGGAGATCCTCTCGCTGGAGGAACTGGACCGGCTGTGCGCCGCCTTCATCCGCCTCGGCACCACCAAAATCCGACTGACCGGCGGCGAACCACTGGTGCGGCGGGATGTGATGACGCTGGTGCGCGCGCTCGGCGCCCGCCTGGGCGACGATTTTCGCGAACTGACGCTGACCACCAACGGCACCCAGCTATCCCGCCACGCCGAGGATCTCGCCGCTGCCGGCGTCCGCCGCGTCAATGTCAGCCTCGACACGCTGGACCCGCAGAAATTCTCGGCCATGACGCGGTGGGGCAAAATCGAGAAGACGCTGGACGGGATTTTTGCCGCCAAGGCCGCCGGCCTCGCCGTCAAGATCAACGCGGTCGCGATGAAAGGCGTCAACGAGGACGATTTCGACGGCATGCTGGCATGGTGCGGCGAGCACGGGCTCGACCTCTGCCTGATCGAGACCATGCCGATGGGCGAGATCGCCGGCGACCGCGCCGACCAGTATCTGCCGCTGTCGATGGTCCGCTCGCGCCTGCGCCAACGCTGGACGTTGCAGGACACGGACTATCGCACCGGCGGCCCGGCGCGCTACTACACGGTGGCGGAAACCGGCCGGCGAATCGGCTTCATCACGCCGATGACCCACAATTTCTGCGAAAGCTGCAACCGCGTCCGCCTCACCTGCACCGGCACGCTGTACATGTGCCTCGGCCAGGACGATTCGGCAGATTTCCGGCATGTGCTGCGCGGCGGCGCCAGCGACGACCAGTTGGACGACGCCGTCGTCGCGGCCATCGCCCGCAAGCCGAAAGGCCACGACTTCATCATCGACCGCCGCCACGACCGCCCGGCCGTTTCGCGGCACATGAGCGTGACCGGCGGCTGAGGTTCAGTTTGCGGGCTGGCTGCCGATCGCCCGCAACACCCTCAGCGCCGCGCAGGCCGCGCCGTAGCCGTTGTCGATGTTCACCACCGTCACACCCGGCGCGCAACTCGCCAGCGCCGCGTGCAGTGCGGTGACACCGCCCGCCGCGACGCCGTAGCCGGTCGAGGTGGGTAGCGCGATCACGACGCCAGGCACCAAGCCCGCCAGCACGCTCGGCAGCGCGGCGTCCATGCCGGCGGCGACGATCAGTACCGGCAGTGTTCGAAGCTCCTCCATCCGCCCCAGCAGCCGCCACAGGCCGGCGACGCCCACGTCGGCCACGCGCAGCGCGTCCTGGCCGTGGAACGCCAGCGTGCGCACCGCCTCCATCGCCATCGGCAGGTCCGAGGTGCCGGCTGTTACTACCGCCACGCGCACCGGCCCGGCAGCGGGCACAGGGGCGCCCAGGAAGGCCGTCCGCGATCCCGGGTCGAAGGTTACCCGCTCCCGCGCCTCGGGCGGCAGGGCGTCGAATTTGGCGCTCTCCAGGCGCGTCAGCAGCAACCGTTCTGGGGCCGCCGCTAGAATGGCGGCAATCTGCTCCGGTGATTTATCGAGGCAAAAAACCGCCTCCGGCAGCCCGATCCGCGCGGCGCGGCGCAGGTCCGGGACAAAATCCTCGCTCATGCCGCCCCGCGCAAGAAGGCACTGCCGGTGCGATAAGGGGCGAACGTCACCGGCCGGCCCGCCAGCATCTCCAATTCCGACGCCAGCGCCGCACTCGCCCGCGCGAGCGACTCCGCATCCAGTTCCACCACCACCCCCGCCGCCCGCACCCGGCACCGCACCGTGCGCGGCGCCAGCGCCCGCGTGACCAGCGCCTCGGCGGCATGCACTAGCGCCAGCAACGCCGGCTCTACCCGAATGCCGGTCTCGATCCGGCTGGACAGGCAGGGCGAGGCCGGCAACTCGGCCACGTCGCCGAGACCCAGACGGGCCGCGAGGCGACGAACGCTAGCCTTGTCGATGCCGGCCTCGACGAACGGATGGCGGACGCGATGGTGTTCCGCCGCGCGCAGGCCGGGACGCCAATCGGACAGGTCGTCGGTGTTGGTGCCGGACAGAATCGTGCCGGCGACCCGTGCCGCCAGCGCGCCGTAAAGATTGGTCTTGCAGAAGAAGCAGCGGTTGGCCGGGTTGGCCCGATACCGCTCGTCGGCAAATTCGCCCGCATCGAACAGAGTCAGGTCCCAGCCTCGTGCGGCGGCCAGCGCCTTCGTGCGCTCCGTCGCCTCCGGCGGCACGGCGGCGGAGACGGCGTGGTGCATCCGCGCCAGTGGACCGAGCACGTCATGCGCGGCGGCCGCCAGCGTCAGGCTATCGACACCGCCGCTGACGGCGATGTCGGCCGGGCCGATGGCGCTCAGCACCGCCACCAGCCGCGCCAGCGCATCACTCATCGCCGCCTCGTTCCGCCGCCGCGCGGGCGCGCTGGCGGGCGGCGTGGCCTGGCATGGCAGCCACATCGTCGCTTTCCGCTTTGGACGTGGCACCACCGGGCCGTTCGACGCGCTTGACCCGAACGCCGGCCACCGTCGCGATCTCGCGCCGCAGTGCGCGCGCACTGGTCAGGCCGGTACGCAGGCCGATGGTCGTGGTCTCGGCGAAACACGCCGCCACCGCCGCTTCCAGCGCCGCCGGCTCCGCCAAGACCTGAATATGCGCCAGCAGCCGCCCCTTCTTGCCGAACGCAGGCATCTGGATCACGTCCACCACCCCCGCCACCCGCCTGATATGGTCGAGGCCGATGGCCAGATCCTCCGGCGTCTGGTCGTCCACCTCGAACGCGATCACGGCGAGGTCGCGAAACGTGGGGTCAGGTGCCTTCCCGCGCTCACTGACCAGAGCCCGCAGCACGTTGGACAGGCCGGGGAGAGTTTTGGTGCCGAAGCCGATGCCACTGGCCAGCAGCTTGCGCGCGCCCGGCGGCGGGGCCGCATTGGCGCCCAGATGGCGCAAGATGGCCGCCCCGGTGGGCGTCACCCTCTCGCCGGCCACGCCGTCGTCGATTGTCGCAAAACCCTCCAGCAGCAGGGCCGTGGCCGGCGCCGGAACCGGCATGATGCCGTGAGCCGTCCGCACCCGCCCGCCGCCGAGCGGAAGCGCGCCGACGCTGCATGTGGCATCCCCATCCGCATCCGCCAGCGCCGCGATCAGCCAGCCGGCAGCCACGATGTCGGCGATGGAGTCGGCCGCACCCACCTCGTGGAACGCCACCTCGTCCGGCGCGATGCCGTGGATTCTTCCCTCTGCCACGGCCAGAACCGCAAAGATGCCGATTGCGTGGCGCCGCGCGCCCTCCGGCAAGTCGGCCTCAACCAAGCGGGCGCGGATATCGGACCATGGCGTGTGGTTTTGCGCCTGCGGCTCGGGATCGGCGACCCAGAAGCGGGCGCCGGACAGCACCTCGTCGCGATGGCGCAGCAGGCGACAGGCGACGCCGGAGACCGCCTCGGCGGCCCGCAAACAGGCCTCCGCGTGGGCCGGCATCACATCCAGCAGGCTGGCCACGACCATATCGCCGGCCACGCCGCCGATGGCGTCAAGGTGCAGATGGCGCATAAGCTGCCGCGCTGGCTATGCCGCCGGACCCGAATCGTCGATCTCGGCGATTGGGCCGGCCAGCGCATTAATTGTCACGGGCTTTGTGATGACGCGGTTCATGCCGGCTGCGAGGCAGGCCGCATGCTCGGCCGCTGCCGCGTGGGCGGTCAGGCCGAAAATCGGGATTCGGCCAACCGGCCCCGGCAGCGCGCGGATCAGCCGCGTCGCCTCCAGCCCGTCCATGTCCGGCATCATCACGTCCATCAGCACTAGCGCATACGGCCGCCGCTGCACCGCGTCCAGCGCCTCCAGCCCATTGCCCACCAGATCGGCGCGATGGCCGAGTTTCGTCACCATCGCGCGGATCACGATCTGATTGGTCTGATTGTCCTCCGCCACCAGCACCCGCAGCGCGCGGCCCTGCACGGCCGGCGGCACCGGCGCCAGTGGCGGCCGCGCCTCCACGCTCGCGCCCGCCAGTGTTACCTGGGCGGTGAAATAGAACAGACTGCCCTCGCCGGGCGCGCTTTCCGCACCGATTTCGCCGCGCATGCCCTGTACCAGCTTGCGGCAGATCGCCAGCCCCAGCCCGGTGCCGCCGAAGCGGCGCGAGATCGAGCTGTCGATCTGGCTGAATTCCTGAAACAATTTCGGCAGATGCTCCGGCGCGATGCCGATGCCGGTGTCTCTCACTTCAAACCGCAGCAGCACGTCGTTGCCGCCGAGCGGTTCGGCGCCGAGCGACACCTGCACCTCGCCCCGGTCGGTGAATTTCACCGCGTTGCTGACGAGGTTCATCAGCCCCTGCCGCAGCCGGCCGGGGTCGCCGCGGACCTGCGTCGGCACGCCGGGCGCCACCTCCGTGAGCAGCGTCAACCCTTTGCCGCTCGCCCGTGGCATCAGCAGTTCGACCGCCGAGGTCAGCACGTTTTCCGGCTCGAATTCGATTTCTTCGAAGTCTAGCCGGTTGGCCTCCAGCTTGGTGAAGTCGAGCACGTCGTTTATCAATTGCAATAGATGCTCGCCGGCTTCCCGCAACGTCTCGGCATAGCGGCGCGATTGGCCGTCCAGTGTGCCGTCCAGCAGCAGCCCGGTCATGCCGATCACGCCGTTCAGCGGCGTCCGCAACTCGTGCGTGATGACGGCCAGGAAGTCCGATTTGGCGCGGTCCGCCCGTTCCGCTGCGTCGCGCGCGTCCCGCAGACCGGCCTCGAACTGCGCCTGCACGGTGATGTCGCGCAGGAACAGGGTGAAAAGCCGGTCCTCGCCTTCCGCGATCGCGGCGACATGGACGTCCATCGGGAAGGCAACGCCGCCCGCGCGGCGACCGGTGGCGCGCAGGCTGGCGACGGCGTGGGAGGCGGTGCCGTTCAACAGCGTCCCGGCGTCGCCGCCATCGGCGAGCAGGTCCGAGAGCGGGCGGCCGGTCAGGGCGCCGGCCCGCTCGCCGAACATCGTTTGCGCCGCGCGATTGACCGACCGAATGATGCCGCGCGCGTCGGCGGTCACGATGCCGTCGGCGCTGGTGTCGATGATCTCGCGCAGCCGCGTCTCGCTGGATTGGAGGTCCAGCGTGCGGTCCCGCACGCGGCCTTCCAGTTCGTGGTTCAGGCCCCGCAGCGCCGTCTCGCGTGCATCCTCACGTGCGATCAGGTCGTTGTAGGCGGCGACGATCTGTCCCATTTCGTCGCCCGAGCGCCATTCGACGGGGCGGCGCAAATTGGCCTCGGCGCCGATCCGGATGGACGCCAGCAGGCGGCCGATCGGCGGGCCGAGCCACAGGCGGTAGCCGACCCAGATCGCCAGCAGCGCGATGCAGAACGACGCGGTGCCGGCCAGCGTCAGCAGCACGCCGAGCCGGGCGGTCTCGTCACGCAGCGCGGCCTCTGTGTAGCGCAGGCGCATCGCCATCGGCGGCGCGCCGTGGTCGGCCCCCCGTTCGGCGGCAATCGGCAGGCGGAGTTCGGTCGCGGGCTGGTCGAGCGGGTCGCAGCCGATGGCGGGCCATGCCGCCAGGCGCGTGCCGTCCGCCTCCAGCACCTCGGCACAGACGAACGCGGCCTCGCCCGACAGGGTGGCGAGCAGCGAGCGCAGCAGTTTCGGGTCCGCCGGGGCCGGGCCGTGGGTAGCGGCGCCGATCGCGAGGGCCACGCGACCGGACAGT
Source organism: Solirubrobacterales bacterium 70-9 (assembly GCA_903970625.1). Lineage (GTDB taxonomy): Bacteria > Pseudomonadota > Alphaproteobacteria > Acetobacterales > Acetobacteraceae > CAJCJG01. The sequence continues at coordinate 1,865 of CAJCJG010000140.1, read as the reverse complement.
GCGCCGATGCGCGCCGCCATTGCGTCGCGCGCCTGCCCGCGCCCGTAATCCAGCAGCATCCGCGTGCTCAGCAAGGTCAGCACCAGGAAGGCGGGCACGAACACCAGCAACACCTTCGGCATCAGGCCGAGGTTGGGAATGCGGCGGCGGGGCCTACCGGTCAGGTCGGGCGCGCCGGTGCGATGGCGCGCCGACTCGCCCGGAACGGCCTCACCGGAAAGGGCGGTGGAGATGCTCACTCCAGCAGCGACGCTGCGCCTTTCATCACCAGCGCCTGCAAGGGCGCGCGGTTGCCGATCTCGGTCTGGAATATGACGAACTGGCCGTTGTCGCGGGCGGCGTAAAAGTCGGCATTGACCATCTTCCCGTCCTGCGTGCGCAGGTCCGCGCACAGCACGACCACGTCCTTCAGCCGGACGATCATCGGGTGCTGGGTGGCGGGATACAGTTTCTCCACCACGCCGGAGACCGGATCGACATGCAGGAACGCGTCGCCGACCGTATGCTGTTCGATATATTGTGCCATGGTCGATTGCAGCGCGACCTTGTCGGCCGTCGTCAGCGGCTCGGCCGCAGACGCGCCGCCGGACAGCGCCGCAGCCCCGATCGCCAGCAGGAGCGCACGCGCGAGGCCCCGAATGTTCCGAAAGCGCCTCATGTTCTTCTCCCTCGGGGCAGATCGGCCCCGGCCGCAATGCTGATCGTTAGCACAGTGCTGCCGTTCGCGCATCCGTCTCGTCCGGAACTGCGTAGTGGAAACAGATGGTTCCCCGGCGGACGGGCGTGGTGGTAGAAGAATGATGGGCGGGTCGCAGAACAGGAGAACGGCTTGGCGCAGGGTAGCGGCGCGGGTTTCGGTTGGCCTTTGGGCCGGCAGGAACGCTGACATGGAATATGGCGCCGACGACCTGGCGACGTTGATCCCGCAAATCGCAGCCGGCGACAGGGCCGCTTTCAAGCGCGTGTACGACATGCACTCGCCGCGCCTGTACGCAGTCGCCATCCGCATCACACGGCAAGGGGCGCTGGCGTCCGACGCGGTGCAGGATGCATTCCTGCAACTGTGGCGCAATGCCGGCCAGTTCGACCTGACGCGCGGCAATCCGGAGGCATGGCTGGTGAGCCTGGTACGCTACCGCGCGCTCGACATCGCCCGCCGCCGCACCCGCGAAGTGTCCGACGAGGAGGCGCCGGAACAGGTCGATACCGATCCAGACCCGCTGTCCCGCCTCGCGGCCTCGCAGGACGCCGCAGCCCTGCACGCCTGCCTCGGCGCGCTGGAGGCGGAGCGGCGCCGCCTGCTGTCGCTGGCGTTCATCGAGGGACTGTCGCACAGCGAGGTGGCCGACCGGCTGAAGCTGCCGCTCGGAACGGTGAAAAGCTGGATTCGGCGCAGCCTGCAATCGTTACGGCTCTGCCTGGAGGCTGCGACATGAGCGGCGCAGGCGACCGGATCCCCGAGGAACTGCACGTCCTGGCGGGGGAATACGTGCTCGGCGCGCTCGATGCGGGCGAGATGCGGGCAGTGCGGCAGCAGGCGAACGTCATTCCGATGCTGGCTGCGGCCATCGAAGCGTGGGAGCGGCGGCTGGCGCCGATGACACGGGCGATCCCGCCGGTGGTGCCGCCCGACGATTTGTGGGCGCGGCTGCAAGAGGCCATCGGGCCGGCGCCGGAGCAGGCGGCGGACCCGGCGGTGGACGACTCCTTGCCACGCTTCACGTTGGCGCCGGAACCGGCACCGCCGCCGCCGTACACCGTCACGCCGACGCGCGACGCGGAGCCGGTGCAGTGGCCCGAGGAACGCCCGAGTGCGCCGACGCCGCCCCCGGCATCGGCGCCGCCCGAGGCCGTCGCCAGCGAAC
>CAJCJG010000139.1 GCA_903970625.1 Solirubrobacterales bacterium 70-9 | reverse complement strand
CCGGAGCCGCCCCGGGCGGCCGCCACCCTGCCCGCCGACGCCGCGCCTGACGACCCGCCCGACCGCGCGCCGATATCGAGCCGCGCCGGCATCGACATCACCGCCTGAAAAGGAGAGGCGCATGAGCCAGTCCGTCACCAGCACCAACGCGGCCACAGGAACGAGCGGCACAGGCAGCACGTCGTCGAGCCAGAGCGCCCTATCGTCGCTCACCGACAACTATCAGACATTCCTGCAAATGCTGCTGACCCAGTTGCAGAACCAGGACCCGACAAGCCCGATGGACAGCGGCCAGTTCACCACCGAACTGGTCCAGTTCGCCGGCGTCGAGCAGCAGATCAACACCAACAGCAACCTGACCCAACTGATCCAACTCACGCAGGACGACGCGACCATCGCCTCCACCAGCCTCGTCGGCAAACAGGTGGATGTCACGTCCACTCAACTCGCACTGCAAGGCGGCACGGCGGAGATCGCCTTCGCCCCCAGCTCGGCCGAACCCGTCGCCATCACCGTCTCCAACGCCTCCGGGCAATCGCTGTATTCCACAACGGTGAATGCCGCTGCCGGCAGCAACACATGGACCTGGAACGGCCAGACAGCCTACGGCACCACCGCGCCGGACGGCGCCTACACCGTCACGGCCCAGGCTGTCGCGGCGGACGGCAGTACCAGCGCAGTGCCGTTCAGTGTCGTCGGCACCGTCACCGGCGTCACCACCGGCAGCGGCACCGTCACGGTTAATCTGGGCAGCCTCGCCGTGAACATGTCCAACGTTACCTCGGTCGCCAATTGATTGCCCATGCCGCCATGGGATTAACGCGGCAGTAAGCAGGGCGGCCCACGGTTGCGCCGTGGCCGCCCGGCTGACCGGGCTCGGCCGCGCAAGGAATTGCGGGTACATGGCACGCAACGGTGACATCGCGGGCGCGACCCGGCCGCCGCCATGAATGGCGTCCTGGAAGGGCTGAAAGCCCTCGGTCCCGCGCGCATCCTCGCGATGGTCGCGGTGGCGGTCGGTATGCTCGGCCTGCTCGCCGTGCTCTCGCTGCGCGGCGGCGCCAGCGGCAACATGGCGCTGCTGTATGCCGATCTCGACGGCCGCGAGGCGTCGCAGATGGCCGACCTATTGGAGCATCAGCACATCGCCCACCAGATCGGCGCCGACGGAACGGAAATGCTGGTGCCCGCCGATCAGGTCTCGCAAGCCCGACTGCTGCTCGCGAGGGACGGGCTGCCCTCCGGCGGCTCAATCGGCTACGAGATATTCGATCGCGGCGACGGTATGCTGAACAGCCAGTTCCAGCAGACCATCAACCAGACACGCGCGCTGGAAGGGGAACTTGCTCGCAGCATCCGCGCTATTAGCGGCGTGCGGGCCGCCCGGGTGCATCTGGTGCTGCCGAGGCGGGAGCCGTTCGCCCGCAGCCAGCAGGACGCCCAGGCGTCCGTATTGCTCACGATGGCCGGCGCTGGCCGGCTGGATAACGAGGGCGTGCAGTCGGTGCTCAATCTGGTCGCCGCCGCCGTACCAGGTCTACGCCCGCAGAACATCGCCATCATCGACAGCCACGGAAACCTTCTGGCCCGTGCCGGCGAGCCGGTTGGCCCGGGAGCGGCTGCGGCCCAGGCGGAAGACGCCAAGCGGGCCATCGAAATCCGCCTGTCCCGTGCGGTGGAAGACATGCTCGAACGCACGCTCGGCCCGGGCCGTGTCCGCGCCGAGGCCAACGTGGACCTCGATTTCGACGAAGTTCACGAAACCACGGAAAAATACGACCCGGACGGGCAGGTCGTGCGGAGCACGCAAAACAACACCGACAATAGCAAGAGCACCGAGGCACCGGCGGCTGCGACTGTACAGAACAACCTTCCCAATGCCGATGCCGGCGGCAACGGGCAGGCGGGCACGACGGAGCAGAAAGGCGAGGAGACCACCAACTACGAAATCGGCAAGACGGTGCGCACGCTGATTAGCGATCAGCCGCGCATCAAGCGCATCAGCCTCGCCGTGCTGGTGGATGGCAGCGACGCGAAGAACGACAAAGGGGTCGTGCAATGGACGCCGCGTACGCCGGAGGAATTGCAGCACATCACGTCGCTGGTGCGTGGCGCCATCGGCTACGACGAAAAGCGCGGTGATCAGGTCGAGGTCGTCAACATGCGCTTCGCCGCCGAGGATGTGGGGATGGAGGCGCCCGGCCCGTTTGGTATCGGCATCGAAAAGCCGGACATTGTGCGGCTGGCGCAGACCGGCATCGTCGGTGTTTTGGGAATCCTGGCCCTGCTGCTGGTGTTCCGACCGATGGTGGCGCGGTTGACACGGCTGCCCGGGATGGAGGGCGCGGCCGGCGCGCTCGCATTCGCGGGTGCCGGCGCCGGGTCGGGGCAGGCGGGTTTGGCCGCCGACGGAGCGCGCTTGCTGGAAGGACCGCCCGGGAGCGCCCCCCGCGCCATTGCCGGCGCGGCCATGTCCGACGACGACGAGAGTATGGTCAACATGGCCAACATCGAAGGCCAGATGCGCGCGTCCTCGATCCGCCGGCTGACAGACCTCGTGGACAAGCATCCGGAGGAGAGCCTCACCATCATCCGTGCTTGGATGCTGCGGGAACCCGGCTAGATGGCGCGCGCGCCCGAATCCCGCAATCTGACCGGCACGCAGAAGGTCGCCGTGTTGATGCTCGCCCTCGGCGAGGAACAATGCTCCCGCCTGTTCGGCATGATGCACGAAGACGAGATCAAGGAAGTCTCTGCGGCCATGTCGCAACTCGGCAGCGTGCATTCCGATATGGTGGAAAAACTCTGCACCGAATTCGCCGAAAACCTCTCCAGCGCCGGCAACCTCGTCGGCAGTTTCGAGAATACCGAACGGCTGCTGCTCAAAACCCTGCCGCGCGAGCGGGTGACGCTGATCATGGAGGAAATTCGTGGCCCCGCCGGCCGCACCATGTGGGACAAACTCGGCAATGTCAGCGAAGCGGTACTGGCAAACTACCTCAAGAACGAATATCCGCAAACCGTGGCCGTTGTGCTGTCGAAAGTCCGTTCGAACCACGCCGCCCGCGTGCTGTCGCTGCTGCCGGAAAGCTTCGCGATGGAAGTGGTGATGCGCATGCTGCGGATGGAGAGTGTGCAGAAGGAGGTGCTGGACGGCGTCGAAAGCACCCTGCGCAGCGAATTCATGTCCAACCTCGCGCGCAGCACCCGCCGCGACGCACACGAAATGATGGCGGAGATCTTCAACAATCTGGACCGACAGTCCGAACAGCGATTCATCTCCGCGCTCGAAGAACGCAACCGTGAATCTGCCGAGCGCATCAAGTCGTTGATGTTCACGTTCGACGATCTGCAACGCCTGACGCCGACGGCCGTACAAACTCTATTGCGCAGCGTCGAGAAGGACAAGCTGCCGCTGGCGTTGAAGGGCGCCTCGGAAAGATTGCGCGAACTGTTCTTCGGCAACCTCTCCGAACGCGCCAGCAAGATGCTGCGAGACGAGATCGAGGCACTTGGCCCGGTTAAACTGCGCGACGTGGATGACGCGCAATCGTCCATCGTCGTCGTCGCTAAGGAACTTGCGGCGCAAGGACAGATCGAGATCAACGAAGCCGGCGACGACGAGTTGGTGTACTGATGTCGCTTACCTTGTTCGCCGAAGATTTTGACCTGCCGCGCGCGGCGGCGGTGCAGCCGGACCCGTTGCCGGATGCGCCGGCGCCGCTGCCGCCAACCTACGACCAGGAGGCTTTTGACGCCGCCTGCGCGCAGGCCCGCGCGGACGGGCACGCGGAAGGCATCGCCGTCGCGGCGGCGGCGACCGCGGCGCAGAATGCGGCCAGTCTGGTAAGGATCGCCGACCATCTGTCCGAGGCCGCAGCCGTCGTGGCGCGGGAGACGGAGGAGAGCGCGGCGGCTTTCGCCAGAGTGCTGTTTGCATCGCTGCTCGCCGGCTTTCCGCGCCTGCGCGCCTTGCACGGGGAAGAAGAACTCCGCGCCATCATCCGCCGGGCCATGCCGGGGTTGCTGCGCGAAACCCGAGTCGTTTTTCACGTTCACCCCACAGTGGTGCCGATGACCGAAGCCGAACTCGCCACGGTGCCGCTGCGGGAGCGGCAACACATGACCATCGCACCGTCCGAGGATATCCCGGTCGGCGATGCCCGCATTGCATGGCCGAACGGGGCAGCCGTTCGCAATACTGTCGCAATCGAAGCCGCCATTGCCGAGATTCTCGGCCAGCTCGGGCTGCTGCCCGAACCGGCCGCGACCGGCGCCGAACCGAGGTAGCAGATGCCGAGCGGAACCGAGTTCACCGAGGCCATCGACCTGACGCCGAACAGCGCGGACGCCACTATGCCGCATTCCGCGCGCGATCTGGAGGCGGTTTATGAAATCCCCGTCACCGTCAGCGCCGTGCTCGGCAAGGCGACGATGCAGGTCAGCCAGTTGCTAAAGCTCGGCCGCGGCGCCGTGGTCGAGCTCGACCGCAAACTCGGTGAGGCAATCGACATCTACGTCAACAACCGGCTCGTCGCGCGTGGCGAGGTGGTGATGGTGGACGACAACCGTCTCGGCGTGACGATGACGGAAATCGTCAAGGCCGATCGATCCACCTGAACGGAGAAGCAGACATGGCAGGGGCGGCGCTGTGCGCGTCCTGATCGTCGGTTCGTTGGCCACCGAACTTGGGCAGGCGGCCCGCATTGCCATGGCACGCGGGGCAGAGATCGTGCAGGCCGACGATGCGAACGCCGCGCTGGCGCGCGTCCGTGCCGATGCTGCGCTGGATTTGGTGCTATGCGACATTCGCGCCGATCTCGGCGGCCTGATTCGTGGTCTGGCGGGCGAACGCATCGCGATGCCCGTCGTCGCTTGCGGTACCAACACCGACGCGGATGCTGCCGTGCGGGCGATCCGCGACGGTGCCCGCGAATTTTTGCCCCTGCCGCCGGACCCGGATCTGATCGCGGCGATTCTCGATTCCGCCTCGTCTGACACGCACGCGCTGATCATGCGCGATCCGGCCACGCTCGCCATCGCCGCCCGTGCGGAGCAGGTGGCCTCTGCCGAAGCATCCGTGCTGATAACCGGCGAGAGCGGCACCGGCAAGGAAGTGTTTGCCCGCCACATCCACCGCCGTTCGCGCCGCTCCGCAGGCCCGTTCATCGCACTGAACTGCGCCGCGATCCCAGAACAATTGCTGGAAAGCGAGTTGTTCGGCCACGAGAAGGGCGCGTTCAGCGGTGCGCTCGCGCGACGCGTCGGCAAATTCGAGGCGGCGGATCGCGGCACCTTGCTGCTGGACGAAATCGGAGAGATGGATTTACGCCTGCAAGCCAAGCTCCTGCGCGCGGTGCAGGAGCGCGAGATCGACCGCGTTGGTGGTTCGGCGCCTGTCAAGGTCAGCGTGCGACTGCTCGCCACCACCAACCGCGACCTCGCCGCCGAGGCCGCGCGCGGCAGATTCCGCGAAGATCTCTATTTCCGCCTGAACGTCGTCGCCCTCCGCATCCCGCCTTTGCGTGAACGGCCTGGCGACATCGTTCCCCTCGCCGAATTTTTTGCGCGCCGCTATGCCACCCTGAACGGCCTGCCTGAGCGCACGCTGAGCGAGGCCGCGCGCCAACGCCTGATCGGCAATTCCTGGCGCGGCAACGTGCGGGAATTGGAAAACACGCTGCACCGCGCCGTCCTGCTCGCGCGCGGCCCCAACATCGATGCCGGTGCGATCGAGATCGGCCCTGAGGCGTCAACCGTAAAGCCCGCGTTGCAGACGGGCATTGCCGGTCTCGTTGGCCGCCGTATGGATGAGGTCGAACGCGACTTGATCCTGCAAACGCTGCATCACACCGAGGGCAATCGCACCCACGCCGCCACAATTCTCGGCATTTCCATCCGCGCGCTGCGCAACAAATTGCGCGACTACGCCGCCGACGGTGCTGCGGTTCCGCCGCCGGGCGCTGGGGTCGCCGCCTGATGTCGGGTAGCTTCGTTGCCCGCTTACCGCCGGTGCCGGATCGCGTTCGCGCGTTGATCCCCGGCACCGACATCGGCCTCGCGCTCGGCATCGTCGTGCTCCTCTCGGTGCTGGTTTTGCCTCTACCCGCTTTCGTGCTCGATGTCGGGCTGTCGCTTTCCGTCACGTCGGCCGTGCTGATCCTGATGGTGGCGATCTTTCTGCAACGGCCGCTCGATTTCACCAGCTTCCCGACGTTGCTGCTTCTGACGACGTTGTTGCGCCTGTCGCTGAACGTCGCGACCACGCGACTGATCCTGTCGCACGGCAACGAGGGCCTGACATCTGCCGGCCACGTCGTCGCGGCGTTTGGTGGCTTTCTGATGGGCGGCGACGTGGTGATCGGCTTCATCCTGTTTTCGATCCTTCTCGTCGTCAACTTCATGGTCATCACCAAGGGCTCCAGCCGCATCGCCGAAGTCGCCGCGCGCTTCAGCCTGGATTCGATGCCCGGCAAGCAGATGGCCATCGACGCGGAACTCTCTTCCGGCGGCATCGACGAAAAGGCCGCCCGCATTCGCCGCCGCGACCTGGAAGCGGAAAGTGGCTTCTATGGCGCCATGGATGGCGCCGCGAAATTCGTGCGCGGCGACGCGATTGCTGGCCTCATCATCACCAGCATCAACATCGTGGGCGGCCTCGCCATTGGCCTGCTGCGCCACGCCATGCCGTTCGGCGACGCGCTGGCCACCTACACCACGCTGACGATCGGCGATGGTCTGGTCAGCCAGATTCCCGCGCTGCTGGTCTCCACCGCAGCCGGCATAGTCGTCACCAAAGGCGGCACGGACGGTTCGACCGACACGGCGCTCGTGCGCCAACTTGGCGACAACCCGAAGCCGCTCGCGATGGCGGCGGGAGCGGCCGCTGTGCTCGGCCTGATGCCCGGTCTACCCGCATTGCCGTTCATCGCCATCGCCGGGCTGGCCGGCGGCGGTGCGTGGCTGCGACACAAGCATCCGCCGCAGCCGCCGGGTGCCGTCGCTGCCGCCAAGCCGCTGCCGTCCGAGCCGCCCATTGCCGAAACCCTGCGGATGGACATGATCCGCCTCGAACTCGGCTACGGTCTGCTCACGCTGGCCGGTGGCGAGTCGCCGCGCCTGACCGAACAGATCAAGGGCCTGCGCCGCTCCATCGCCGCCGAGATGGGCTTCGTCCTGCCGCCGGTCCGCATCCAGGACAACATGCAGCTTGCGGCCGACGCCTACTCGGTTCGCATCAAGGAGATCGAGGCAGGGCGCGGAGAATTGCGTCCGACGATGCTGCTCGCCATGGACCCGTCGGGCCGGGAGATCGACATTCAGGGTGATCGCACCACCGAACCCGCGTTCGGGCTGCCGGCTTTGTGGATCGACCAATCGCTGCGCGAGGAGGCCATCTTTCGCGGTTGCACTGTCGTCGATCCGCCCAGCGTGCTGACGACACATCTCACCGAACTGGTCAAGCAGGCGATGCCCGAACTGCTGTCGTTCGCGGAGACGCAGAAGCTGCTGGACGATCTGCCGCGCGAACACCAAAAACTGTTGACGGAACTCATTCCTTCGCAAATCACCGTTGGCGGCGTGCAACGCGTTTTGCAGGCTCTACTGGCGGAGCGCGTATCGATCCGCGATCTGCCAACGATCCTGGAAGGCATTCAGGAAGCCTGTGCCGGTGCCGGCCGTACTGTCACCGCCATTGCCGCGCATGTCCGCATGCGCCTCGCGCGCCAGATCAGCGATTCGCACACCGGCACGGGCGGCTACATTCCCATCGTCACCTTGTCGCCGGAGTGGGACGTGGCATTTCTGGAGTCGCTGACCGGCCCACCGGAGGATCGTCAGCTTGCGATGGCGCCCGGCAAGCTCACCGAGTTCATGAAGCGGTTCCGCTCAGTTTTCGACGCGGCCACCCAATCCGGTGAGTCGCCGGTTCTGGTCTCCAGCTCCGGGATCCGCTTCCACGTTCGGGCCATCGTCGAACGGATCCGCCCCGCGACGCCGGTGCTTGCGCAGACGGAGATCTACCCCCGCGCCCGCATCCGCACAGTGGGAAGCGTCTGATGGCCGCGTGCGTCTAAAGCTCTATCGTGCGTCGACGGCCGCCGACGCCATTGCCCGCATCCGTGCCGAGCTTGGCCCCGACGCACTGATTCTCAACACGCGCCGCGTCGGCGACGGCGTGGAAATCACGGCGGCGCTTGAACGGAGTGATCCGCCGCCGCCGCTCGCGGGCGACAGCTTGCGGTTCCACGGAGTGCCCGATGCGCTCGCCGCGCGCCTTGCGCGGGCGCCGCTGCGAACGACGTTGGCGGCCGCGTTGAACTTTGCGACATTGCCGTTGCAGGAGGGTGTGGTTCTGTTGCTGGCCGGGCCGCCCGGTGCCGGCAAGACGCTGACGGTCGCGCGCCTCGCCAGCCGTCTGGTGATGGCCGGCACCAAGCCCTTGGTGATCACGGCGGACGGCAAGCGAGCCGGCGCCACCGAGCAGCTTGCTGCGTTCACGCGCTTGCTCGGCGTGCATCTCGTCACGGCCACCGATGCCATCATGCTCGCGCGCACCATCGCCGACCGCTGCGACCGCCCTCCGACGTTGATCGACCTGCCCGGTTCTGATCCGTTCCTCAGCGGCGAGCGCGACGAACTTGCCGCCTTGGCGTCCACGGCCGGCGGCCGCATCGTCGCCGTGCTGCCTGCCGGGCTGGATCCCGGCGAGGCGACGGACCTCGCGCAAGCCTACGTCGAGGCCGGCGCGCGGATGTTGGTCGCGACCAAGCTCGATCTCGCCCGCCGCCTCGGCGGAATCCTCGCTGCCGCCGAGGCCGGGCTCGCACTGTGCGAGGGCGGCATCGGTCCCGGCGCGGCCGACGGCCTCGTTCCGCTGACGCCCGAACTTCTCGCCAGTCGCTTGCAACTCCCCCAAACGCATCGGCACCCCGCATGACCGGCCGCATCTTCGCCATCGCCTCCGGCAAAGGCGGCGTCGGCAAAACATGGCTTGCTATCACGCTGTCTCACGCACTGGCCCGCGCCGGGCGCAGAGTTCTTTTGTTCGACGGCGATCTTGGCCTCGCCAATGTCGATATCCAACTCGGGCTGACGCCGGCCGCTGACCTCGCCGCCGTGGTGGCTGGCCGCGTGGCGCTGCGCGACGCTGTGGTACGCATCGGCGGCTTCCACATTCTGCCCGGCCATTCCGGCTCCGGCACGCTCGCCAGCCTCGCGCCGGCCGCGCTCGAACAGCTTCTGGCGGCGCTGCGCGCTGCACCAGCCTACGACACGATCGTTCTCGACCTCGCCGCCGGGCTGGATCGCCCGGTCCGCCGCATGGCCGCCTTCGCCGACCGATTGTTTGTGGTCGCCACCGACGAGCCGACCAGCCTGACGGATGCCTACGCGGTGCTGAAACTTCACGCCGCCGACGCCAGGACTCGCAACACGGCCATCGTCGTCAATGCCGCCGCCACGCGCGCGGCGGGCGAGCGCACCTACCAAACGCTTGCGCGCGCGTGCGAGACGTTCCTCGGCCACACGCCCCCCTGCCTCGGAATCGTCCGCCGCGACGACCATGTGCGCGACGCGATCCGCCGCCAAACGCTGTTGCTGGAGCGCCACCCGAACTGCCCGGCGGCGGCCGATGTGGAGGCGTTGGCGGTCAGCATGGACGCTCGCGGATGATTTGGCGGGGCAGTCCCTGCAACCCGGCGCTTGTCGCAACGTCACCCGACTGCTAGCGCGTGCCGGTATGATCCGCGCGCGTCTCCTGGTCGCCGCCCTGCTGGCGGCGCCGTTGCCTGTGTTCGCGGCCGACATGCCGCCGGCGCTTCCGTGCGACGTGCCGGCCGATCTGGTGGCGTGGCCGCATGGCTTCGCCCACATCGGTGCCGGCCTGCAACCGGGCGGGCGGCTGGACGTGCTGGCGATTGGGTCGGGCACGCTGCTCGGCCCGCGCGGCGGTGTGGATGGCTCGGTGCCCGACCATATGATCGAGGCGCTGCACGCCGCCGCCCCGGGTGCCACACTGCATCTGACCTTGCACGGTGCCCGCGCAGCGACGGCGGCGGAGATGCTGGTCGCGCTGCGCAAGGAACTCGCAGCCCACACCTATCAACTCGTGCTGTGGCAGACCGGCACGGTGGAAGCCGTGCGCAAACTGCCGCCCGAACAATTCGCCGGTACGCTCGGCGAAGGCGCGGTCGCCGTCGCGGGCGCGGGCGCCGGCCTCGTGCTGGTCGACGTGCCCTACAGCCGTCTACTGGAAAGCAACTCCGATCTGGCGCCTTACCGTGCCGTCATGGAGCAACTCGCCGCGCACGGCGACGCTGCGCTGTTCCGCCGCTACGATCTGATGCGGCACTGGGCCGACAGCGGCGAGCTGGATCTGGAATCCGCCAACCGCCGCGACCGCAACAACACCGCCGAGCGGCTGCGCGCATGTTTGGGGCAGGCCCTGGCGAAATTTGTGCTTGGGAAGTAACAAAGCGCAGGCATCGAAGGCAAACGGAAAACCTTCCTCTTATGCAACCAAAGGCGCTCGTTCCATGGCGGCTCGCGCCCACGCCAGCGCCGCATCCTCGTCGAACAATTCCGTCAGTTTCTTCATCATCGTGCCGCCCAATTCTTCTGCATCCACGATGGTCACGGCGCGGCGATAGTAGCGCGTGACATCGTGCCCAATGCCAATGGCAATCAGCTCCACGAAATCGTGGGCCTCGATCTCGCGAATCACTTCTCGCAAGTGGCGCTCCAGATAATTCCCTGGATTGACCGACAGCGTGCTGTCATCCACCGGTGCGCCGTCGGAAATCACCATCAGAATGCGGCGACGTTCCGGCCGCGCCGTCAGGCGTCGATATGCCCACTGTAACGCCTCGCCGTCGATGTTCTCCTTCAGCAATCCCTCGCGCAGCATCAGCCCGAGATTCTTGCGTGCCCGCCGCCACGGTGCATCGGCGGACTTGTAGATGATGTGTCGAAGATCGTTAAGGCGGCCCGGGTTGCGCGGCTTGCCGTCCGCCACCCATTTCTCGCGCGACTGCCCGCCTTTCCACGCTCGCGTGGTGAAGCCCAGCACTTCCACTTTCACTGCGCACCGTTCCAGCGTGCGGGCCAGAATGTCGCCGCACATCGCCGCCACCGTGATCGGGCGGCCGCGCATCGAGCCGGAATTGTCGATCAGCAGCGTCACACACGTATCGCGAAAATCCGTGTCCCGCTCGCGCTTGTAGGAAAGCGCCTGCATCGGGTTCACGATCACCCGTGCCAGCCGCCCCGCGTCCAGCATCCCGTCCTCAAGATCGAAGTCCCACGCCCGCTGCTGCTGTGCGAGCAGGCGCCGTTGAAGGCGATTGGCGAGTTTCGAAACAACGCCCTGAAGATGCTGCAACTGCTGGTCCAGTTGCTGCCGCAGCCGAGACAATTCGTCGGCGTCGCACAAATCCTCGGCGGCAATTTCCTCGTCGCAGGCTCTTGTAAAAGCCTTGTATCCGGCGTCCGAGTGCGTGTTCGGCCGGTCGCGGCGCGGCTGCGGGCCGCCGGGCCGATCCTCGCCTTCCGCCGCTGCCGCGTCATCCTCGGCGCTGTCGCTGGTCTCGTCATCGGCCGCCTCGCCCTGCGCTTCCTCGGGCTGTGCGCCGAGCGTGCTCTCTTCCTCGGAGCGGCTTTCGCCTTCGCCTTCCTGGCTGGAATCCTGCGGCCCGGATTCTTCGCCGCCTTCGTCGTTGTCTTCGTTCTCCTGAGGCTCTGCCTCGACTTCCGCCTCGGCAAGATCGAGCGCCGCCAGCAATTTTCGCGCCGCTCGCGTGAACGCCGCCTGATTGTCCTGCGTGGACGCCATCTCCGTCAGCGCGTTGTCGGCCACGTCGCCGAGCGTGTCGCGCCACATGTCCAGCACACGCGCCGCAGCCGGGGGCGACACCTCGCCCGACATCCGCTCCCGCACCAGCAGGGATAGCGCATGCGCCATCGGTAACTGGTCCTTGCGCGTCATGCGATCGAACCCCTCGGCCTCGCATTCCTCCGAGAGCCGAGCCCGCAAGTTTGCGGCCACCCCGCTCATGTGGCGCGCGCCCACCACCTCCACGCGTGCTTGTTCCAGCGCGTCGTACACGTCCTTGGCTTCGCGCCGCGCCGGCATGCGTGCGTTGTGGACGGCGTCGTCATGGTGCGCGATGCGCAGCGCCAGGCTGTCGGCGACACCCCGCAGCCGCGCCACCTCTGCCGGCGGCAACGCGCGGGTCGGCAGCGGCAGCCGGGCGCGTTTGCCGGCGAGGCCAGAGGGACCGGGCTGAAACGCCACCTGGACCTCGTTGCTGCCCGCCATGGCACGCACGGCGCCGGTGGTGGCGCGCTTGAAATCCTCGGTGCGGGAATTGTCCTTGGTGCCGCTCATGATGCAGTAAAGCGCCCTATCCCGCGCGCCGCGCCAGCGTTCCCGTCGAAATCTCCTCATTGAAGCAACGCTGGTAATATTCGGCCACTGTGCTTCGCTCGGCCTCGTCGCACTTGTTCAGGAACGTCAGGCGGAACGCGAACCCTACGTCGCCGAAGATGCGGGTGTTCTCGGCCCAGGTGATCACCGTGCGCGGCGACATCACGGTGGAGATATCCCCGTTGATGAAGCCCGCGCGCGTCAGATCCGCCAGCGCCACCATGCTCTCAACCCGCTTCTTGGCCGCGCGATCCGTCGGGTCGATGCCCAATTTGGCGATCACGATCTCGGTTTCCTGCCCGTGCGGCAGATAGTTCAGCGTGGCGACGATGTTCCAGCGATCCATCTGGCCCTGGTTGATTTGCTGTGTGCCGTGATAAAGCCCTGTCGTGTCGCCCAGGCCCACGGTGTTGGCAGTCGAGAACAGGCGAAATGCGGGGTGCGGCCGGATCACGCGGTTCTGGTCGAGCAGCGTCAGCTTGCCCTCTACCTCCAGCACACGCTGGATGACGAACATCACGTCCGGCCGGCCGGCATCGTATTCGTCGAACACCAGCGCACAGGCGTGCTGAAGCGCCCACGGCAGGATGCCCTCGCGGAATTCGGTGATCTGCTTGCCGTCCTTCAGGACGATGGCATCCTTACCGATCAGGTCGATGCGGCTGATGTGGCTGTCGAGATTGACGCGGATGCACGGCCAGTTCAGCCGGGCCGCAACCTGCTCGATATGGGTCGATTTGCCGGTGCCATGGTAGCCCTGCACCATCACCCGGCGATTGAACGCAAATCCCGCCAGGATCGCCAGCGTTGTCTCGCGGTCGAATTTGTAGGCCAGGTCGATGTCCGGCACATGTTCGGTGCGCACGGAAAACGCCGGCACCTTGATGTCGGTGTCGATGCCAAACAGGTCCCGCGCGGACACTTCGATGTCCGGCGTGCCGATCGCGGAGGTCGGGGCGGCACGGCTTTCGGAGCCAAGGCTTTCGGCGACGGGGGCGAGCTTGTTCATAGGCCAGCGATCCTGTGGTTCCCGGGCACGAAGACTACTCCCGGCATTGGCGTCTTGGGTAGCCGACGATGACGATTAGCTCGCGGCCGCCATCGGTGCCGCGATCAGGCGGCCGCGCAGGGCGGCATAGGCGAGGTTGATGATCTTCAGCCGTTCCTCGGCCGCCCGGTCGCCGTTGTTGGCGTCCGGGTGGTGGAGTTTGGCCAACTGCTTGTAGCGGCTTTTCAATTCGTCGAGCGTCAGCGGCCAGGACAGGCCCAGCGTGGCCAGCGGCTCGCGCAAATCCCCCGGTGCCTCGGCGGCGGCGCGGGCGCGTTGCTCGGCGTCGTGGGCCGTGCGCCGGCCGGCGTTCAGCACATGCAGCGGGTCGTTCAGCATGTCCGCATCCAGCTTGCCGCCAAGCCGCCCCAGCGGCCAGGTTGGGCGCTGCCAGGCAGTGTCGGACCGCACCTGGGCTTCGATCTCGCCCGGCGTCATGCCCTTGTAGAAGTCCCAGCCGGCGTTGTAGGCGCGGACATGCTCCAGGCAGAACCACCAGTAGTCGTTCAGCGCCGTGCGAGACTTCGGCGCCCGGTACTCGCCGGGGGCGCCGCAGCCGGGCAGGTCGCAGCAACGGCCAGGCGCTCCGGGGTCGGGTGCGTAGGCCCGGGTGCGAGGGGAGCGACGGTTCATCGGCCAGATATGTGCGGCCGGCGGCGGGTTTTGCAAAGGGGGTTTTCCCGTGCGCCCGACATGCCCACATCCAGCGCATGAAAACGCGCGCCGACCGCATCGCCAGCCGACTTGCCGAGACGTTCGCCCCGACATTGTTGCAAGTGGCGGACGAAAGCGCCCGCCACGCCGGCCACGCGGGGGCGGGAGAGGGTGGGGAGACGCACTTCGCCGTAACCATGGTCGCCGCCGCGTTCGCCGGCCAAGGCCGCGTGGACCGCTCCCGCGCGGTTCATGCGGCGCTGGCGGCGGAATTCGCGACTGGCCTTCACGCTCTGTCCTTGACGCTGCGGACGCCCGCGGAGCATCCCACTACGATTGCGTAATCATCATGGCTGGGTCGTTGGTCCGGCACTTTAATAATGATTGCGATATCCCAATAGTTATGACCATGGTGTCTCTAAGGATGTCCTACTGACATCCGTCGCGAGCCCTGCGCCGCCGAGCATTCACCGTTCGGAAACGCTTCGCCCGCAAGTTCAAAATCGAATTGGCGGAGGTGCCAAACCGTGTCCAGCAGACTGGTCAATCGTAACGTTACCGCAAGCCGCGGGCGCACCAGCATGCGGCTGGAGCCCGAGTTGTGGGAAGCCCTTCAGGAAATCTGCGAGCGCGAACGCCTCTCGCTGGGTGAGGTCGTACGCCGGATCGAAAAGCGTGGCCATCCGGGTGGCCGCACATCGGCCGTGCGGGTGCATGTGCTGGAGTATTTCCGCCTCGCCGCCATCGAACCGGGCCATCGCGCCGTCGGCCATGGCCTGCTGCCGGTCCCGGGCGGCGCGCCGGGTGGCATGAACGGGCCGGGGATCGGCGAATCTCAGTCCGCCGCCGCCTCGGCGCCGCCGTCCGGCCCGGTGTAAAGCTCCGGCCAACGCCGTCGCACCACCGGCCCCCCCGCCGAGTAGGCGTGGCAGGAGTTTACCAGTCGGTCCGCCTGTGCTCGGTCGTCCACCTGCCGGGACGGCAGCACGAAGCTGGTCTGGAACGCCACGGTCGCCATCTGTTGCAGCATCTCGCGGATGTGGGTGCAGCCCTCGATGCCGCCGAGGCGGGCGTTGGCCTCGCGCATGAAGCCTGCCCGGATTGGCAATCCGACCAGACGCCCGAACGTTGCCGCTCCGCCGCCGCAGATGGCGAACGGCCCGTATTCGGTTGCGGCCTCGGCCCCCACAATGGTCAGACTGGCATCGACCGTGAGCCGCATGACCATGTTGTGCAGCCGGTCGCCCGCCGGGATGGCGCGGTCGCTGGTCGTGAATGTGTAGGACTTCGTATCGACGATTTCGGCGTCGATGTCGAACAGCCCGTCGGCACGGTGGTAGCCGCGAATGACGATCTCGCGCGTGTGCAGCAATTCCCGCTCGGTCGGCTCGCTCAACGGCATCGTCGGTTCCTCGCGCATGCTGCGCTGCAACGCGATATGGCGGCCACGCAACGGCCCTTCAAGCTGGCGGCTCGCCTTGCACCGGGGTGCCGCCGATCTCGCGCATCAGCGCCGTGACCTCGCGAATCGCCGCCTCCGCCGCCGGCGCGTCGGTGCCTTTCGCAACAATCGAAACGCCGCCGCCGCCCTCGCGATAGTACGGGTAGCTGCCGATATCCACAGCCGAATAGCGCCCCTGAATGGCCGTCAGCCCGGCGGCAATCGCGCCTTCCATGACCCCCTTGCTATGGACCGCCCGCGAGATGATCGGCAGCCCGCCGCGCAGCGTGGTCGCCACCGCCTCGAACTGCGCCTGCATGATGCGCGGCACGCCGGCCATCACATGCACGTTGCCGATGGAAAAGCCGGGCGCGATGGAGGCCTTGGTCTCGATGAGCGAGGCGCCGCGCGGCATCGTGGCCATGCGCTGCCGGGCGGCGTTGAAATCGCCCGGTTTGTAGGCGGCGTTCATCTTCTCGAACGCGACCGGATGGATCTCCCACGGCACGCCGAACGCGACGGAGATGCATTCGCTGGTGATATCGTCGTGCGTCGGCCCGATACCGCCGGTGGTAAACACATGGTCGAAGCGGGCGCGGACTTCGTTGACGGTGGCGATGATCGTCTCCGGCACGTCCGGGATCACGCGGGCCTCGCGCAGCGCGATGCCGAGTTCACCGAGGCGGGTCGCAATATACTTGAGGTTGGCGTCCTGGGTGCGGCCGGAGAGCACCTCGTTGCCGATGATGATGAGGCCGGCGGTGGGATTGTCGGTCATATTTGTCCCGATCATAGAAAATCGCGCAGCAGCGGCACCAACGGGCGGTCGGCCTCCGGCATCGGGTATTCGGCCAGCTTGTCCGGCCGGACCCAAGCCAGCGTTTGTCCCTCGCGCCCCTGCGGCCGGCCGCGCCAGCGGCGGCATAGATACAGCGGCATCAGCAAATGGAACGTCGCATAGCCGTGCGAGGCAAACGCGAACGGCGCGAGGCAGCTTCCCGCCACCTCGATGCCCAGTTCCTCTTTCAATTCCCGGATCAGCGCCACTTCCGGCGTCTCGCCTTGGTTCAGCTTGCCGCCGGGGAACTCCCACAGGCCGGCCATCTTCTTGCCTTCCGGCCGCCGGGCCAGCAGCACCCGCCCCTCGATATCCACCAGCGCGCAGGCGGCGACCAGCAGCAGCGGCTTGCTGCCCGCTTGGTCCGCCTCGCCCGCTTCCGGCACGCCGAACAGGTTTTCGCGGGAGGCAGCGAACCGGAGCACCGGCAGGTCGGCGTCGCGGGTGCGAAAATGCTCCGTCCCGCGCCCGACATGCGAAAAGCCGATCTTGCGCAGCACCGCGATGGAGGCGGCGTTGTCGGTGGCGACGTTGGCCTCCAGCGTGTGCAGATCGAGGTTGGCCAGCGCCCAGCGCGCGAGCCGCCCCGCCGCCTCGGCGGCCACGCCATGCCCCCAAAAACGCTTGCCGACCCAGTACCCGAGCCGCCCTGTCCCCGCCGCCGCATCGACCCGCAGGCCAACGCCGCCGACGATCACCTCGCGCTCGCCCTCGGTGCCGGTGATCGCCAGATGGTAGGCGCTGCCGTCCGCCAGCGACGTGGCGGCGGAGGCAATCCACTCGTCGGCCAGCGCGCGGGGATACGGGTATGGCACCGCCGCGAGCGAGCGGCAGACTTCCCAGTCGTTGATGAGGCGATGTAGCTCCGCCGCGTCCTCGGCCCGGTACGGCCGCAGGGACAGCCGCTCCGTCGCCAGCGGCGCGAACGGCGTGGTCCGACTCGTCATCGCGCCGCAGCGCCGGTGGGGCGGAACAGAGGCATGGGGGTTGGAGTGCCGAAATACCGGCCGGGCCGCAAGCCCTGGCGACCGGCGCGCGGTGTGTCTAGCATTCGGGGAGGGGGAAACCGGATGGCCGAACGCTGGCGCCGCCGCGCTTACAACGTTGCCGCGATGCGCGCGCTCGCCCGCGCGGTGTTGCCGCGCCCGGTGTTCGATTTTGCCGACGGCGCCGCCGAGGATGAGAGTTCGCTGCGCGCCAACGAGGCAGCCTTTGACGACGTGTCGTTTCTGCCGATGCCGCTGAACGGGCCGGCCGCGCGCGACATGAGCGTGGACCTGTTCGGCGAGCGACTCAGCATCCCGGTCCTGATCGGGCCGACCGGCCTGGGCGGGCTGTTCTGGCCGGACGGCGAACGCGAAGCCGCCCGCGCCGCCGCTGCCGCCGGGACCGCCTACTGCCTCAGCCACGGCTCGGTCTGCACGCTGGAGCAACTGGCCGAAACCGGCGCCGCGCCGCGCTGGATGCAGGTGTTCGTCTATCGCGACCGCGCCTTCACCCGCGAACTGACCGAGCGGGCGCAGGCCGCCGGCTACGATGCGCTGGTGTTGACTATCGACAACCAGTTGCTCGGCAATCGCGAGCGTGACGTTCGCAACGGTTTTGCCATCCCGCCGCGGTTCTCCCCGCTCGATCTGGCGCGGATGGCGACCAAGCTGCCGTGGCTGCTTCGCATGCGTCCGGAATTCTCTCGCCTGACGTTCGGCAACTATGTCCGGCCGGGTGCGAACGAGAGCCTTGCCACCCTTGCCGGCCGGATGAGCCAGTTGCTCGATCCGGCGATGAACTGGGCCGATGTGGACGAGATCCGCCGGCTGTGGCGCGGGCCGCTGATCCTGAAGGGCATTTTGCACCCGGCCGAAGCGGCGCATGCGGTTGCGTGCGGCGTGGATGGGGTCATCGTGTCAAACCATGGTGGCCGGCAACTGGACGGCGCCGCCGCGACCCTGGCCGCGCTGCCCGGCGTGGTGGAGGCCGTCGCCGGCCGCATCCCGGTGCTGCTGGACGGGGGCGTACGGCGGGGGGCCGATGTGGTCCGCGCTTTGTGCCTCGGCGCCAGCGCCTGCCTGATCGGCCGTCCGCAATTGTGGGGCGTGGCCGTCGCCGGGCAGGCGGGTGTGGCCCACGTCCTGGATATTTTTCGCCGCGAGATCGACCGCACGATGGGCCTGTGCGGTGCCGCGCGTATCGCCGATCTCGGCCCGCATCTGCTGCTCAGCCCGCGAGGACCCCAATGCCCGATTTCCCGATCATCGACGCCCATGTCCATCTCTATGACCCGCAGCGCCTGAGCTACGGCTGGCTGGCCAGCGTCCCGAGGATCAACAGCCCGCACGGGTTGCGCGAGTTCGATGCCGCGCGCGGTCCCGTTCAGGTGGACGGAATCGTGTTCGCCGAAGTGGCGGTCGATGCCGGCCTGCATCTGGCGGAAGCGGCGTTCGTGCAGGAAATGGCGGATGCCGACGCGCGCCTGTGCGGCATGGTGGCGCACGCGCCGGTGGAGAAAGGCGCCGGGGTCGCCGAGGATCTGGCCGCCCTGTCCCGCTTCGGCGCGCTGCGCGGCATCCGCCGCCTGATCCAGACCGAGTCCGATCCCGGCTTTTGCCTTGCCCCCGATTTCATTGAGGGTGTGCGGACCGTGGGACGGCACGGGCTGCCGTTCGACATCTGCATCAAAAGCTTCGCGATGGCCTACGCGCTGGAACTGGTTCGCAAATGCCCGGACACGTTCTTCGTGCTCGACCATATCGGCAAGCCGGACATCCGGTACGGCCTGCGCGAGCCGTGGTGGGGGCAAATCCGCGAACTGGCGGCGCTGCCGAATGTGGCGGTGAAAGTCTCCGGCGTGATCACCGAGGCCGATCATGCCGCCTGGACCGAGGCGGATGTGACGCCGTACATTGCCCATGTGATCGAGGCGTTCGGGTTCGACCGGACGATGTACGGCAGCGACTGGTCGGTCTCGGACCTGACCCACCATTATCCGCAGTGGGTCGAGATACTGGACCGTGTGGTCGCGGGCGCGAGCCTGGACGAGCGGAAAAACCTGTATCGCGGGACGGCGGCGCGGATTTACCGGCTGGCGGTGGCGCCGAGTTGAGCGAGGGCGTGGCTTCGCCGAGCCGAAGCCCCGTCGCGCAGCAACAGGCACAGGCTATGGCTATTCAGCGGGCCGTCGCCCGGGTGCCATCCCCTCACAACGACCTGAATCCAAGCGGCCCAGTCCCGGGCCGCTTGTTCGTGTGCTGTGGACATGAAGGCGACGCCTCCAGCTCGTCATTTCGGCGAAGGCCGGAATCCGGCCCCATTCTACGCCGATTTTCGTGCTGGCCTGGACGCCGGGCTTCGCCCATGGGCGCTGACATAGGCGCTTTCTTCTCCCTCTCCGCCCGCCCTTCGCGGGGGGAGAGGTGGGTGTCCCCGTTCGCATTGCGTTGGAAGCGACCCTGCGACACCGGAGCGGCGGCCTGCCCCACCTCTCCCCGGCCCTCTCCGCCCCAACGGGGCGGAGAGGGAGGAGAAGAGCGCGGACCAGTTTCGTCTTATGTCAGCGCCCATGGGCCTTCGCCGGGGTGACGGATAATTCGTTGATTCCAGAGATGAACTTCTCTTTTATTACGATAGTGGAACATTCAGGACGTGACAAGATCGGCGCTTGGATCAGGCCGAAATTTTTCGAGCCGGCAGTGGAGGGGTTTTGAGCGGGTACGGGCGCTGCACGCGGCGCCGAGTCCCGGGGCCGATGCGGCCTTGCCCACGCCCGGTGCGGCGGCTTCGGCGGCGGGGCTGGGGGCTGCGTTCCGGTGCGGCCTGCGTCTGGCCGGGACGGGCGGCAGGGC
>CAJCJG010000138.1 GCA_903970625.1 Solirubrobacterales bacterium 70-9 | reverse complement strand
GCCAGCAGCCGGCGGCGCAGCGCGACGTGGGCGGCCGGGTCGAGTTCGAAGGGCGCGCAGGCCCGCGCCTCCCGCACCCGCCGCGCCACCACGGGATGCGCCCGCATCGGGCCGACCGCATTGTCGAACAGGCCGCGATTGCCGGTGTCCAGATAGCTTTCAGCCGGCATGCCGTTGGCGAGCAGCACATCGTGCGACGGCAGTTCGACGTGCCAGTAGGTCACTTTCGCCACTGGCTCCTGCACGATGGTGGCGCCGTTGATCAGGAAGCGCACGGGCACGAGGCTGCCGTCGATAAACAAGGCATGGTCGGGCGAGACCAGCAGGTCGCGATGCGGCATGTCGGTGGCGAAGGCGCTGGCAGAGATGCGCACCGGCCAGACATCGTGGCCGCGCGGATGGTCGGCGCAGTCGAGCCGGCGGTGCCCCAGCCAGGATATTTCGGCGAAGCGGCGGCTGCGCAGCGCCACCACCCGGTCGCCCACGCGCAGCGATTCGACGGGGATTTCGCCGCGCGCGGTGGCGATTTTGGTGCCGGCCGCGAAGCAGGGCGGGTTGAAGTCGCCGAAATTGTAGAACAGCGTGTAGGACTGCGATGGGACGAACGTGCTTGTGAGGAACACGTACATCGTCTTGTAGCCGGCCGAATACATCACGAGGCCACCGCCGCCGGCGATTTCGGCATAGGCATACAGCGTGACCGTGGTTCCGGCGAGGGTGGCGGTGACGGGGTCTCCCATCGCCGTGACCTTGCCAGTCAGGGTCGCGGTGCCCGCGCCGACGCTGCCGCCGGTATAGAACCCCACCCCGTCGAAGCCGCCCGAGCCCCAGGTGCCCTGGGCAAAGCTCGCGTTGCTGAGGACGTCCTGCCCACCAGACTGCGACATTGCCTATTCTCCGCGCGGACTTTCCGCGTGCGCCGTCAGCGTGCGGCCGGGACGGTTAACGACGTGTGTATGCAGCGTGCCTCAGCAGGGGATGGCGGTGAACTTTCGCGAGGGCGCCACGAATTCGTCCTGCGCCGCGACCGTCAGGATTTCGCGCGCGCCGGCCTCGGCGGTGCGGCGCAGCAGGCCGAACACGGAACTGCCGGCCGCTTCAAGTGCTGCGGCGGCGCTGCCGCTGCGCAGGCGGTGAAACAGGAACAGGGCGGCAATCGCGTCCCCCGCGCCGTTGACGGAGATCGGGAGTTTGGGTGTGCGCAGCAGCCAGAATTCGCCGCCTTCGGCCGCCATCATGTCGATGGAATCCTCGGGCGTGGAGTCCGTGTGCAGGCTGGTGAGCAGCACGGTGCGCGGCCCCGTCGCCTGCAACGCGGCCATCGCGGCCTTGGCGTCGGCGAGCGTGGCGGAGGTGCGGCCGGTCAGACGGTCCAGTTCGAACTGGTTGGGCGTGACGATGTCGGCGCGCGGCACCGCTTGTTTGGCCATGAATTCGGGGATGCCGGGGCGCACGTAGATGCCGGTCCCGACGTCGCCGAGCACCGGGTCGCAGCAATACAACGCGTCCGGGTTCGCGGCCTTTACGCGCGCCACCGCGTCCAGAATCGCGGTGCCGATGGCGGCATCGCCCATGTAGCCGGACAGCACCGCGTCCGCCGTCGGCAGCACGCCGCGCGCGGCGATCCCGTCGATCACGTCCGCCACCTGCTGGCCGGTGAAGACGGTGCCGGTCCAACTGCCGTAGCCGGTGTGGTTGGAGAATTGCACCGTGTTGACCGCCCACACCTCGGCGCCGAGCCGTTGCAGCGGAAACATCGCGCTCGCGTTGCCGACATGGCCGTAGGCGACCCAGGACTGAATCGACAGAATGTTCATCAGGCGGTTCTGCCGCCATCGACCGGCAGCAGGACGCCGGTGATGAAACTGGACGCATCCTCGCCGAGCCAGACGCAGGCGTTGGCGATGTCGCTGGGCTGGCTCATGCGGCCGAGCGGGATCGTGGACAGAAATTTCTGGCGGATGTCCGGGCTGTCCGGCTGGCCCATGAACAATTCGGTCAGGCCCGTGGCACCGAGCACCGGACAGATCGCGTTGACGCGGATATTGTCGGGCGCGAGTTCGATGGCCATGCACTGCGTCATCGTGTTCACGGCGCCCTTCGTCCCGTTGTACCAGACCAAGCCGGGGCGCGGGCGGATGCCGGCGGTCGAGCTGATGTTGATGATGGAACCGCCGCGCCCCTGCTTTCGGAACACCGGCACGGCGGATTGGGTGGTAAAGTAAATCGACTTCACGTTGACCGCATACACGCGGTCGAACTCCTCCTCCGGCACGTCGAGCAGCGGCTGGTTGCGGTGCGTGGTGCCGGCGTTGTTGACGACGATGTCCAGGCCCCCGAAACGGTCCACCGCCGCGCCGACCATCATGGCCACATCCTTGGCCTTGCTCACGTCACCGCCGATGGCGACGGCGCCGTTGCCGATTTCCAGCGCCACTTTGCGCGCGGCGGCCGGGTTGATGTCGGCGACCACGACGCGGGCGCCCTCCTGCCCGAAGCGGCGGGCGATCCCCTCGCCGAACCCGCCGCCGGCCCCGGTGACGACGGCAATTTTTCCTTGCAGGCGCATGGTGTTCCCCCTCGCTGACGCGGCGAACGCTAGGGGGGCGCGCGGCGGTGCGTCAAACCCGGGGTTGCCGGGGGCTGCCGCGCGCGCCACGTTCCCGGCTTCCCGACCCGACAGGACGACCGATGAGCAAATTGTTCGAGCCGATCAGCTTCCGCGCCGTGACCGCGCGCAACCGCATCACCGTCTCGCCGATGTGCCAGTACGTGGCGACCGAGGGGCTGGGCGACGACTGGCATGTCCAGCATCTCGGCGCCCACGCGTTCGGCGGCGCCGGCATCGTGTTCACGGAGGCGACACATGTGTCCGCCGTCGCCCGCATCACGCCGGGCTGCCTGGGCCTCTGGACCGATGCGCAGCAGGCGCTCGCGGCCCGGCTGGCGGCGCTGATCGCGCGCGCGGGGGCGGTGCCGGGCATGCAGATCGCCCACGCCGGCCGCAAGGCGAGCAGCGCGCGGCCATGGGAAGGCGGCAAGCCGATCCGGCCCGAGGACGGCGGCTGGACTCCGCTCGGCCCGACCGCCGAGCCGTTCTATGCCGACGCGCCCGCGCCGCATAAGCTGAGCGTCGAAGAACTGCGTGTCATCACCGGCGAGTTCGCGGCCACCGCGCGGCGGGCGCGCGAGGCCGGCTTCAAAATTTTGGAGATCCATGGCGCGCACGGCTACCTGATCTCGTCGTTCCTCTCGCCGCTGACGAACACCCGCAACGACGAGTACGGCGGCGACCTCGCGGGCCGGGCGAAGCTGCTGCTGGACGTGGTGGACGCGGTGCGCACGGAATGGCCGGACGACATGCCGCTGTTCGTCCGCCTGTCGTGCAGCGACTGGGTGGCGGGTGGCATGACGATCGAAGCCGCGGTCGAGGTCGGCACATTGTTGGCCGCCACCGGCAAGGTGGATTTGATCGACTGTTCGTCGGGCGGCGTGCATCGCGACCAGAAGGTGCCGGCCTATCCCGGCTATCAGGTGCCGTTCGCCGAGGCGATGAAGCACGGCACGGGGCTGGCGACGGGTGCGGTCGGCATGATCGTGGCACCCGAGCAGGCGGAGGAGATCGTGGCCAACGGGCGCGCGGATTTGGCCTTCATCGCCCGCGCGCTGCTGGCCGACCCGGCCTGGCCGCTGCGCGCCGCGCGGTTGCTCGGGGCAAAACCGCCGCTGGCGCAGCCGTATCATCGGGCAGTGATGCCGTGAGGGTTTGGGTGGATTTTCGGACTAATTTGTCCGATAGTGTCGTATGAGCGCCGCCGATCTGTTGCGCCGGCTGCATCGTCTGGCGACGTAGCGGGAATGGGAGATCGACGTGACGCAAGGTAGCAACCACACGCGCGTGCGACTTCGGGGCCTGGGCACGACAATTCCACGGCATCGGGGCGATCTGAAGGTCGGAACGTTTCGTGGCATTTTGAAGCAACTCGGCCTGACCGAGACCGATCTGGAGGTCTGATGCGCTACGCTTATCCATACGACATGACGCCGCAACCAGAGGGCGGCTTTACCGTCACCTTCCCCGACATACCGGAAGCGATTACCGAGGGTGACACCACCGGGGAAGTGCGGGAGCAAGCCGAAGATGCCTTGGTGACGGCCCTCAGCTTTTACACCGACGACGGGAAGAGGCTGCCGAAGCCTTCCGCCGCCCAGGGCCGCCCGGTCGCCATCGTCCCACCCCTTGTCGCCGCCAAACTCGCATTGCACGACGCGATGCTGGCGGCCGGCCTCTCGAACGTCGAACTCGCCCGCCGGATGGATCTGGACGAAAAGGCGGTGCGGCGGCTGCGCGATCCGCTGCATCGCAGCCATATCGGGCAGGTGGCGGCGGCGCTGCGCGTGCTGGGAAAGCGCCTGGAGGTCCAGGCGGTCGAGGCCGCCTGACCGGTTTCGCGGCTTGTTCCGGCAGACGGATGCCTCTATACGCCCGCGCTTGTCCGGCCGGTCGGGATCGGCGGGACCATTTTGGAGCGTTGCGACATGAAGCCGGGCATTCACCCCGAATACCACACCATCAACGTCATCATGACGGATGGCACAACCTTCACCACCCGGTCTTGCTCGGGCAAGGAAGGCGATACCATTCGCCTGGACATCGACCCGAAATCGCATCCGGCCTGGACCGGCGTGCAGCGCGTGATGGATACGGGCGGTCAGATCGCCAAGTTCAACAAGAAGTTCGCCGGCATCGGGGCGGCAAAAAAATAGCGCGGGACGCGATCGACACAGCCCGCCCCCTCTTGAAGCGGGGCGGCGGGTTTTCTACCTGCAAGGCGTCTGAGGTGCCAGTCGGGCCTCGGGGACTTCAAGCGGGCCGGCCCTGTTGGGCGGTTCCTGTTCCAACCTTGCTCTTGCAGGAGGTTTCTCCATGAACGCCGTCGATTTTGCTCCGCTGTTCCGTACCGCCATCGGTTTCGACCGTCTGGCCCGCATGGTCGACTCGGCCGCCAACGCCGACGCGGCCTATCCCCCCTACAACATCGAAAAAGCCGGCGACGACAGTTACCGGCTGACGCTCGCGGTCGCCGGCTTCGGGCCGGAAGACATCGAGCTGACGGTCAAGGAAAACACCCTCCTTGTCGCCGGCCGCGTCTCCGCCGAGGCGCCGAAGGTGGAAGTGTTCCATCGTGGCATCGCCGGCCGTGCGTTCGAGCGTCGCTTCGTGCTCGCCGACCACATCGTCGTCGAGGGCGCTGACCTGAAGAACGGCCTGCTTCAGATTGCCCTGAAGCGCGTCGTTCCGGAGGCGTTGAAGCCGCGCCGGATCGCCATTGGCGGCACCGCGCCGACGCTGGCGCACGAGGAAACCGCCAAGGCCGCGTAAATTCTGCCGACGCAGCGAATGGGGGCCGGTTCGCCGGCCCCCTTTTTGTTCGCTCAGCCGAGCTTGAAAAACGCGTCCGCCGCGCTGCGATGGCTACGCTTGCGGGCGATCTCAGCCTCGGTTCGGGTGATTTCGGTGCGCAGTTCCGCGATGTAGGACTCCAGTTCGGCGACCGCGAGCGGGTCCAGCCGGAGTTCCTGCAACCGTCGCGGCTTGGGCGCGGGTTCGTCGTCGTCGTGCATCCCGGGAGTCCTTGTTCTGCCACGCTTCTGCCGCATGGCGATTGTTGCTTTGCGGGCCCTGGTGCGCCTTGACCCGGGTGGGACGCCCGCGCCATATGCCGCGCTTCCCTGTATTCTCGGCACGCCCCCTTTTCGGACGCGCGCCGTTGCGTGAGCCCCCAAGGTTGACCGCCATGACCCTGCCCCTGATGCCGAAGGCCACCGCCGTGTGGCTGATCGAAAAGACCGCGCTGACCTTCACGCAGATCGCCGATTTCTGCGGCATGCACCCGCTCGAAGTCCAGGCCATCGCGGATGGCGAGGTGGCGCAGGGCATCGTCGGCTACGACCCGGTGGCAAACAGCCAGGTGACGATGGCGGAAATCCACCGCTGCGAAAAGGACCCGAATGGCCGTTTGAAGCTGCTCGCCAGCAGCTTCCCGCCGCCGAAACGCTCGAAGGGCGCGCGCTACACGCCCGTGGCCAAGCGCAACGACCGCCCGGACGGCATCGCCTTCCTGTTGCGCAACTACCCGCATCTGACGGACGCGCAAATTGGCAAACTGATGGGCACGACGAAGGAGACGATCCAGAAGGTGCGCGACCGTTCGCACTGGAACTCCGCCAACATCAAGCCGCGCGACCCGGTGATTCTGGGACTGTGCAGCCAGACCGACCTGAACGCGATGATCCAGCAGGCCAACGAGCGGATGACGCGGGAAGGCCATGCAGTGCCGCTACCGCCTCTGCCGGTCACGGACGCGGACGAGGCGGCGTAGCCCGGCGGCTTGTCGTGCGCGTGCGGGCGATGATGGCGATGCGGCGGGTCCCTTATGGACCGCGCCGCCGCCCGATCAGGTTGGAAGGGTCAGGCGGGAACGGTGGAGCGCAACCGCTCGATCTCCTCTTTCAAATGCAATTTTTCGCGTTTCAGGCGGCCGACCAGATCGTCGTCGGGTTTCGGCCGGTGGTCTTCCTCGGCTATGCGGGACTCGAGATCGTTGTGACGGGCCTTCAGGCTCTCCAGACGGGACTGCACGCTCATGTTGCCTCCTCATTTCTTCGGATAGAACCCGTGGGTCGGCGCCCGGAGCGTCCGGACGACAGCCACAAAATGGTAACGCCGTTGCGCTTGCTTTTGCCACGCCAATCCGTCGGGGCCGGCTTCACGGTTGCGCTCACGGCGGCACCGTTTTCATGCTAAAGTCCTGATATGTTAACAGACCGTGACTCCCTTCTGCGCAAGCTGCATGAACTGCGCAGCGAGCACCGCGACCTGGACACGGTGATCGCCCGCCTGTCGGAGCAGGGCGGGCTGGACCAGTTGCAGATCGTGCGGCTGAAGAAGCGCAAGCTGCTGCTGAAGGACGAGATTGCGTGGCTGGAGTCCCGCCTGATCCCGGACTCGATTGCCTGATGCCGCCGCTCGTCGGCGTCATCATGGGCAGCCAGTCGGACTGGGAGACGATGCGTCACGCCGCCGCGACGCTGGACGAGCTTGGCGTGCCGCACGAAACCCGCATCGTCTCCGCGCACAGGACGCCGGATCGGCTGGCCGGGTATGCGAAGGGGGCGCGCGGGCGCGGGTTGCGGGTGATCATCGCCGGCGCAGGCGGCGCCGCGCATCTGCCCGGCATGGCCGCCGCCTTCACGCCGCTGCCGGTGCTGGGGGTGCCGGTGGAAAGTGCCGCGCTGAAAGGCATGGATTCGCTGCTGTCGATCGTGCAGATGCCGGCCGGCATTCCCGTCGGCACATTGGCCATCGGCCGCGCCGGAGCGATCAACGCCGCCCTGCTGGCCGCCGCCATCCTGGCCGGCACCGATGCCGACCTCGCCGCCCGGCTGGACGCATGGCGGGCGGCGCGCACCGAGGCAGTGGCTGACTCGCCGGTTCCATGACGGCGCTCCCGCCTAATTCCACCATTGGCATCGTCGGCGGTGGCCAGTTGGGCCGCATGTCGGCGATGGCGGCGGCCCGGCTCGGCTATCGCTGCCACATCCTGACGCCGGAGCCGGACAGTCCCGCGCAGCAGGTCAGCGCCGGCGTCACGCTGGGCGACTACGAAGACCCGGCGGCCCTGCGCGACTTTGCAGCGCATGTCGATGTCATCACGTTCGAGTTCGAGAATGTCAGCGCCGAGGGGCTGGACCTGTTGGCGTCGCTGAAGCCGGTACATCCCTCGCCAGCCGTGCTGCGGATCAGCCAGGACCGAATTGCCGAAAAATCCTTCCTGAACGGCATCGGTGTGCCGACTGCGCCTTGGCGGCCGGTAGAAACATTTGCCGAACTGGAAGCAGCGGTTGCCGAACTGGGTTTGCCGGCGATTCTGAAAACCACCCGCCTTGGCTACGACGGGCGCGGCCAGGCACGGCTGCGCACGCCGGACGATCTGGCGCCAGCCTATGCCGCGCTGCTGCCGCGCCCGCTGGTGCTGGAAGGTCTCGTGGATTTCGCCTGCGAGATCAGCGTGGTGGCGGCACGCGGCGCCGACGGCGGATTTTCCGCGTTCGACACGGTGGAGAACCGCCACCGCGACCACATCCTGGACGTGACCCTCGCCCCGGCCCGCATTCAGGACGCGACCGCCGAATCCGCGCAGGCGGTGGCGCGACGGGTCACAGACGGACTGGGCTTGATCGGGCTGTTGGCGACAGAGATGTTCGTGGCGGCGGATGGCCGGGTTCTGGTCAACGAAATCGCCCCGCGCCCGCACAATTCCGGCCACTGGACCATCGACGCCTGCCCGGCCAGCCAGTTCGAACTGCACATCCGCGCCGTCGCCGGCCTGAAGCTGCCGGCGGCGGTGCGGCATTCCGATGCGGTGATGAAAAATCTGGTCGGGCCGGCGGAAACGGCGCTGTGGCCGACCATCCTGGCGACGCCCGGATTGATTCCCCATTTGTACGGCAAAGCGGAAGCGCGGCCGGGGCGGAAGATGGGCCATGTGACACGCCTATTTCCTCGCGGGGCACTGCCGGGGGAGTTCGGCGTGGCGGCTTCGTTGGGGGTGTTGGCGGGGGTGGAGTAGCGCGAGCCGTGCGTTTGGCGGCATAACCAGCATCCTGAAAAGGGTCGAGGACGAAGGTTCACGGACGCACAGGCGCTCCAAATGAGGAATTTTGATATGGCCGGAGACGACTCAAGCACCGTGACGACGTTGAACCCGCAAGAATTGCGAACTTCGGCATTGCATTTAGCTGCCGCTTTGCACCATCTGCAAACTTGCATACCGGAGACGGTGCGAGCCATCCGACACGCACAAAGCGGGCGACATACAAGTTTTGGACCGATCGAAAATAGCTTGGAGATGTCCCGCGAGGAACTAGCGAAAGCTCTCGATATTCTTGTCAAAGACGCCGAAGATGTCTAGAAACGACAATGTAAGATATATTACGGACAAATTTGAACGTGGTGGAGTATCTGTTGCTGACGAACGAGGTAGCAATTTTGGCGGAGGCGGTGGCAATGACGATCCTCCAGAGGCGAGCGAATTGACCAACCGGCTTAGCAAACTGGAAGGCGCCCTCGACACGCTGAAGGTGGTGCGCCCCTTGACTGTGACTGTTTTCGGTCTCGTGCTTACCGTGGTGGTATTTGGCTTCGCCTTCCTCGGCACGCAAATGATTTCACTAAGCAACCAGATCGCTCGCCTGAACGACAAAATCGAGACGAACTCCGCACACGCCAACGAGAAGCTGGACGCCATCCCCCAGCGTCTCGCCGAGGAATTCCGCGCCATGCGGGCCGAAATGTCGGCGCAAACCGCCGCCATCGCCAGCGCAGTCACGGCCGCCAAGCAGGCACCGCCGCAAGTGTTGCTGGTGCCGGCCCCGGCCATCGAAACGCCGAAGCCGTAGCCCACCCGCTCAACCGGCCGCCAACACCGCCGCCGCCCGCGCCACGCACCGCTCGAACGCCGCCAAATCCGTCCAGCGCGTGGCCGCGTCGAGGTCCGCCACCTCCAGCACCCCGCCGGAGGCCGCCACCGCCCCGTCGATCATCAGATTGTCGAGGCAGCCGAAGCTTTCCAGCGCCATCCCCTCGCCGTCGCGCCACACGCCGTCCCCGGCCAGCGACGCGGCGTCTCCCAAAAATGCGCGGGTGCGCGCCAAAAACACCGGATGGCCGTTCGACCAGCCGAACACCGGCCGATTCAGCGCCCGCATGAAGCCCAGTTCGAACACCGTCCCCACATCCGCACTCGGCCCGCGAAACGGCGTCAGATTGGCGATCAGCGCGTCCGCGCCGCGAATATGGGCCTCGTTGCGCAGCGCGATCCGGTGCGGCTCCGCCAACCCCGCCCATTCCTCCGGCTCCTGATCCAGCGCATCCATCGGGAACACGCCGGTCAGGCCATGCCGCGCGCACACCGCCTTCAGCGCGGCACCGCGCGCCAGCGGATCGGGCAGGAACACATCGGGGCCGGCGAGATAGACGCGCATCCGCGCACCCTGCCCCAATCGCCGTGCGCAAAGAAAGCGTCGTGGCTTGCCGCGCCGCAGCGGAGGTGGGAAAACTGCCCAACGGCGGGGTGCCGCCGCGTTTCAGCACGAGGACGGCATGGCAAAGATCAAGGTGAAGACCCCGGTTGTCGAACTCGACGGCGACGAGATGACCCGGATCATCTGGGGCTTCATCAAGGACAAGCTGATCCTGCCGTATCTCGATATCGACCTGAAATACTACGACCTCGGCATCGAATATCGCGACAAGACGGACGACAAGGTCACGGTCGACTCCGCCAACGCGATCAAGCAGTACGGCGTCGGCGTCAAATGCGCGACCATCACGCCGGACGAAGCGCGCGTGACCGAATTCGGCCTGAAAAAGATGTGGCGCAGCCCCAACGGCACCATCCGCAACATCTTGGACGGCACGATTTTCCGCGAGCCGATCATCTGCAAGAACGTGCCCCGCCTTGTCCCGCACTGGTCCGAACCCATCGTCATCGGCCGCCACGCCTACGGCGACATCTATCGCGCGGCGGAGACGAAAATACCCGGCGCAGGCAAGGTCACGCTGCAATACCACCCGGCCGGCGGCGGCGAGCCGCTGATCCTGGACGTCCACGACTTCAAGGGGCCGGGCGTCGCCCTTGGCATGCACAACACCCGCGCCTCCATCGAAGGGTTTGCCCGCGCCAGCCTCAATTACGGCCTGCTGCGCAAATACCCCGTGTACCTCTCCACCAAAAACACGATCCTCAAAGCCTACGACGGCATGTTCAAGGATGTGTTCCAGGAGATCTACGACGCCGAGTTCAAGGACCAGTACAAGACCCTCGGCCTGACCTACGAGCATCGCCTGATCGACGACATGGTCGCTTCCGCCCTGAAATGGAACGGCGGCTACGTCTGGGCCTGCAAGAACTACGACGGCGACGTGGAATCCGACATCGTCGCGCAAGGGTTCGGCAGCCTCGGCCTGATGACCAGCGTGCTGATGAGCCCGGACGGCAAGACCATCGAGAGCGAGGCCGCGCACGGCACCGTCACCCGCCACTATCGCGAGCACCAAAAAGGCCGCGAGACCAGCACCAACCCCATCGCCTCGATCTTCGCCTGGACGCGCGGCCTGGCCTATCGCGGCCAGTTCGACGGCACGCCGGACGTGACCGCGTTTGCCGACACGCTGGAAAAAGTCTGCGTCGCGACGGTGGAGAGCGGTTTCATGACCAAGGATCTGGCCTCGCTGATCGGCCGCGACCAGAAATGGCTCAACACGCAAGATTTCCTTTCCAAGATCGACGATAATTTGCGCGCGGCGATGGCGGCTTAGCGGAGGGCGGCGTGGACTCGCACGATCCGGGGCGGCGCGGCTTCGTGATGGGCGGCCTGATCGCGGGCCTGACGCTCGCCACCACCCGCGTCGAGGCGCAGGCGATCCACACCGACGGCAACGGGATCGTCGCGCAGGAAGCCCAAATCCCCGTCGCGGGGGGTGCCCTGCCGGCCTACGTCGCGCACCCGACGGTCCCTGGGCCGTACCCGACGGTGCTGGTGATCGAGGAAATTTTCGGCGTCCACGACTACATCAAGGACATCTGCCGAAGGCTCGCCAAGGTCGGCTACCTCGCCGTCGCCCCGGAATTGTATGCGCGCCTCGCCGACCTTTCGACGATGACCGACGCGAACGCGATCATCCGCGACGTGATCCTGAAAGCGCCGGACGCCACCATGCTGTCCGACCTCGATGCGACGGCAGACTGGGCGGCGGCGCACGGCGGCGACGGGGCGCGGCTGGCCGTGACCGGGTTTTGCCGGGGCGGGCGCCATGTGTGGCTGTATGCCGCCCACAACCCCGCGCTGAAGGCCGCCGTCGCCTGGTACGGCCCGGCGGGTGGCCCGACCAGCGCCATCCAGCCCCAAACGCCCATCGACGTCGCGGGCGACATCAAATGTCCGCTGCTCGCGCTGGACGGCGGCAAGGATACGGTGGCGACGGTCGCAGACGTGCTGGCGGCGGTGGCGAAGGCGACGGCCGCCGGCAAGCAAGCCAAAATCGTCATCTACCCGGACGCCGGCCACGGTTTTCATGCCGACTACCGCCCCAGCTACAACGCGGCCGACGCCGCCGACGGCTGGCAGAAAATGCTGGCATGGTTCCACGCCAACGGGGTTTGATCCCGTCCGGGAGAGCCGCAATGCCCGACGATCTCTATTGGGACGACACCTTGTTGTGGTCCGAACACCAATCCGCCCTGCTCCGCCGCCTCGCGGCCGGGGAGAGGGTGAACGACGTGGATTGGGAGCACGTCATCGAGGAGATCGAGGACGTGGGGAAGTCGGAACTCCGCGCCTGCACCAGCGTGTTGAGCAATGCCATCGAGCACATGCTCAAAATCGTGGGATGGCCCGGACATTCGGGCTCCGAGCATTGGCGGGCGGAGACTCTGGTTTTTCTCAGGGACGCAAAGCTCGCGTTTTCGCCTTCGATGCGGCAAAAAATCGACCTCGCCGACCTCTACGATAGCGCCGTGAGCGACATCCGGGAATTGACCATCGACGGCCTCCCGCCCTCGGCGCTGCCACAGCAGTGCCCGTTCGGTCTCGACGATCTTCTGGCCAAGAAGTCGAACATCGGCGCCCTCCTGGCCAAACTGGCGCTTTCCACCGACTGACCGGCCTCGCCGATCGCCGCCGGGCCGGGAAAAAACGGTGGCATGGTTCCACGCCAACGGTGTGTGATGCCGCTCGGGAGAGCCGCAATGCCCGACGATCTTTATTGGGACGACACCTTGTTGTGGTCCGAACACCAATCCGCCCTGCTCCGCCGCCTCGCGGCCGGGGAGAGGGTGAACGACGTGGATTGGGAACACGTCATCGAAGAGATCGAGGACGTGGGCAAAACTGAACTCCGCGCCTGTGAAAGTTGCATACGGCAGGCGCTGGTGCACCTCCTCAAGCTGCATTTGTGGCAGGAAAGCGACGCCGTGCCGCATTGGCGCGGGGAGGCCCGGGCGTTCCTCACTGGCGCGCGGCGCGCGTTTTCGCAGTCGATGCGACAAAAGCTCGACATCGCCGGCATTTACGCCGACGCCCGCGAGATCGTCGAGGAACGCGGACAGGAACCGGCACCCACGCTATGCCCGTTCACGCTCGACGATCTGCTAACAACACCCTCGGACATCGACGCCCTGCTTGCCAGGCTGGACATGCCGATGCCGTAGGACGGATCAGCCGCCCGACATTCAGGCGGCCCTGGAGCGAATTTCCGCAACCGCTTCACCCAACCGAGTAGCGAGTGTAGCACGCCGCCAGATTTCGTGGCGGGTGCAACCCATAGGGGTTAACATTGGCCTCATTCTTTTCTCTCTCCGCCCGCTTTTCGCGGGAGGAGAGAGTCAGGGTGAGGTGGGCGTTATTTTATCGAAACATGTTATTTTTCCCTTGCCCAGCCTACGCCATCCATACTAACCTAACACCGTGAACAACACCCCAAACCTTTCCCCGGCCGAGCGCCTCGGGATATTGATCGAGTTTCTGATCCAGGCGCTGCTGGCGCGGGCCTGCTGGTGGCTGCCCAAGTGGCTGGTGGCGAGGATCGTGGGCGATCTCCGGGGCATCGGCGAGGCTTTTGCGGTCCTCGCCGCCAAGGTCGCCGAGAGCAAGCTCGCCGAGAGCCAGCCGGTCCCGGCCCCCGCCGCCCCGGTCGCCCCCCGCCGGCAGTCCAACCGAGCCCAGCCCCGCCGGGAGCGCCGGACCCGAATCTCGCCGAAAATGGCCCAAAAACCCCCTCTCCCCTTGTGGGAGAGGACAGGGGAGAAGGGTCGCTCCGCCCGAAAACCGGAGCTTAAAACACCCCTTACCCAACCGTCTCCAACAAAGGGACAGGGCTTAAGGCCGCCCTGCGGCCCCCAAAAATTTCAGCCCAAACCAAGCCGGC
>CAJCJG010000137.1 GCA_903970625.1 Solirubrobacterales bacterium 70-9 | reverse complement strand
AGATCTGCGAGATTCCACCGTCCACCACGAGCTCCGCCCCCAGCATGTAGCGGGACTCGTCACTGGCCAGGAACAGAGCGGCGGCGGCGATTTCGTCAGCCGCGCCCAGTCGTCCGAGGGGGACCTGAGATGCGATCAGATCCTTCGCGGCCTGGGCCTGTTCCGGCGTCCTGCCGCCGCGGTTATGGAGCGGCGTGTCGATCCCGCCCGGGCTGATGGCGTTGACCCGAATTCGGCGGTCCAGAAACTCGCGCGACCAGGTCCGCGCCAGCGAGCGTACGGCCGCCTTGGACGCGGAGAGCAGCGACAGACCCGGGCGCCCGACATGGATGATAAAGGACGCGTTGAGAATGATCGAAGCGCCGTCCCGCAGCAGCGGCGACATGGCCCGCACCGTGAAGAAGAGCCCCTTCACGTTCACATCCATCATCTCGTCATACCGGTCCGGATCGGTGGTCGCCAGCGGGGTGGCGAAGGCGACGCCGGCATTTGCGAACAGGACATCGAGACCGCCCCACTCCTCCCGGATGCGAGCGGCGACGCCCCCCATCTCCGCCGTCGACCGGACATCGGCGGCGAACACCCGAGCGTGGTCGCCGAGTTCGGCCCTGAGCGTCTTGCAGCGGCCCTGGTCCCGTCCCGTGACTGCGACGCGGGCGCCCTCGCGGAGAAACAGCTTTGCAGTCGCTAGGCCGATACCACTGGTGCCGCCGGTGATCAGCGCCGTCTTGCCTTGAAGTTTCATGATCGTGCCCCTCCGTCAGGGTGTGGCGCGGGGATGGCTCAGTACTGAGATCCCGCCGTTTGCGAGGCACTATGTCGGCCGGACACCACGGCGCAAAGGACATAGATCCCTTAGATTGCGCCATGTTATTCACCCGCTGGCCGAGGGCGCCGCAGCCAAGTCACGGGTAGCTGACGATCCCGGTAAAGCGACCCGTCAGCGGATGAAATCGAGCAGCAGCCTCGCCAGCCGAAGCGGCTGCTCCTGCTGAATCCAATGGCCGGCGCCTTCGATGAACTCGATGCCCGCCAACCGGGTCGTCGCCATGCTCTGCATCAGATCGATGGCCCCCGGCGCAGCATAGGGCCCCCAATCGCTCCGCCCACCGATGAAAAGGGTCGGAACCTCGATCGCCTTGCCGGAAAACAGCCGAAGCTCGGCGTTGAGCGCAGGATCGGAGAGGACCCGATAGAGCTGGAGGGCGCCTTGAAATCCGGTTCGTCCGAATTCACGGGCATAGACGTCAAGCTCGGCCTCGGTCAGCCAGTTACAGCGCAGCACATCTTCCCGGGCGGGAAGGAAGGGCCGAACGACCTCAGGCATCGTCTTGCCGAGATCCATCACGTAATAGGTCGGCATTTCCGCAAGGTCGGACGCAGTTCGCCCCCGCAGAGGGTAAGGCGCATTGCCGCGCCAATCGGCGCTCTTGACGTGATAGAACGCCCGAAGAAACGCGTGCAGTCCTTCCGGTGGCGATGACAGATCCCCGTCCGCCTGTCGGGTGGTCAGATACTGCTGATAGTGTTTCCGGGGCGGATCGAGACGAGCCAGCGCGTCGCTGAGACTTTGTCCCTGGCCCGCCGAGACGGCCGTCTGCCATCCCGCATCTGCGACATTGAACGGGAACGCGGGCGGTCCCGGGAACGGCGCGCTCATCAACACCAACGACGGGAAGATGTCCGGCCGGGTCAGCGCGCAATAGGATGCAATGGGCGAGCCGAGATCATGCCCGACCAGCAGGGCCGTGCGCCGATACCCCAGCGCCGAGACGAGTCCGACGACGTCGCGGGTCAGGTTCAGCAGGCTGAAGGGCGCCAGAGGCGCATTGTAGTCGGTCGGCCCCTTGGCGGTTCGGCCATAGCCTCGCAGGTCGGGCGCCACGACGCGGAAGCCAGCGTCGGCCATTATCGGAAGGAGGCGGCGCCAGCCGTAGGCGAGGTCGGGGAAGCCGTGGAGAAGCACCACCAGCGGCCGCTCGGGGCGTTCATATCCCGCCTCGAGAATGTGCACATCAAGACCGTTGCCCCCGTGGATGATGCGCGAGCGGACGCCCTGGGGAAGCGTTCCCCCGCCAAATGGTGGTGTCGTCAAATCAGGTCCTCCCATGAGGTTTGCGCGGGCCGATAGAAATGAACTCGCAACCAGGCTGGCCCCGCTCATCGCCAGAACGGTCCGTCCGGACATCAATGGTTTGAAACGAGCGCGATGACTCACTCTCCGGACCTCGTTATATGTCGATCACCATAGTATGGCGATCACCATATACGAGTCAAGCGAAGCGCGTTATGGTGTCCACATGCCACGTAAGACCGACGCCCGTACCAACGCGATTGCCGCCGCCCAAAAACTGTTTCGCATCCAAGGCTACACTGCGACTGGATTGACCCAGATCATCGAAGAAAGCGGCGCGCCCAAAGGTTCGTTCTACTTTCACTTCCCACGCGGCAAGGCACAGCTCGCAGAAGAAGCAATCGATCATTACGTTGCGGCTAGAATTAACGTACTGCGGACGATCTCAGCGGATACGATGGGCGATGCGGTAAAATTTGTTCGCCAGATTTTCGGTACATTCGCCGCCGAAATGGTCGCCTCCGACTTCCAGTACGGATGTCTCATGCAAAATCTGGCGAATGAGCTGCCCGCGCTCGACTCTGAGCTGACCAAACGGATCGCACACGGATTTGTTGATTCGACCGAGATTATCGCGGAGCACTTCAGGGGCTGTGGTTTCGCTCCCGGGCGCGCCTCCTCCAGCGCAGCCGCATTGGTAGCGGCCCTCGAGGGCGCGCGAACGATCGCCCGCCTGGAACGCACGCCAGCCATATTCGAGGCACTGGCGGATGTTAGTGTCCAGGGCTGGGCTGCCCGCGAGTCCTGATCCGGGTCCAGTGTACTCGCTCGTCCGCCCCCATCCTGGCGGTGGATGCCGGTGGGTCCATAGGCGCCTCCCAAGACCGTCAACGCCTATGCCCGAAAATACGCATCGCGGTCGAGGTCGGCGAGCAGAGCCGGATGGGTGGGTCGCCACCCCAGCCGTTCCTGCGTTTGCTGGCTGGAGGCCGGGTTGTCGTAGGCAGCGAACGGGGCGAGCCAGCTGAAGCGCCGGGCCGCCTCTCCAGGCGTAAGGCTGATCGCGGGTAGGTTCAGTCGCCGTCCGATCACCTCAGCGATCTGGCGGAAGGGAACGCCCTCGTC
>CAJCJG010000136.1 GCA_903970625.1 Solirubrobacterales bacterium 70-9 | reverse complement strand
TTGCCCAGCAGCAGCGCATCAAGCTGGTCGCGCCACGGGCCGAGCTTCGGCTGCGGCTGGACCGCGCGTTCATATTCAAAGCTGGTCGTGTCGGAGCGCAGCACCTTGCGCACCGTATTGCGGGATAGCTTCAGGTCGCGGGCGATCGCCTTGATCCCCTTGCCCTTAACCAAGTGCTCCCGCCGAATCCGACCGATCGTCTCCACAATCAACATCCCCGGCCACCCGCTCGCATCCCAGAGCGCGCAGCTTGCGGATTCCGACGAAGCCGGCCATGCATTCCAATCTGAAGCCGGCCACCTATTCCGACGCGAAGCCGGCCGGTGTTCCGATCTGAAGCCGGCCACCTTGGGCGTCGTCCCGTTGGGTCAGGTTGGATGATTGATGTCGTTCTCTTCGTCGGTCAAGCGGCGGGTTTGGCGGCTTCGGGGAGCTTGTTCTTTCGCAGGCTCTCGCCGCTGAGTTCGATGCGATAGGCATTGTGAACGAGCCGGTCGAGAATGGCGTCGGCGATGGTCGGGTCGCCGATGATCTCGTACCAGCGGTCGATCGGCACCTGGCTGGTGACGATGATCGAACGGGCGTCGTAGCGGTCCTCGACGATCTCCAGCAGATCGCGCCGCTGCTCGGCGGTGAGCGCCTCCGGCCCCCAATCGTCGAGGATAAGCAGATCGACCCGAGCGATCTGGCGCAGGGTTCTGGCGTAGCGCCCGTCGGCACGTGCCAGCGCCAGGGCCTGGAACAGGCGGGGCACGCGATGATAGGCGACGGAGAGATCCTCCCTGCAGGCCTTCTGCCCGAGCGCGCAGGCAAGCCAGCTCTTGCCGACGCCGCAGGGGCCGGTGATCAGCAGATTATGCCGGGCGCGGATCCAGTCGCAGCCGGCGAGTTTGAGGAACAACGCCCGATCGAGGCCACGCATGGCCCGGTAATCG
This sequence comes from Solirubrobacterales bacterium 70-9, assembly GCA_903970625.1. Lineage (GTDB taxonomy): Bacteria > Pseudomonadota > Alphaproteobacteria > Acetobacterales > Acetobacteraceae > CAJCJG01. Next base: position 2,257 of record CAJCJG010000136.1, on the reverse strand, counting down.
ACGTCCTCGACGCTGGCGGTCTGCCGCAACTTGGCGGCACGGGCGCGGCTTTCGAACTTCTTCTGTTGGCGCAATGTCGCTTCCTGTTCGAGCAGGAGCGCCAGCCATTCGGCATGGTCGAGGCTGGCGGCCTCGGGTTGGGCGCCGAGGTCGGCGAAGCCTTTAGCCATGCCGTGCAGACCGAGCGCGTGCAGCAGATCGAGGGTCGGATGGGTGAGCATGTGAACGTCCTTCAATGGAAGTAGTCGGAGCCGCGCAGATTGGCGTGGGTGAGGACCGCCGCCGTCTCGGCCTGGGGCGTGCGGTCGAGCTTGGCGGCGATGATCGAGGCGATGCTTTTGTAAGTGAGCGCACCGACCGCGACGGCGTGGGCCGACACGGCCTCGGCGCGCACGGGGGCCAGATCCTTGAACAACCGGAGCACGCCGAGGCAGGTCCGGAAGCCCTGTTCCGGATGGGGACGGTTGGCGAGAATGGCGATGACCAGCGCCTCGGTCTGGGGACCGATGGCGGCACCCCAGCGCCGGAACCGCTCCGGCGTCCACTCGGCGTAGCGGCGATGGGAACTCGGCATATGATCGGGATCGGTGCCATGCCGACGGCCGCCATGGCGGCGCTGATGGACGGCGACGCGCTTGCCGCGATGGAAGATCTCGACCATGCGCGCGGTCAGCCGGGTATCGACCTGCTGACGGATCAGTTGATGCGGTACGGAGTAGAAGAAGCCGGCAACCTCGACGTGGTAATCCAGCGAGACCCGCGCGAAGCCCCATTCCGCGAACTCATGGTCGGTGTCTGGCAGCAGCGCTAGTGCGGGCCGTTCGACCGTCTCGAACAGCTGCCGACGGCTCAGCCCAAGCCGGCGCATCACATGGTCGTTCATTCGCGCGAGCATGCCGCTGATCGCCTCGTTCGCCTCGGCCAGCGAGAAGAAGGTCTGTCGCCGGAGCCGACCGAGAATATAGCTCTGGGCGAAGCGCACGCCCGCCTCGACCTTGGCTTTATCCTTGGGCTTGCGCGGCCGGGCTGGGAGGATGCCGACGCCGTAATGCGATGCCATCCGACCATAGCTGCGGTTGATCTCGGGATCGTAGAACGACGCCTTGTGCACGCCGGACTTCAGATTGTCGGGCACGATCAGGCGCGGCACGCCGCCGAAGAAGCGGAACATGCGGACGTGGGCGCCAATCCAATCCGGCAGCGTCTGGGTCCAGGTCGCCTCGGCATAGGTGAAGCTCGACGCGCCGAGCACGGCGACGAAGATTTCGGCCTCGCGCACGACGCCGGTCTCGCGATCGACGATGCCGATCCTCTTGCCGGAATAATCGACGAACACCTTGTCGCCCGCCGGATGGTCCTGCCGCATGACCGGTGACAGACGCCGCTCGAACTCGCGGAACAGATCGCAGAACCGGCTGTAGCCATAGCCCTCGGGGTGGGTCTCCCGATATTCCTCCCACAGCACCATCAGGTTGACGCCCGGCCGCTTCAGCTCGCAGGCCAGTGCCGCCCAATCCGGTTCCGGACGGCGGCGGAACCCACGCCGCACACCGGCGTGGGTGAACAGCCGGTCTTCGAGCACGTCGTCGGTGAGTTCGGCCGGCAGCGGCCAGGCCAGCCCGGCCGCCTCCGCTCGGCGAAGATTGTCCTGGATCGTGCTGCGCGCGACGCCGAGCGTCCGTCCGATCTCGCGGGCACTGACGCCGTCGCGGACCAGCCGCAATATCTGTCGTATCTGCCTCATGGTCAGCTCTCTCTTCGCCGGCATCAGGTGCTCCTCGTGGATGATCACGAGGTCCAGATGCCCGAGTTGCTGACCCAAGGGAAAACGCCGAAAGCCGGAAGCCAGGTGGCCGACGATTGATCGGAACCTGGCCGGCTTCAAATCGGAATGGTGGCCGGCTTCATGTCGGAACGCCGGCCGACTTCAAATCGGAATACCCGGCCGGCTTCGGTCGGAATCCGCACGCAGCTTGATCAACACACGATCAAGGGGGTCAATTTTGGACGCCGATTACCCCTCAATGGGGGTCAATGTTCCACGCCGGATAACACATCAGCCACGCGGAGGATGCCAAAACGATCGCCGCAATGGAGGCATACGTCTCCAAGCACTCTCGGAAATTTGCTCCGGATCTGCTTCGCACCGTCTATGCCCTTCAGGACGGCGTGTCCCGCTTCCTGCAGGACGACGAGCGGAGCAAGGGTGGGGTAGGGCTGCTCGAAATGATTGGATTCGTGAACAGTTTCAAGTTCG
>CAJCJG010000135.1 GCA_903970625.1 Solirubrobacterales bacterium 70-9 | reverse complement strand
GGCTGGCGTGCCAGTTGCGCCCGGTCGGCGATATTTCCGTGATTCCTCTGTTGCCGCCGGGCAGCGCCTCCATTGGGCGGCGTCCGCCGCAGACGCCTTGGCCCGGGGAGGAGCGGTTCATCGTGGTAATGGTCGCGGATATGCGCGATTCCAGCCGTTTGGCGCAGACGCGGCTGCCATTCGACGCGGTGTTCCTGATCGACCGGTTCGTGACCGCACTCAGCGAGGCGGTGACGCAGGCGGGGGGCCGGGCGAATCATTTCACTGGCGATGGTTTGATGGCCGCGTTCGGGCTGAATTGCGAGCCGAATCAAGCCTGCCGGCAGGCTCTGGATGCGGTTGCGGCCATCGGACGCAATGTCGCCGCGCTCAACGCGGCCCTGAGCCGGGAGGTTGCGGAGCCGATTCGGTTTGGCGTGGGTCTGCACGGCAGCGTCGCCGTGGTCGGCGAGATCGGGTTTGCCGAAACCCGCGTGTTCACCACCCTCGGGGATCCGGCCAATATCGCGACACGATTGGAATCGTTGTGCAAAGACTTCGCCTGCGAGGTGGTGATCGCGGACGTGGTATGCCAGTTGAGCGGCCGCGACCTGGGGACATGGCCGCTGCACGACGCCGACGTGCGGGGCCGCGCGATGCCCGTCCCGGTCCGGCTCGTTGCCAAAGCGGTCAATCTTGGAAGCTGACGCGGGGTGGAGGTCCGGGCCGGAATCGAACCGGCATTCGAGGATTTGCAGTCCTCTGCATCACCACTCTGCCACCGGACCATCGCAGAAAACGGCAATTGGCGCCGCTTCTTCTTCGCAAAACACGCCACCGTCAAGCCCGCAAAGCGGGGCGCGGCCGTTGGCGGGGCCGGGCGGCTTGGCGGGATCGCTTCCGCCCCCTTATATTGCGCGTGCTAACTTGGCCCCACCGCACGCGAGCCCCCGATGGACCCCTCTGTCACCTTCGATGCCGCCCGCATGCTGATGGTGGATGGCCAGGTCCGCCCGAACAAGGTCGGCGACATGCGCATCATCTCCGCTATGCGCCGCTTGCCGCGCGAAGCATTCGTGCCGGCGAATCTGGCGCCGCTGGCGTATTCGGATTCCGACGTGCCGTTGGGCAACGGGCGGGCGATGGTCGAGCCGATGGTGATTGCGCGGCTGGTGCAACTGGCGAGCGTCCGCGACGGCGAGAAGGTGCTGGTGGTAGGGGCCGGCAGCGGCTATGGGGCGGCGCTGCTGGCCGCGTGCGGCGGCATCGTGACGGCGCTGGAGGACGATGCGGCCCTGGTGACGCTGGCGCGCACGGCGCTGGCCGGGATTGCGGGAATCACCCTGGTCTCTGGGCCGCTCGACGAGGGGTGGCCCGAGGGCGCGCCGTACGATGTGATTTTCGTCGAGGGCGCGGCGGAGGAGATGCCGCAGGCGTTCGCGGAACAGTTGCGCCCGCATGGCGCCGGCACGCGGCCGAGCCGGCTGGTGGCCGTGCGGGCGGCGGCCGGGCGTATGGGGCAGGCGGTGCTAGGGGAGGTTTCCGCCTCCGGCCTTGCGCTGCGCACCGACTTCGATTGCGTCGCGCCGGTGTTGCCGGCACTGCGGCGGCAGGCGGGATTCGTCTTCTGACCCGATATGGCCGCCGGCATCGTGGCTGCGCGTCCGCCGCCCGGCGCGGCCTTGCGGGCGTGCAAAACCAATGGCGTACGGTGCTTTGCTGTGGCAAATGTCGGAACGGCCCGGTAGTGGGCTGATCGCTCAGGGCCACCGGCGGCCGACACCGCTTCGCCGCGTGTTTGAACGTGAGGGTTGAACTGATGCAGTCCCGTTTCGCGATCGCTGCCGGGTTGGCCGTGGTTTTGGCCGCCGGCGCGGCGCACGCCCAGCCCAAGCCCAAGCCCAAGCCGGCGCCGCTGGCCGCAGCCAAGCCCGGCCAGACCCACTCTCTCCAGGACGCGTTGGCCGCCGCCTACGCCAACAACCCGACCTTGCAGGCCGCCCGCGCCACGCTGCGCGCGACCGACGAGAACGTCCCCGGCGCGATTGCCGGATGGCGGCCACAGGTCTCGATCACCGCCTCGCTCGGCGGCGCCAACGGCTCGTTGCGGGAGACCACGCTCGGCACCACCACGACAACGCCGTTCGGCCGAAACCTGAACTCGGTCGGCGCTACCATCACGCAGCCGATCTATGCCGGCGGCAAGACCCGCGCCTCGATCAACAAGGCCGAGAATCAGGTGCTGTCGCAGCGCGCGACGGTCAACGCCACCGAGCAGCAAGTGTTTTCCGACACGATCGCCGCCTACGTCAATGTCATCCAGGACCAGCAATTGCTGGCGCTGAACCAGTCCAACGAACAATTGCTGACCAAGGAATTGCAGGCCACCAACGACCGCTTTCGTGTGGGCGAACTGACCCGCACGGACGTGGCGCAGGCGGAGGCGGCACTGGCCAGCGCCACCGCGAACCGGCAGACGGCGGAAGGCACGTTGCAGACCGCGCGGGCGACATACGAGCAGTTGGTCGGCGAACCGCCGGGCAGCCTGAGCGACCCGCAGCCGCTGAAGCTGCCGGTGAAAACGCTGGACGAGGCCAAGGCCGAGGCCGGGCGCAACAACCCGAACGTGGTGGCCGCCTTGTTCGCCGACGCCGCCGCGCGGGATGCCTTCGATGTCGCCTACAGCGCGCTGCTGCCGAATCTGAGCGTGCAGGCCAGCGCGTTCCGCTACGGCAACCAGAACGGCCCGGCGGAAACCGAATCGACCGGACAGGTGCTGCTGAACCTGACGGTGCCGATCTATCAGGGCGGCAGCGAATACGCCGCCATCCGGCAGGCCCGGCAGCAGGAGCAGTCGGCGCGACAGCAATTGGAGGTGCAACGCCGGGCAGCGGTGCAGCAGGCGGCCTCGGCGTGGACCTCGGTGGAGTCCTCGCGGGCGGCCATTGCGAGCAACAAGGCGGCCGTCCGGGCGAGCCAGATCGCCGTGGAGGGCCTGGAGCGCGAGGCGCTGGTGGGCAGCGCCACCACTCTGGACGTGCTGACGCAGGTGCAGAACCTGCTGAACGCGCAGACCTCGCTGGTGCAGTCGCTGGCGCAGTTGATCACAGCGTCGTATGCGACCGCCGCCGCTGTCGGGCGACTGAGCGCCCGCGACCTGAATCTTCAGGTGCAACTGTACGACGAGAAGGCCTACTACAAAGCGGTGCATGATCTGTGGATCGGCACCGGCGATTTCGCGACCGACCAGCCCGGACGATAACCGTATGCCCGCCAAAGAGCAGAGAACATGAACACGGCGCCCCCCCAACCCGGCCCTTTCCAGGCTCCCCCGCCGGGTGGCTCGACGGACCCGTCGATGGAGGATATTCTGGCATCTATCCGCCGAATTTTGTCCGAGGACGAGGCGGAACAGCCGTCCGCGCCGCACCCGGAGCACGAGGAGACGAGCCACGCCCACGACGAGCCCGAGGCGGGGGTGCTGGCGCTGGATTCGTCGATGATGGTGGTGGAGGAGCCCATGGCCATGCCGATGATGCCGGTGCATGTCGATCCGCCGGCGCCGCCCGTGTACGAACCGGTTGCCGCCGAGCGGCCACCGCCCGCATCTGCCGCCACCCACTCGACCCACGGTGCATTGCTGGGGCCGGAGGCGACCGCCGCCGCCGCGTCCTCCGTCGGTTCGCTGTTGCGCACGCTGGTGGCCGAGCGCCAGCAGGTGGTGGTGCATCGCGGCGGCCCGACAATCGAGGATTTGGTGCGCGAGGAAATCCGGCCAGTGCTGAAGGAATGGCTGGACAGCAATCTGCCGCCGATGGTTGAGCGGCTGGTGCGCGCAGAGATCGAGCGCGTGGTCGGGCGGGCGATCTCGTGACGGGTGGCAACGAGGCCAGGGTTTTCCACAGATAAGAAGCATATAGATTTTTTGTTGCTGAGCATGCATCGCGAGCCGATGTGGTGCCGACCTCACCTGCGGCGGCGGCGCATGGCAAAATCTGCCTTATTTGCGTAAATCTGCGTCATCTGCGGAAAACCCTTTCCTGCCTGTCGACGCGAGTACCAGCATGCTGACCAAAAGCCACACGCCCTCCGAGACCGAGCCGCGCCTATACGACGGCTGGGAGGCATCGGGCGCGTTCGCCGCGCACCCCGAGAGTCACGGTGCGCCGTTCACGATCATGATTCCGCCGCCGAACGTCACCGGCAGCCTGCATATGGGCCACGCGCTGACCTTCACTGTGCAGGACACGCTGATCCGCTGGCGGCGGATGCAGGGGCGGGATGCGCTGTGGCAGCCGGGGACGGACCACGCTGGCATCGCGACGCAAATGGTGGTGGAGCGGCTGCTGGCGGCCGAGGGAATCGACCGGCGCAAGCTGGGGCGAGAGAGATTTCTGGAGCGGGTGTGGCAGTGGAAGGCCGAATCCGGCGGCACCATCACGCGGCAGTTGCGCCGGTTGGGCGCGTCGCTGGACTGGCCGCGCGAGCGGTTCACGATGGACGACGGACTCTCCGCTGCCGTGCGGGAAGTGTTCGTCTCGCTGTTCAAACAGGGGTTGATCTATCGCGATCGCCGGCTGGTGAACTGGGACCCGAAATTTCAAACGGCGATCTCCGACCTTGAGGTGGAGAGCCGCGAGATCAAAGGGCACCTATGGTACGTTCGCTATCCGGTGGAGGACCAGGATTGGTTCATCACGGTGGCGACGACGCGGCCGGAGACGATGCTCGGCGATACCGCCATCGCGGTGCATCCGGACGACGCCCGGTTTGTCGACATTGTGGGAAAATTCGCGATCGCGCCGCTGACCGGGCGGCGGATTCCGATTGTGGCCGATACTTATTCGGACCCCGAGAAAGGCACCGGCGCCGTCAAGATCACACCCGCGCATGACTTCAACGATTTCGAGGTCGGGCGGCGGCATGGCCTGAAAATGCCGTCTGTGCTGGACAAGGAGGCGCTGATCACCCTGGCCGAGATCGACGCCGATCTTGTCGCCGTCAGCGGTATTGCCGACCCGGATTTCGTGCGCGGGCTTGCCGGCAAGGGGCGGTTCGAGGCACGCAAGGAGATTGTCGAGAAACTCGAAGAACTCGGCCTGCTCGAAAAAGTTGAGCCGCACACGCATCAGGTGCCGCACGGGGATCGCTCGGGCGTCGCGATCGAGCCGTTGCTGACGGTGCAATGGTACGCGAACGCGCATGAGCTGGCGCAGCCGGCGATTGCGGCGGTCGAGAGCGGGCGGACGAAGTTCGTGCCACAGCAATGGGAGAACACGTTCTTCGCCTGGATGCGCGATATCCAGCCGTGGTGCATCAGCCGACAATTGTGGTGGGGGCATCGGATTCCGGCGTGGTACGGGCCGGACGGCTACGTGTTCGTCGAGAAGTCGGAAGAAGAAGCGGCCGCCGCCGCACTCGCGCATTACGGACGGGCGGAACCGCTGACGCGCGACGAGGACGTGCTGGACACATGGTTCAGTTCCGCGCTGTGGCCGTTCTCGACCTTAGGCTGGCCGGACAAAACGGCTGAGCTCGACAAGTATTATCCCGGCGACGTGCTGGTGACAGGTTTCGACATCATTTTCTTCTGGGTCGCCCGGATGATGATGATGGGCATTCACTTCATGGGCGAGGTGCCGTTCCACACCGTGTACATCCACGGGCTGGTGCGCGACGAGCGCGGCCAGAAGATGAGCAAGTCCAAGGGCAATGTCATGGACCCGCTCGATCTGATCGACAAGTTTGGAGCCGATGCCTTGCGGTTCACCATCGCGGCGCTGACCGGGCCGGGGCGCGACATTAAGCTGGGGCCAACGCGTGTCGAGAACTATCGAGGTTTCGTCACGAAACTTTGGAACGCGGCGCGGTTCTGCGAGATGAATGGCATCGCGCCGGACGCGACGTTCGATCCGTCGCAGGCGACGCTTCCGTTGACGCGCTGGATTCTGGCTGGCGCGTCGGACGCGGTGGCACAGGCGACGTCGGCGTTGGAGAATTATCGGTTCGACGAATATGCGGCGGCTTGTTACCGCTTCGTCTGGAACAGTTTTTGCGACTGGTTCCTGGAGTTTGCAAAGCCAGCATTGAGCAACGCGGAGAGCGCCGACGCGGCGGAGATCAGGCGCACGGCGGGGTATGTGCTGGGCGTAATCCTGAAACTGCTGCATCCGGTGATGCCGTTCGTGACCGAGGAAGTGTGGGACCAGTTCGGCTACGGCGCCGAATGCAGCTTGATCCGTGCGGAGTGGCCGGTGCCGTTCGCTGTGCCGGGTGCTGCGGAAGCGCGGGTGGAACTGGATTGGGTGGTGCGGCTGATCGGCGAAGTGCGCGGCGTGCGGGCGGAGATGAACGTGCCCCCGTCGCTGCTCGGGCCGATCCTGGTCAAGGACGCATCGGTGCAGACGCTGGAGCGCGGGATGCGGTGGATGGAGCCGATCGGCCGCATGGCGCGGGCGTCGTCGTTCGGCGCGCTCGACGGCGAGATCGAGAAGGGCAGCGCGGTGGCGGTGCTGGACGAGGCGACGATTATCTTGCCGCTGGCGGGCTTGATCGACATGGCGGCTGAGGCGGTTCGGCTACGCAAGGATTTGGGCAAGGCGGGCAAAGAGGCCGAGGCCGCGGCGAAGAAATTGCAGAACACCGATTTCGTGTCGCGTGCGAAGGAGGAGATCGTGGAAGAAATCCGCGAACGCCTCGTTGCCGCGCAAGCCGATGTCGTCCGGCTGCAGGCGGCGCTTGCGCGGATCGAGTAGGGTGCAATCGTTCTCCTGGATGCTGCCATGATCGACCAGATGATCCTCACGCTGTCCTGCACCAACCGCCCCGGCATTGTCGCTGCCGTATCGACATTCCTGTTCGAGAGCGGCTGCAACATTTTGGACGCGCAGCAGTTCGACGATACCGTCTCCGGCCGGTTCTTCATGCGTGTGGTGTTCAACCGCGTGCGCGACGAAGGCAGTGTGGCGACGCTGCGCGAGGGCTTTTTGCCCATCGGTGAGCGGTTCGCGATGGCGTGGCATCTGCGTGCCCGCACCGAGAAGCGGCGGGTGATGCTGTTTGCCTCGAAATTCGACCATTGCCTCGCGGACCTGCTGTACCGATGGCGGCACGACGAGATTCCGATGGATGTGGTCGGCATTATCTCCAATCACGCACGCGACACGTATTCGCATCTCGATTTCGGCGAGGTTCCGTTTCATCATCTGCCGATCTCGCGCGAGACCAAGCTGGAGCAGGAAGGGCAAATTTGGGATCTGCTCAAGACGACGAAGACGGAACTTGCGGTGCTGGCGCGCTACATGCAGGTGTTGTCGGACGGACTGGTCGCGAAACTCTCAGGCAAGTGTATCAACATTCACCATTCATTCCTGCCCGGCTTCAAGGGTGCGAAACCGTACCATCAGGCGCACGCGCGCGGTGTGAAGTTGATCGGCGCCACAGCGCATTACGTCACATCGGACCTCGACGAAGGGCCGATCATCGAACAGGACGTGGAGCGCATCAGCCATCGCGACAGCCCGGACGATCTGGTGCGCAAGGGCCGCGACATCGAGCGCCGGGTGCTGGCGCGGGCGGTGCGGATGCACCTAGAGGATCGCGTGATCCCGAACGGCAACCGGACGGTGGTGTTTACCGATTAACCGTCCGGCGCCAGGGTGAGTGCTAACCCGCTGCGTCCAGCGCCTGCGTCAGGTCGGCCAGGATGTCGTCGATATGTTCGATGCCGACAGACAGGCGGACATAGCCGGGGCTGACTCCGGTTTGCAGTTGCTCGGCTTCCGTGAGTTGCGAGTGCGTGGTGCTGGCCGGATGGATCGCGAGGCTGCGGGCGTCGCCGATGTTAGCGACATGATAGAACAGCTTTAGCGCGTCGATGAACCGCTTGCCCGCGTCGGCGCCGCCGGCGAGTTCGAAGCCGACGAGGCCACCCTGGCCGCGTGGCAGATATTTGCCGACCCACTCCGCCTCAAGCCCCTTCAAGGTGGAGGGATGGATCACCTTGGTCACGTCGTGCCGGTTGCCGAGGAATTTGGCGACCGCCAGCGCGTTGGCGGAATGGCGCTCGACGCGCAGGGCCACGGTCTCGATGCCTTGCAGGAACAGGAAGGCGTTGAACGGCGACAGGGCAGCGCCGAGGTCGCGTAGCAGCGTCGTGCGGGCCTTGATGATGTAGGCGACCGGACCGATCGGCTTGACCGCCTGCGTCCAGACGGCGCCGTGATAGCTCGGGTCCGGGGTGTTCAGGGCGGGCTGACGGGAGGGGATGGCCTCCCAGTCGAACGCGCCGCTGTCGATGATGGCGCCGCCGATGCTGGTGCCGTGGCCGCCGAGATATTTGGTCAACGAATAGACGATGATGGCGGCACCGTGATCGAATGGGCGCACCAGGGTCGGGGCGGCCGTGTTGTCCACGATCAGCGGGATGCCGAAGCGTTTGCCGATGGCGGCAACTTCCTCGATCGGGAACGGGCGCAGTTTAGGGTTGGGGAGCGTCTCCGCGTAATAGGCGCGGGTGCGGTCGTCGGTGGCGCGGGCGAAGGCCTCCGGGTCGGCCGGATCGACGAAGCGGGTCTCTATGCCCTGGTCCTTCAGCGTATTGGCGAACAGGTTCCAGGTGCCGCCGTAGAGATCGGTGGAGGAGACGATGTTGTCGCCGGCGCGGGCGAGGTTTTGCGCCGCGAAGGCGCTCGCCGCCTGGCCGGATGCCAAAGCAAGGGCTGCAACGCCGCCTTCGAGGGCGGCCACGCGCTGTTCCAGCACGTCCGTCGTCGGGTTGCCGATGCGGGTGTAGATATTTCCCAACTCTTTCAGCGCGAACAGGTTGGCGGCGTTTTCCGTGCTGTCGAACTGGAAGCTGGTGGTTTGATAGATCGGCACCGCCACGGCGTGCGTCGCGGGGTCGCGGCGCCAGCCGGCGTGCAGGGCCTGGGTTTCTGGGTGCTTGCTGCTCATGTGGATGCCCCTCCGTGGGTGTTACGGCTTGTTGACGCGGTTGAAGCCGGTTTCACGTGACGACGCAACAGAAAGCCCGAAAATACCCCATATTCAACGTAAATACCGGATGTTTGACCGGGGTTCAGCGCGAAGCCTTGAACAACACAACACAATTAGATATATCGTGAATTGCGACATAACGCATTGCAAGGGAGTTCGAAGAATGCGGTTCATGGCATTGGCCCATGGGTTTGGCCGGCGCGGGGTTCGCGACGGCGAGGAAGGTGGCGGTGCCCATGAGGGCCGGCACGGCCGGCATCGTCACGGCGGTGGGCGGCACGGCGGCCCCGGGGGCCGCGACGGCGGG
>CAJCJG010000134.1 GCA_903970625.1 Solirubrobacterales bacterium 70-9 | reverse complement strand
CCGGCCGAGCGCCTCGGGATTTTGATCGAGTTTCTGATCCAGGCGCTGCTGGCGCGGGCCGGCTGGTGCCTGCCGCGCTGGCTGATCGCCAGGATCGAGGACCAGCTCCGCGGCATCGGGCGGGATTTTGCCCTCCTCGCGGCCCGCATCGCCGAGCGCCAGGCCGCCGCAGCAGCCGCCGAACAAGCCGCCGAAATTCCCTCCCCGCAGGCCGAAGTCGGCGCCGGGCAGTCGCCCGCAGCCCGAAAATCCGCTCGGAGCGGCCGACAAGGCGGCGTCAGCCGCCCCACCCCGCTATCCGCCCCCGACAGCGGCAGCAGTTGCCCCGCCACCGGGCGAAGGCGGCCCCTGCGCCGCCGGAGCGCACCCCGCGTCGCGGATCGCGCGCCGCATTCGCAGCTTTGGACCCCAAAGGCGCCCGCCACCATCCCAAAATTTTTAGCCTGGGAGAAGCCCCTGCCTTGGCACGTCCATAATGTTACGATATCGTAACATATCCACGCTTGCTACGGCCGGACCTGCAACCCCTCGGTCGGCTCCAGCCACGGGCCATGCACCGGCGGCTCCGCCGGCAACGGCTCCTTGTCGATCGGCGGCGCGGTGGCGAGGTCCACCAGCACCGCCAGGACCGCCTCCCGCGCAAATCCGGCGGCGCCGCCGTCGGCAATCAATTGTTGGAGGCGCGGCAGCAGCCAATCGTGTACGGGGGTCTGGGTCATGCCTCATGGGGCGCCTCGCGGACAGGCGACGTCAAGCGAAGGTTGCGCATCGCCCCAAGTCAACTTCTCGCTGCATTTCGTGAGGCAGGGAACCGGGACGAGGGTGGCGCCTTCTGATCTCCATCAAGGAGGCCACCCGCATGTATCATCACGTCAAACAGCTTATGTACACCGTCAAGATCGGCGATCCGGACCCGCGTTTCGGCAACATGTTGCTGGAGCAATTCGGCGGCGCCAACGGAGAACTGGCCGCTGCGATGCAATACTCCGTCCAGGGCTTGAACTGCGACGATCCGGAGCTGAAGGACGTGCTGATGGACATTGGCACCGAAGAACTCAGCCATCTGGAAATCATCGGCACGCTGGCGCGGATGCACCTCAAGCCGACAAAGACGTCGCGCAAGGCGGCCGAGGCCGACCCGCTGGTCGCGATTGCGGGCGGCGGCGGCGTCAACCTCTACAACTCCCAGGGCAGCGCATGGACGGCCGACTATCTGAAGGTCAGCGGCCAGCCCGAAGTCGATCTGCGCAGCAACATCGCGGCCGAGGCACGGGCGAAGATCGTGTACGAGCGGCTGATCGGCTTCACCGACGACCAAGGCACCAAGGACGCCCTGCAATTCCTGATGACGCGCGAGATCACCCACATGAAGGCGTTCATGCAGGCGCTGGACAATCTCGGCAAAGGCCCGCTTGAGATCGGCGCCTTGCCGCCGACCCCTGGCCTCGTGGACCAGTTCTTCAACGATTCGACCGGCGAGGATCAATACGGCGCGGCCGACAAGACCCCGGCCTGGGCCGTGGCCAACGGCTTCAAGCTGGTGGACAGCCCCGCCTTCCATCCGCAGGAGATGGAACTCGACGGACCGGCCCCGGCGCGCAAGGCCAAGCGAGCAGGAGCGCGATAACCGACCGAAGGAACGTCCCGGCTAAGGCGCCGGGACGGCTTCCTGCGGCGCCTCATAACGCGGAATCCACCAGTCCGGCGGCTCCAGGGCAGCCAGATCGTACCACTCCGCGATCAGTTTATGCGCCCGCACGGCCTCGCAATATTCCCATGAGTCCGCTGCCAGGTCCGGCCGATAGGTCAGGAAGCGGGCCACCACGGGGGCAAACATCGCGTCCGCGTTAGTGAAATCGGCCCCGAACAAATACGGCCCCCCAGCCCCGAACCGCACCCGTGCCGTCCGCCAAAGATGTTCGATCCGGGCGATATCCTTCAGCGCTTCGGGCGTCCGCCCCGCGCCTTCCGCACGCCGAAACAGGCTCATCGGCATCGCCTGCCGCACGCCGCGAAACCCCGCATGCATCTCTGCCGAAATCGCCCGCGCATGGCTCCGCGCCGCAGGGTCAGCCGGCCACAACGCCGACAGGAACTCGGCGCAATACTCGCAGATTGCCAGCGACTCCCAAACGATATTGCCGCGATGGTCCAGAAACGGCACGGTGGCCCCGCCTGTCGCCGCCTTCACCGCCGCCGTCTCGCCCCCCGCCAGCGGGATGACAACCTCCTCCACATCCAGTCCCGCCAGCCGCACCGCGAGCCAACCGCGTAGACTCCAGGAGGAATATCGCCGGGTCCCAATCGTCAGCGTGCCGTCCGCCATTCGCCCCTCCCGCACATTTCGCGCCACAATCGCACGGTTGCGGGCGGCCCGGAACTTGCCCCGAGGCCCACAAAGCGCGAACCTGCGGCAACGTTTTGCCCCAGGGACCACCCATGAACGAGATCGCCCCCCGCCCGAACAACCTCGATGCCTTCTGGATGCCGTACACGGCGAACCGGGCGTTCAAGGGCGCGCCGCGCATGCTCGCCCGCGCCGAGGGCATGAGCTACTACACCAACGACAATCAGGAAGTTCTCGACGGCACCGCCGGCCTGTGGTGCTGCAACGCCGGCCACGGGCGGCGGGAAATCGTCGAGGCGATCCAGAAGCAGGCCGCCGTGATGGATTTTGCCCCGACTTTCCAACTCGGCCACCCCATTGCATTCCAGGCCGCTGCGAAAGTGGCAGAGCACACGCCCGCAGGTCTGGACCGGATCTTTTTCACAAATTCGGGGTCGGAGAGTGCGGACACCGCGCTGAAAATCGCATTGGCCTACCAGCGCGCGCGCGGGCAGGCGCAGCGCGTGCGCCTTGTCGGGCGGGAGCGCGGCTATCACGGCGTCGGCTTCGGCGGCATTTCCGTCGGCGGCATCGGCCCGAACCGCAAGCAGTTCGGCGCGCAACTGCCGTATGTGGACCATCTGCCGCACACCCATCTGCCGGCGCAAAACGCCTTCTCGCGCGGCCAGCCGGAGCATGGCGCGCACATGGCCGACGCGCTGGAAAACCTTGTTGCGCTTCACGGCGACACCATTGCCGCCGTCATCGTCGAGCCGCTGGCCGGCTCGACCGGCGTGCTGGTGCCCCCCGTCGGCTACCTGCAACGCCTGCGCGAGTTGTGCGACAAGCACGGCATCCTGCTGATCTTCGACGAGGTCATCACAGGGTTCGGCCGCATCGGTACGTTCTTCGGCTCCGAGCGCGTCGGCGTCACACCCGATATTCTCACCATGGCCAAGGGCCTGACCAACGCCGCCGTGCCGATGGGCGCGGTTGCCGTCCACGACAAGGTCTATCGCCAGATCGTCGATGATGCGCCGGCCGGCATCGAGTTGTTCCACGGCTACACCTACTCCGGCCACCCGCTCGCGGCAGCGGCGGCGATTGCCGCCATCGACCTGCATGTGAGCGAGGATCTGGCCGGCCGCGCCCGCGCGATGGAGGACTATTTCGCCGATGGCGCCCACAGCCTGCGGGACCTGCCGAACGTCATCGACATTCGCAACATGGGCCTCGTCAGCGGTATCGAGTTGCAGGGCCGCGCCGGCAAGCCGACGGACCGCGCAGTGCGCATCTTCCATCGCTGCTTCGACGAAGGGCTGCTGATCCGCACCACCGGCGACATCATCGCGCTGTCGCCGCCCCTGATCATCGAAAAGCATCACGTGGACCGCATCTTCGGCACCCTGGCCGACGCGATCCGCGCGGAAGCCGCATAGACAGAAGGGGTCCGGGGCCTCGCCGCCCCGGCATTTGTCTAGGACTGCGCGTCCGGCGACACGACGATGCAGTTCTTCCTCGACAGCTTCTCGCACGCCTGGATCGCCGCGTCCCGCGACAAGCCGGTCAGTCGCGCGCGGTACAGCGTCGCCTTGGCCTGATGCACCGTCCCGATCACTTCGCGCGCGCTGGCCAGCATCACCCGCGCCTGATCGCGTGCGGCCTCGGTGGCCGCCCGGGCCTGACCCTGATTGCCGAACGCACCGACCTGAATCGCCCAGTTGCCGCCGCTCGGGCCGCCGGGACGCACCGGAATCGTGTCCGCCACCGCGCGGGAAATGATGTGGAAGCCATGGCCCGCCTTCGGCGCCGGTTCCGCCGATGCCATCTGCATCGGGGGCGGCGGTGCCTGCGGCGGAGGTTCTGGGAGCGAGGCCGTTTGCACGTCGCCCCGCTGCCAGCCGTTTCGCGACGGGCCGGCGTTCGCCAGCGCCACCGGCGCCCCGCCGTGGTTGTTGCGGGGATAGCGGGGGCCGGCCGGGATGTTCAGTGGGAGCTGGTTCATCGCGTATTGCTGCGACTCGGCCAGATGCTGCGGGTAGATGCCGGCGATATTGGGGCCGATGCTGGCCACGTAGTGCCGCGTCTCGTCCGGCAACGGCTTGTTGTGCGACAGATAGTCGTCGAGCCGCCTCGGCCCCGCGTTGTAGGCCGCGAGGAATCCGGGCGCGCCGTAAACGTCGTACATCTCGCGGATATAGGCGGTGCCGGCCATGATGTTGTCGTGCGGATCGAACGGATCGTCGCCCAGCGCATAGCGTTGCCGCAATTCGTCGTAAGTCTCCGGCATCACCTGCATCAGCCCCATCGCACCGGCACCGGAGGTGATCGGCTGCCCGTCCTCGTACAGCCGGCCGCCGGATTCCTGATGCATGACGGCGCGAATCCACTGCTCCGGCACATCGTATTTCGCCGCCGCCTCGACGATATACGGCCCCCACGGGTCGCCCGCCGGGCCGGGTGCCGTGTAGCTGCTCTTGGCCCGCGCCGCATATTGTTGCGCCTCGTGGTAGTTGCTGAGCTGCGGCGAGCGGTGGGAGGCGCAACCGGCCAGCAGCGCCAGCATGGTCAAGGATGCGCCGAGCCGGACGAAACGGATGCCCTGTGGGGGCCGCGACGCAGACATCATTCGGGCACAGGCCTCCGGTCGGGCAAGGGCGCAAACCCCCGCCGCGCAACGAGACGGCTTTGCGGGCCGTCGTTGAGCGGGATGCTCAGGAAGATCGCCTAAGCCCTTACGGCATATCAATGTTGCACGCAATATTTTCGCACGACCGAACGCAAAAGCCGCCGAGTCCGTGTCGCGGGCGCAACCATGAAAATGCCGTATTGCCGGTATCGGCTCGGGTGGCGGAAGCCGGGGCGCTGCTATATCAGCGTGCGCGCCTCGCCAGGAGACCGCAGATGCGCCTGTTCCGCCGCGCCACCGCCCTGTCGGTCCTGCTCGCCATCGCCGCCTGCGCCCCGCAAACCCCCGTCCCCACTCGTGCCGAGGATATCGGGCGCCCCACCGCCGTCAGCTACGGCACCATCGTCTCGATGCGCCCGGCGTCCGTGCAGGCGGAGAACCAAGGCGTGTCCGACATTCTGGTGGCCATCGGCGGCGCCGGAGCAGCCGAACCCCAGGCTCCACGCGGCCGAGTGGTCGAGCTCATCATTCGCGAGGATTTCGCCTCCGCGCCGATGTCGGTCGTGCAAGCCGATGGCGCCGATTTCCGTCCGGGCGAGCGCGTCACGATCACGCGCGGCGCCCGCACCCGAATTGCCCGCGGCGCTCCGCCCCCGCCTGCGGGAAGCTAGCGACCACATGCCGTAACGGTTGCGGCGCCAGTGCCGATCCTGTATCCGCCCGTGACCATGAGTGCGGTATTGCAGCCTGCCGTGCGCGAGCCGGCCACCAGCGACTTCGCCCTCGCGCCAGAGACTCGGCTGGGCGCGGCGCGGCGCGATTTCGTCGAGGCGTTGGCGCTGTGGCGCCTGTGCTGGACACTTGCATGGCTCGACATCAAGCTGCGCTATCGCGGCTCCGTCCTCGGCCCGTTCTGGCTGACATTGTCCACGGCGGTGATGGTCGGCGCGATGGGTGTCCTATACGCTGGCTTATTCCGCATGAACCTCACGCAGTACCTGCCGTTCCTGGTGCTGTCGATTGTGTTGTGGGGCTTCCTGGGTGCGTTGGTCGGCGATGCGTCCGTGGGCTATACCGCATCGGAGGGGCTGATCCGCTCGGTGCGCATGCCGTTCACCCTGTATGCGGCGCGCATCGTCGTCCGCAACGTGGTGGTGCTGGCCCATAATCTGGTGGTGGTGGTCGCGGTGTTCGCGATCTTCCGGGCGTGGCCGGGCGCGCTCGGGTTCCTGGCGGTGCCCGGCTTTGCGCTTTGGCTGCTCGACGGCTTTGCGCTCAGCATCCTGCTCGGCGCGCTCTGCGCCCGCTTTCGGGACATCCCGCCGATCGTCGGCAGCGTGTTGCAGATCGCGTTCTTCGTCACGCCGGTGATCTGGAAGCCGGAACTGGTCGGCCCCGACCGCCAGTGGCTGTTGCCGATCAACCCGTTCTTTTCGTTGATGGAAATGGTACGAGCGCCGCTCCTGGGCAGCGTGCCGAGCGGCATCGAGTTGGGATCCGCTCTGCTCTATTCGCTCGTGTTGTGCGTGGGTGCCGCGCTGCTGTTCGCTCGCGTGCGCGGCCGCATCGCGTTCTGGCTGTAGCGGCCATGCCCGCCGAACTCATCGTCCGTGGCGTCAGCCTAGATTTCCCGCTCTATCACAGCAGCGCGCGCAGCCTGAAGCGCACCGTGTTTTCGCGCGTCTCCGGCCGCATCAACAACGACTCGCACCACCGCGTCGTCGTCTCGGCATTGCGCGACATCGACTTTTCGCTGGGCAGCGGCGACCGGCTGGGTCTGATCGGCGGCAACGGCGCCGGCAAGACGACATTGCTGCGCACGCTGGCCGGCATCTACGAACCGCTGGTCGGCACGGTCACGGTGCGCGGCAGCCTGAACGCGCTGCTGGATGCGAACCTGGGCATGAACCCGGACCTGACGGGGCGCGAGAACATCATGCTGCGCGGCCTGTATAACGGTCTGGCCCGGCCGGCGATCCGCAGGCTGGAGGACGATGTCTGCGAGTTCGCCGACCTCGACGATTTCATCGACCTGCCGGTGCGGATCTATTCCACCGGCATGGTGGTGCGGCTTGGCTTCGCGCTCGCCACCGCGATCCGGCCACAGGTGCTGCTGATGGACGAGTGGATCCTGGCGGGCGACGCCGTGTTCATGGAAAAGGCGCGGCTGCGGCTGGAGGACATGGTGCGCGGCGCCGAAATCCTGGTGCTGTCCTCGCATGCCGAGCACATCGTCACGGCGTGGTGTACCCGGGTGATCTGGCTGGACAAAGGCCGCGTCCAGGCCGACGGCCCGGCCGCCGACATCATGGACCTTTATATGGGCCGCACGCCGGCCCCGGCCGGCGACGCCGCACCCCAACCGGGGCTGGCGCCGGCCGCCTAGACTTTTTCGACCTGACTGTATTCCAGCTCCACCGGCGTCGAGCGGCCGAAGATCGAGACGCTGACCTTCAAGCGGCCCTTTTCCTCGTCCACGTCCTCGACGGTGCCGTTGAAGCTGGTGAACGGGCCGTCGGCCACGCGCACCTGCTCGCCGATCTCGAACATGACGGCCGGGCGCGGGCGCTCCACGCCTTCCTGCGTCTGCTTCATGATCCGCTCGGCCTCGGCCTCGGAGATCGGGGTCGGCTTGATCTTGGTGCCGAGGAAGCCCGTCACCTTGGGCGTGTCCTTCACCAGATGCCACGCGTCGTCGGTCAGCTCCATCTTCACCAGCACGTAGCCGGGGAAGAATTTGCGCTCCGCGTTCACCTTCTGGCCGCGCCGCAACTCCACGACTTCTTCCGACGGCACCAGCACCTCGTCGAAATGATCCGCAAGGCCCTTTTGCGCGGCCTGTTCCTTGATCTGCTGGGCGATCTTTTTTTCGAAGCCCGAGTAGACGTGTACGACGTACCAACGCTTGGCCATGCTGTCCCCCGTTAAACCCCGGTGCCGAACAGCGCGCGCACCCCGATGCCGATAATCTGGTCGGCGATAAAGAACAGCACCGTCGCCATCGCCGCCATCGCCAGGACGAGGCCGGTCGTCACGAGAGTTTCCTTGCGCGAAGGCCATGTGACCTTGGCCACCTCGCTGCGAACCTCGCGGACAAATTTCGCCGGATTCAACGCCACGCTACCCATGCTGGTCAAAAGCCCTTCGGAAAACCGGCGTCACGTTCAAGCAGTGTCGGATTGGCAGGGGTGGAGGGTCTCGAACCCCCAACCTCCGGTTTTGGAGACCGGCGCTCTAGCCAATTGAGCTACACCCCTACCGGCGCCGCCCCCGCTGTGCGCGAAACCGGTATCCGAGGCGGCGTAGAAAGAGCGCGTGGCCGCGAAAGTCAAGGGCGGGCTTCCTGTCACCGCGCCGTGCATGGCGGTCCGGCGCGCGGTTTGCTAGGGAACGGCTCCGTTCCGGCGCCGTTGTCGGGTGTGGGACAGCGTGTCGTTCGGGAGCAGCCGATGCAATCCTCCGCCGTCGTCAGGCCGCTGGTGCCGGCCTCCGACGCACGCGGCGCCGACGGGCGCGTCGGCCCCAGGCTGCGCGAATGTCCGGATTGCGGCCTGTTCCAGACACTGCCGCCGCTGCCGCGCGGGTCGGTGGCCCGTTGCCCGCGCTGTTCGGCCGTCCTGCGCCGCCGAAGGGTCGATCCGGTCGGGCGCTCGCTGGCGCTGGCCGTCACGGGTTTGTTGCTATTCGGGCTGGCGCTGACGCTGCCGTTCATCGACGTCGAGGTCAGCGGCAAGGTGTTGGACACGACGCTGCTCTCCGGCCCCGCTGAATTGGAGCAGCAGGGTGCCTGGGAACTCGGCCTGGCGGTCCTTGTCACGACGTTCGCCGCCCCGCTCCTGCGCCTGTCGGCCCTCGCCTACGTGCTCGTGGGAATGGGGCTACGCCATCCGCCGCGCCACCTCTACGCGGTGTTCCGGTGGGTCGGCTGGCTGACGCCGTGGTCGATGCTGGAGGTGTTTTTGCTGGGCGTGTTCGTCGCCTACACGCGGCTGATCGTGCTGGCGCACGTTCAGATTGGAGGCGCGGTGCTGGCGCTGGGCGCGCTGATGCTGGTCTCCGCCGCCGCCGACGCGGCGCTCGACGACGAGGCGGTGTGGGAAGGGCTGGAGCGGCGGGGCGTCGTCGCGGGGCCGGCCGTGGGGGATGTGCGCGGGCCACGCTTCGGGTGCGACAGTTGCGGGCTGGTCAGCCACGCCACGGTTGCCTGCCCCCGCTGCGGCGGCGCCGTCCGCCATCGCAAGACGGACAGTCTGGCGCGGACCTGGGCGATGCTGGTGGCCGCGATCATTTTGTACATTCCGGCCAATACGTTGCCGGTACTGACGCTGGTGCGCTTCGGGCGTGGCGAGCCGAGCACCATTCTGGGCGGCGTCGCCGAACTTGCGGATGCCGGCATGTGGCCTCTGGCCGCCCTCGTGCTGTTCGCGTCCGTCGCGGTGCCGTTGCTCAAGCTAATCGGGCTGACGTTTTTGCTGATTTGCACGCATCGGGGCGAACACCGCTGGCTGAGGCAGCGGACCCTTCTGTATCGGATCGTGGATTCCATCGGGCGCTGGTCGATGATCGACGTGTTCATGGTCTCGATCCTCACGGCGCTGGTCCGCATGGGCACGATCGCCTCGGTGGCACCGGGGGCGGGGGCGATCGCGTTCTGCGCCGTGGTGATCGTGACCATCCTGTCGGCCCAGGGCTTCGACCCGAGGCTGATGTGGGACGCGGCGAAGGCCCCCGCCCGATGAGCGGAACCTTGCCGCCGGAGCATCCGCCCGAGATGCCGGAGGCGCGTGTCCACCCGCGCCGGCATTTCCAAGTCGTCTGGCTGGTCCCGGTCGTGGCCGCCCTGATCGCGGGTTTTCTAGGGTTTCGCGCCCTGTCCGAGCGTGGGCCGGCCATCACCCTGACCTTCGCCACCGCCGACGGGCTGGTCGCGGGCCAAACCAAAATCCGCCACAAGGCGGTGGACCTCGGCACCGTTCGCAGCATCTCGCTGTCCGACGACATGGCCCACGTGACCGTGCGGGCCGACATGCGGCGGGAGGCTGAGCGGTATCTGACGACGGAGGCTAGTTTTTGGGTGGTCCGCCCGCGCCTGACGGCCGGCAATATCAGCGGCCTGGATACGCTGCTGTCGGGCGCGTACATCGAACTGGACCCCGGCGCCAAGCGCGGCGATCCGAAAACCGACTTTGCCGGGCTGGAGGAGCCGCCGGCGGTGCGCTCGGACGTGCCGGGCACCTCGTTTCACCTGACCGCCGAGCGGATCGGCTCGCTCGGCAGCGGCTCGCCGATCTTCTATCACGACATTCCGGTCGGCGAGGTGCTGGGATACGATTTGCGGTCCGAGGCGCATGGGCGGGGGCCGGGCGGCGGCATCGCGGTCAACGTGTTCGTCCGCTCGCCCTATGACAAGCTGGTGACGGCGGGCACGCATTTCTGGAATGCCTCGGGCGTCAACGTCGAACTGGGCGCGCAGGGAGTGCAATTGCGGATGGAGAGCCTGCAAGCCCTGCTGTCCGGCGGCATCGCCTTCGACAGCCCGCCCGCCGGCCGCGACGACAAGCCGGTCACGCCCGCAGAGCCGTTCAAGCTCTACAATGACGAAACCGCCGCCATCGCCGCCGGCTACCGCGAGCGAATCCCGGCGCTGGCGTATTTCCAGGGCTCCGTGCGGGGGCTCGCGGTCGGGGCGCCGGTCGAGTTGTTCGGCATCCCGATCGGGACCGTGACGAACGTGACGCTCGAATTCGACCCGGCCGGCGTACAGCCGCGCGTCGTGGTGCGGTTCGAGATTCAGCCGGAGCGGCTGCCGCGACCGGAGCAGCTTGCCAACGAGCGCCCGGTCGAGGTCGCCGGCCGCATGGTGGCCCACGGCCTGCGGGCGCAGTTGCGCTCCGCCAATCTGCTGACCGGGCAGTTGTTGCTGGGCCTGGACTATTTCCAGGACGTGCCGGCGGCGCAGGTGGAGGAGCGCGACGACGTGCTCGTCATACCCTCCGTGCCGGGCGGGCTGGACAGCATCACGGCCGATGCGGCGCAGATTCTGCGCAAGATTGATTCCTTGCCGCTGGACGCCATCGCCAAGAACCTGAACGAGGCACTGGCCGGCGCGCGCAACCTGACCGCCGGTCCGGACATGAAGCAAAGCCTGCACGCTTTGTCGGAAACGCTGACCTCGGCGCAGGCGCTGGTGCGCAAGGCCGACGACGGCGCAGGCCCGCTCCTCAAGCGGCTGCCAGAGATCGCCCAAGGGTTGCAGGCCGTGGTGGACCGCGCCGGCAAGCTGGTCGGCTCGGCCGATCTCGGCTACGGCGAAAACTCGCAATTCCGCCGCGACCTGCAACGGCTGCTGGAGCAGGTCAGCGATACCGCGCGATCCGTGCGGCTGCTCGCCGACTATCTGGACCAGCATCCGGAGGCTCTGGTCCG
Organism: Solirubrobacterales bacterium 70-9; assembly: GCA_903970625.1. GTDB lineage: Bacteria > Pseudomonadota > Alphaproteobacteria > Acetobacterales > Acetobacteraceae > CAJCJG01. The sequence goes on along the minus strand of CAJCJG010000134.1, from coordinate 433 downwards.
CGGCCGCACCGGCCAGGCGGGGGAACGCTGATGCGCGCGGCCCTTCTGTTCGCCGCAGCCTTGCTGTTGGCCGCGTGCAGCTCGCCTACCCCCGAACTCTACACACTCGCCGCCCTGCCGGGACAGACCGCCCATCCGGCGGCACACGGCATCGAAGTGCGGCGCGTGGGCCTCGCCGGCTATCTCGACCGGCCTTCCATCGTCCGCTCCTCCGCCGGCTTCCGGTTGCGCCTGGCGGACAACCAGCGATGGGGCGAGCCGCTCGGCGGCATGGTGGACCGCGTCTTCGCCGAAGACCTTGTGGAGCGCCTGCCGGACGCCGCCGTGTTCAGCGAGTCGGGCGCCATCTCCACCGCGCCGGACCTGACATTGGAGGTCGATGTGCAGCGGTTCGACGCGGATGCCGACGGCGCCGTGGTGCTGCTGGCGCAGG
>CAJCJG010000133.1 GCA_903970625.1 Solirubrobacterales bacterium 70-9 | reverse complement strand
GGTCGGCGCCGCGATTGAGCGCGTCGCGCGCGGCGGCGAGGTCGCCGCGATTGATGGCGTCGAACAATGCCTCGGTGGGAGCGAGATCGAGTTGCGTGCGTTCGGCCGGTTCGGCGAGGTTCAGTGTGCCCGGCAGGGCGGGGGGCGGCGTCTTCGGCTGATATTCCGGCAGGTTCTTCTGCTTCACCGGCGGCTGGAAGCCGCGCGTGGTGCTGGGCATGCCCTGCGCCCATGCTGGCGCTGCCAGCAGCATCAGCGCCGCTGCGAGAGCGAACGAGCGATAATTGTGCGACATACGCATCGGCGAGCCACCTTCGTTCAACCCTGGTTCAGCCACCACAAGCCTGCGGTGACGTATGCCGCATAGCACGTCCAGGCCAGCGTGGGGAGCAGCAGCACGAAAGCGGCGCGCCGGACATGGGCGAAGGCGGCGGCGGTGAGGGCGGCAAGCCCCAGCAGCACGAGAGCAACTGGCAGTGCCGGCCCCGGCAGGCGGAAGCCGAACAGGCACTGCATCCAGGCGGCGCAGGCCAAAAGATGCCAGCCCCACAGCAACAGCGCCGGCCTATGCCCCGGCCGCCGCCACGCCAGCCACGCGGCCAGACCGCTGGGCAGCGACAGCACCGCCCAGGACGTGACCACGCATGTCGGGACCACGAATCGGTCCGGCAGCGTGCCGGGCGGGTGGGCGAGCGACAGGAACCAGCTTTCCGAGGCAGCCGGAATAGCCGCCGCGTTGGCGGCCGCCAGCAGCAACGACAGGCCGACGAAGCCGACGAGCGCCGGCCACGGCGTGGCGACGCCGTTGGAGGAACGCTCGGGGTCTCGCTCGGGGCCGGAACCAGGCGTTTCGCGGAAGACACGGACCTCCTTGGTGGGTCGATTAAGTCCCCTCGCGCCGCCACGCGGCGACGGCGAGGCCGAGCAGCAGCGGCAGCGCGAGCCATGCGGGTAGCAATGGCACGGCAGCGATGCCTGTCACCAGATGGTCATGCCGGCGCTGCAAGCCAATCCATCCGCTGCCGGACGATTCGTGCCCCGGCTCGACACGGCGCAGGTTGGGCGCGCCGTCCGGGTCGAGCCAGTGGATGCTGCCGCCGGAGGCTTTGACGAGCGGTTGCAGCAGTGTGGCCGTGGCGCGCAAATCGGCCAGTTCCGGCGGGTTGGCGGCGCCGGCCGCGGCGTAGGCGGTCAGGCTGCCGTCGCCGGCCTGCCAGACGCCGGGGGCCTCCGCCTTCAGGCTGCCGACGGCGCGGCCGGGGCGGATTTCGGTCAGTTGCAGATCGGTCCTGGTGCCGTCCGGCGAGGTGACGGCGACGGTGCCGGGCGGACCGTCCTGCGTCGTTCGCCGCTCGACGGTCAGGCGGCCCTGTTCGACGCGGGCGGTCAGCGCGGTTTCTTCCAGGTCCGGCTCCTTCATCAGCCAGTGGGCGACGCGGCGCAGCAGTTCCGCCTGCGGGCCGCCGCCGTCGTGGCCGCGCGACCACAGCCACATCTGGTCGGACAGCAGCATCGCCACGCGCCCCTGGCCGACGCGGTCCAGCAGCAGCAGCGGCGCGCCGTCCGGCCCGCGCATCAACGTTTCGCCGTGGCTTTCGGGCGGCACGAGGCGGCGATACCAGCGGCCCCAGTCCGACTTGCCGTCCGGCAACAGCCCCGGCAGGTCCGCCGTGACGGGATGGCGCATGCCGAGCGGCGAAACCTCCGGCCGGAAGGCGCCGTTCAGCACGCCGCTGTCGTCGGGCGGGCTTGCCGGTAGCACCTCGCCCAGCGGACCCGCGCCGAGGCTGGAATCTCCGGCGAACTCCGGCCCCACGCTCATCAGCAAGGCACCGCCGCCACGCACGTATTCGGCGATGTTGTGCAGATACATCGGCGGCAGCGTGCCCCGGTTCTGGAAGCGGTCCAGGATGATCAGGTCGAATTCGGCGATCTTTTGCACGAACAGTTCGCGCACCGGAAAGGCGATGAGCGCCAGTTCCTTCAGCGGCGTCATGTCGTCCTTTTCCGGCGGGCGTAGGATGGTGAAATGCACCAGATCGACCGCCGGATCGGATTTCAGCAAGCGGCGCCAGGTTCGCTCGCCCGGATGCGGCTCGCCGGAGACCAGCAGGACGCGCAGCCGGTCGCGCACGCCGTTGATTTCGACGACGGCGGTGTTGTTGGCGAGCGAGACCTCGCCCGGCAGTTTTTCGACGCTCATTTCCACGACGGTGGGGCCGGCGCGGGTGATCGGCACCTCGATGACATGCTCGGGGCCGATCGGCACGCTTTCCTCCAGCGCCGTCTGCCCGTCGCGGCGGACAGTCAGCCGGGCGGCACCGGCGGGGCCGGCCAGCAGGCCGCGCGGAACACCGAGGTCTTCGACGGCGATGCGCAGTTGCACGGATTTGCCGACGATGCCGTAGCCGGGCGCTTCGACGATGCGGATGCGGCGGTCGATCTCCTCGCCGCGCGCCGGGATCAGAATGTGCAGCGGCGCGCCACCCGGCGGATTGGCGGGGATGTCGTGAATCTGCCCGTCGGTGACGGCGACGATGCCGGCGAGGCGGGCGCGGGGGATGTCGGCCAGCGCCCGGTCGATGGCGGTGAATAGCTTCGTCCCCTCGCTGCCGCCTTCGGGGACGACGATGGTGCGCAAATCCAGATCGTGCATGCCGTGCGCCTGCGCTTCGATCTTCTGGCGGGCGGCGTCCGCCAGCTTGGTCCGGTCGGCCACGGACATCGAAGCCGTCTGGTCGATGACGAGTAGGCCGATATCGGGCAGGGTCTGCCGCGTTTCCTCGACGAGGCGCGGGCCGGCGAGCCAGCCCAGGAGGACAATGAAGGACGCGGCGCGGAACACCACGCCGCGCGCCCGGCGGACGGCGGAGGCGGCGACAGCGAGCGCGCACAGCAGACCCAGCGCCAACAACAGCCACAGCGGCAGCGCCGGGTCGAAGCGGATGGCGGCGATGGCTTGTTCCATGTGCATCGCCTAAGTCCCCCTCCCCTTGTGGCAGGGGGTTGGGGGGAGGGGTGGCGCCGGGTTGCCCGAACGGCGCCGACCCCTCGCCCTCCCGCTTCGCGGGCCGCTCTCTCTCGCACAAGGGGAGAGGGGATTTTCCGGCGTGACCGTCATTGCCCCAGCCGCTCCAGCAGCGACGGGACATGCACCTGATCGCCCTTATAGTTTCCCGTCAGGGCGTACATGACCAAATTCACCCCAAAACGGTAGGCCAGCGTGCGCTGGCGGGCGCCGCCGGGGATGGGGGTGAAGGGGGTGCGGCCGGCATTGTCCACCGCCCAGGCGGCGGCCCAGTCGTTGGCACCGACGATCACCGGGCTGACGCTGTCGTTGCTGCGGTCCTGGTCGCGCTGCACCCAGACCGTCTCGCCGTCGAAGCGCCCCGGATAGTCCTGGAGCAGATAGAAGGCGCGCGCCAGCACATGGGCGGAGGTCAGCGGCGCCAGCGGCGGGATGGCGAGGCCCTTGCCCAACCGCTCCAGCGCGTCGGCGGCACCCGGGGCAAACCCCTCGCCGCTGCCGCCGCCGCGCGTGTCGATCAAGATGATCCCGCCGTGCGACATGAAACTGTTCAGTGCGGCGACCGCCGCCCCGTCCGGCTCCGCCGCGTCGGCGGAGACCGGCCAGTAGAGCAGCGGATAGAAACTGAGGTCGTCCTGACCGGGCGTGACCGGCGCCGGGTCGCCGAGGGTGGCCGCCGTGCGGCGGTTGACATAGTCGGACAGTCCGGCAAGGCCCTCGCGCGAGATGCTGTCGATCTGCTGGTCGCCGGTGACGACATAGGCGAGTCGCGTGATCAGCGCGGGGTTCTGCTCCGTGTCCTGTGCGAAGGCGGGCGCGGCGATTGTGATGAGACATAACATCGCGGCGCTCGCCGGCCGGAGCAGCCCGCGCAGGCGCAGCGACAGCAGCAGGTCGAACGCCAGAAGGCCCAGCGCCAGCGCCATCAGCCATGGTCCGAGCGCCCGCTCCGCCGCCGCCGCCCCGAGCGACTCGGTGCGGGCGCCGTCGATGGCGGGCGCGGCCTCCGGCGGGGACGCGTGGGCGGACAGATTCAGGGCGCGGCGGCCGTTTTCCGGGCCGTACAGGCCTGGCGGATGGCGCGGGGATGCGGACGTGGTGGCGATGGCGTTGGCCGGCAGGGCGGTCGCTGTGGAGGGCGGGGCGACCTGTTGGCCGAAGCCGTCGAGGGTCACGGCGGGGGCCAGGGGAGCCGCGCCGGTGGCGTCGTTCGCAACACCGGCCGACATCGCCACCAGCCGGCGCAGCATGTCCACGAACAGGCCGGACAGCGGCAGGTCGGACCAGTCGGCGTTGGCGGTGACATGGAACAGCACGATGCGGCCGGCGCCGCGCGCGGCTTCCGTGACAAGGGGCGTGCCGTCGGTCAGCGTCGCCCAGGTCTGTTCGGCCAGATGGGTGCCGGGTTCGGCCAGCACCTGCCGCCTGACCCGCACTTCCGCCGGCTCCGGAAGGTCCGCGAACGGCGAGCCGGCAGGGAACGGCGCGAGGGCCGCCGGCTGCGTCCAGGACAGGGCGCCGCCGAGTTGGCGGTCGCCGGCCAGCAGCTTGATCGGCAGCAGCGAATCGGGATGTTCGGCCGTCTCGGGGCCGGCGAAGCGGATCAGCAGGCCGCCATGCTCGATCCACGCGCCAAGCCGGTCGTGCTCCGGCCCGTCGGCGACGACGTGGTCGGCAAGGACCAACACGGACAGGTCGCGGGACAGCAGCGTGTCCAGATCGCCGACGCGGACCTCGGTGTAAGGGTCCAGCGCGCGGCGCAGGAAGAAGGCTTGTCCCACCAGTGGGGTTTCGGCGGTTGCGGCATCGCCGGCCAGCACGCCGACCGGCCGGCGGCGCCAGCGTTCGTCCAGCAGCACCACGGAGCCGGCGGAGGATTGACCCTCCAGCACCAGGCCCGCGAGACGGTTGCGCAGTTCCAGCGGCAGTTTCAAAGCTGCCTCGCCGATGGCTGCGCCTGTGGCGAAGGCGATGGGCAGGCGGGCGAGGGTGCGGCCGTCGCCGGATTGGGCCAGCACGGCGGCGAGCGTGTCGGTCTCGCGCGGCACTTGCGCCACGCGGATGGTGAGTTGGTCGGCTTCGTTGCCCGGCGGCAGCAGCAGGCGCGCGGTGGGCACCGGGTCGCGCATGTCCAGCGCAGGGCCGACGGCCGACAGCGCGGCGGCGAAGGCAGCGTAGCCGGGGCCGTCGGTCAGGCCGTCGGCCACGTAAACCGTGCTGCCCTTGCCCGCCCAGTCGCGCAGCGCGGCGGCGGCGTCGGCGCGGTCGATGCCCCAGGGCTTCGGGCGCAGGGCGGAGAGGCGGGCGCGCAGTT
>CAJCJG010000132.1 GCA_903970625.1 Solirubrobacterales bacterium 70-9 | reverse complement strand
CGCTCGATGCGTTCGACGATGCTGCGCAGACGGTCCGCTGCGATGTTGCCCCACTGCGCATTCTCGTCCTTCGAGTCTGTCCCGGTCGCATCCAGTGCCATCGAGCGTCTCCCCTTCTGCCGCGAGCCGGCGGGCTTAGCGGCGGCGGTGTTGCCGGTCAACGGCCGCGTGCCGGGGCGCTAACCGAGAATCCCCGGCAGGTTCAGCCCGTTCTCCCGCGCGCAATCCAGCGCCTCCGGATAGCCTGCGTCCGCGTGCCGCATCACGCCCGTTGCCGGGTCGTTCCACAGCACCCGCTCCAGCCGCCGCGCCGCTTCCGGCGTGCCGTCCGCCACGATCACCATGCCCGCATGCTGCGAAAACCCGATCCCCACGCCGCCGCCGTGGTGCAAGGACACCCACGTCGCCCCGCTCGCGGTGTTCAGCAGCGCGTTCAGCAGCGGCCAGTCGGAGACGGCATCCGACCCGTCGCGCATCGCCTCCGTCTCCCGGTTCGGGCTGGCCACCGAGCCGCTGTCCAGATGATCGCGGCCAATGACGATCGGCCCCTTCACCGCGCCTGACGCCACCATCTCGTTGAACGCCAATCCAAGCCGATGCCTCTGGCCCAGCCCGACCCAGCAAATCCGCGCCGGCAGCCCTTGGAAGTGAATCCGCTCGCGCGCCATGTCCAGCCACTGGTGCAGATGCGGGTCGTCCGGGATCAGCTCCTTCACGCGCGCGTCCGTCGCAAAAATATCGTCCGGATCGCCGGACAGCGCCGCCCACCTGAACGGCCCGATGCCGCGACAGAACAGCGGCCGGATATAGGCCGGCACGAACCCGGGAAACGCGAACGCATCCGTCAAACCTTCGTCCCGCGCGACCTGCCGGATATTGTTGCCGTAATCGACGGTCGGCACGCCGGCGCGGTGAAAGTCCAGCATCGCCTGCACATGCACCCGCATCGACCGCCGCGCCGCCGCCTCCACGGCTTTCGGATCGGTCTCCCGCTTGCTCTCCCACTCCGCCAGCGTCCATCCCGCCGGCAGATACCCGTTCAGCGGATCGTGCGCCGATGTCTGATCGGTCACGATGTCCGGCCGCTCCCCCCGCCGCACCAGTTCCGGAAACACATCGGCCGCGTTGCCCAGCAGGCCCACGGAAATCGCGTCGCCGGCCGTGCAAGCGTCCTTGATCCAGCGCAGGGCTTCGTCGAGGTCGGCCGTGTGCCGGTCCAGATACCCGGTGCGCAGCCGCATCTCGATCCGGCTCGGCGCGCATTCCACGGCCAACATGCAAGCGCCCGCCATCGTTGCCGCCAACGGCTGTGCGCCGCCCATGCCGCCGAGGCCGCCGGTCAGCACCCAGCGGCCCTTCAGGCTGCCGCCATAATGCCGTCGCCCGGCCTCGCAGAATGTCTCGTAAGTGCCCTGCACGATCCCCTGGCTGCCGATATAGATCCAGGAGCCGGCGGTCATCTGCCCGTACATCATCAGCCCGGCACGATCGAGTTCGTGGAACTTCTCCCACGTTGCCCAGTGCGGGACGAGGTTGGAATTGGCGATCAGCACGCGCGGCGCATCGGCGTGCGTACGAAACACACCGACCGGCTTGCCCGACTGCACCAACAGAGTCTCGTCGTCGCCGAGCGTCCGCAGCGCCGCGACGATGTTGTCGAACGCCTCCCAACTGCGCGCCGCGCGCCCGATGCCGCCATAAACCACCAGTTCCTGCGGCCGTTCAGCGACGTCCGGATCGAGGTTGTTCATCAACATCCGCAACGCCGCCTCGGTCTGCCACGATTTGCAGCTCTTCTCCGCGCCGCGCGGGGCGCGAATGATTCGGGCGTTGTCGAGCCGGGTGGTCATGGGGGATCTCCGAGCGCCAGGTCTGGCCGATCATACGAACAATCGCCCCGCGCACCACCGCTTTGACGACGATGGAATGTGCCACCGGCACCTCGGATGACAGCGCCATAAATTCGGCTACAAACCAAAACGGCGGGCAGACGTCCCTGCCCGCCGCATGTCGGAGGAGAACACGATGAGCAAGCATCGCGGCCTCCTGCCGAAGACCATGGTGAAACTGATCGTCAAGATCAAGATTACCGCGAAACGCGGCTAGGCGGCGGGCTGGCCCACTCCCGAGACTCAGGTCCTCGCCGCACCCTGCCCCTTGACGGGCTCAGCTCCGTTCAATAATTTTCCAATCGAAATGCCCGCCGCCGATGTTTTGCCGCGCCACCGGAGATGACGTGTGTCCAAGTTTGCTGAAGGCACCGTCGGGAGCATCGAACCCGCCAAAACCGAACGATGGGCTTTGCCACATGTCCTGTTCGCGTTGTACATTGGCGCCATCATCCTGTGTCTGGTCCTGCTGACCACGACACGTTACTTCGACCCCGACGAGTTCCAGCATCTCGAAATGGCATGGCTCATTTCGAAAGGGGTGGCGCCATACCGGGATTTTTTCGAGCATCACACGCCGCTCTACCATCTCCTCGCATCCGGCCTGCTCGAAACGACGCGGTATTTCTCCGTTTCCCCGGTGCAGTCGATCATTCTGCTCCGCTGGATCGCCGTTGGCCTGAGCGGTGCGGCCCTGTATCTGACCTACTTGCTGGGGCGCCGCCTGGGGGGCCACCGCGTTGGCGGCGCGGCGGTCATGCTGCTGGCCAGCAACAGTATTTTCCTCACCAAGGCCATCGAGATACGGCCCGACCAGATCGGGGTGCTGGCGATCCTGGCGGCCAGTCTGTGCGCGGCGATTGCGACCGAGAGGCCGTCGCGACAGTCCCGGTATTGGCTGCTGCTAAGCGGCATCTGCTGTGCCGTGGCCGTGATGGCGACGCAAAAGGCGTTGTTCGTGCTGCCGGGCCTGGGCGTGCATATCGGCACCCGCATCAAAAAAGCCGGCGGTTCGCTCTGGCCGCCGGCCCTGATGCTGATCGCAGGCGGGATCGTCGGCAGTCTGCCCGTGCTGTACTATGTGCTGGACAAGGGAATTCTTCTGCAATTCGTCGCCAGCAATTTCCTTGGCGATGCGATGTGGCCGCGCAACTACCAAATCGGTCTGAAAGTCGTCGTCAAAACGCTGCTTTTCGACACGCTGTTCTGTGCCCTGTTCGTCGCCGGCCTGCGCACGATCAACCGATTGTGGGCGAAAGACGACCGGATGGACCCGTATGGCGTGGTCGTGCGACCCCTCGTGTCGCTGCTTGTCGGCTTGCTGGTGATGCCGATTGCCCAGCAACAATATATCCTGCTGATGCTGCCATATGCGGCGATCGTCGGCGGCTGGATGGCGATTCGACTGCTCGACCAGGCCGCATCGCGCTGGCCCGCCCGACGGTTTGTCCCCCCGGCCGCCATTTTGGTCTGCATGGTTTATGCGGCCTGTCACCTCGCCGCCGCCTTCGCCCGGCCGGATGCGGTCGCTCTCGACAAGGTGCGCTACTTGACGACGCAGACTCCGCCGGAGTCGACCGTTTTGGCAGGATGGTCGCCGGGCGTGGCATTCCGCCGGCCCGCGTTCTTCTACGCGGTGCTGCACAACGAAATCCGCTATTTCGTCCCGCCGGCGGCGTTCGAGCACTTGATCGACGATTGGCGCGCCGGCCGCAATCGCCCCGAAATCATCGACTTCGACGACGATGTGCGGGCCGTGCCGAGCCTCGCCGCCTATGTGGCCGAGGCGTATGCGCCGACGGGCGTATCGACCCTGTGGCGGCGCAAGCCCTAGCCAAGCCCCGGCAACGGCACCCCCACCGACGCAGCCACCGCACCCGCCCGCACCAGCGCGCTCGCCGCCGCCAGATCGGGGTGGATGTACCGGTCGTCATCCAGATGCGGCACCTGTGCCCGCAGCACCGCGCGCGCACCCTCCAGCGCCGCCGACGACACCAGCGGCGCATGAAAGTCGCAGCCCTGCGCCGCCGCGAGCAGTTCGATCCCGATCACGCCCGCGGCATTCGCCGCCATCGGCAGCAGCCGGGCCGCGCCGTGCGCGGCCATGGAGACGTGATCTTCCTGATTGGCGCAGGTGGGAATGCTGTCCACGCTCGCCGGATGCGCGCGCTGCTTGTTCTCCGCCACCAGCGCTGCGGCCGTCACCTGCGGCAGCATGAAGCCCGAATTCAATCCCGGTCGCGGCGTCAGGAACGCCGGCAATCCGGACAACGAAGAATCCACCAGCATCGCAATCCGCCGCTCCGCCAACGCGCCGATCTCGCACAGCGCCAGCGCGATGATGTCGGCGGCGAACGCCACCGGCTCGGCATGGAAATTTCCGCCCGACAGCGCCTCATCGGTGTCGGCGAAAATCAGCGGATTGTCCGAAACCCCGTTCGCCTCGGTTGCCAACGTCGTAGCCGCCTGCCGCAGAATATCCAGCGCGGCACCCATCACCTGCGGCTGGCAGCGCACGCAATACGGGTCCTGCACCCGCTCGTCGCCGATGACATGCGACGCCCGGATCGCGCTGCCCGCCATCAGCGCGCGCAATGCGGCGGCGGTCTCGATCTGGCCGCGATGCCGGCGCAGAGCGTGGATACGCGCGTCGAACGGGGTGTCGGAGCCGCGCGCCGCATCCGTCGCCAGCGCCCCCGTCACCAATGCCGCCTGAAACACCGTTTCCGCCTCGAACAAGCCGGCCAATGCCATCGCGGAAGAAAACTGCGTGCCGTTCAGCAGTGCCAGCCCTTCCTTCGGTCCGAGCACGACCGGCGAAAGTCCCGCCGCCGCGAGCCCTTCCGCCGCCGGCACGCGGCCGGCCGCCGTAAATACGTCCCCGACGCCCAGCATCGCCGCCGCCATGTGCGCGAGGGGAGAAAGATCGCCGGAGGCGCCCACCGACCCCTGCGCCGGCACCACCGGAATCACGTCGCGCGCCAGCATGGCTTCCAAAAAATCGAGCGTGGCCAGCCGGACTCCCGACGCTCCTTGCGCCAGCGACGCGGCCTTCAGCGCCAACATCAGCCGCGCCACCGGAACCGGCATCGGCTCGCCCAAACCGGCCGCGTGCGACAGCACCAGATTGCGCTGCAAGGTCGCCAGATCGGTGGCCGCGATCCGCACGCTCGCCAGTTTGCCGAACCCCGTGTTGATGCCGTACACCGGCACCCCGCGCGCGACGATCCGCTCCACGGCCGCCGCCCCCGCCATCACCGCCTCGCGGCACGCCGGGTCCAACGCCGCTGCCGCGCCGCGATAGATCGCGCGCCACTCGGTGAGCGCGACCGCACCCGGCCGGAGCAAAATCACTGGCCGTTCCAGACGCGCCGGTACAGCGGATTGCCGCCGATCCGATAGACCAGGTCGGCCGGTTGCTCGATGTCCCAGATCGCGAGGTCGCAGCGTTTGCCCGCCTCCAACGTCCCCACCTCATCCTGCTTGCCAAGGGCGCGCGCCGCCTCCCGCGTCACTCCCGCGATGCATTCCGGCACCGTCAACCGGAAAAAGGTCGCCGCCATGTTCATCGCCAACAACAGCGATGTCATCGGCGACGTGCCGGGATTGCAGTCGGTGGCCACGGCGAGTTTCACGCCCGCCTGCCGCAGCATCAGAACCGGCGGGACCTTCAACTCGCGCAGGAAATAGAACGCGCCCGGCAGCAGCACCGCCACCGTTCCCGCCCGTGCCATCGCAATCACGCCCTCCGCCTCGGCGAATTCCAGATGATCGGCGGACAGCGCATCGAACCGGGCCGCGAGCGCCGCCCCGCGCTGATTGGAAAGCTGGTCTGCGTGCAGCTTCACCGGCAAGCCCAGCCGCTTGGCGGCGACGAACAATTGCGCGACGGACTCGTCGGAAAACGCGATGGTCTCGCAGAATGCATCGAACGCATCGGCCAGCCCCTCGCGCGCGATCGCCGGCAGCATGTCCTCTCGGATATGGAGCAGATGCTGCCCCCGCGCGGCCGGCGCCACTTCCGGCGGCCAGGCGTGCGCGCCGAGAAACGTCGTGACCACATTGACGGGATTTTCCACGCCCAGTCGCCGCGCCACGCGCAACTGCTTGCGCTCGTTGTCCAGATCCAGACCGTAGCCGGACTTGATCTCGACGGTCGTAACCCCCTCGGCCATCATCGCGTGCAGTCGCGGCAGGCTTTCGGCGTAGAGCGTGTCGTCGTCGGCGGCCCGCACGGCGCGCACGGTCGCCGCGATGCCGCCGCCGGTCCGCGCAATCTCCTCGTAACTCGCGCCCGCCAGCCGCTGCTCGAACTCGGTTGCCCGGTCGCCCGCGTACACCAGATGGGTGTGGCAATCGACCAGTCCCGGCGTGATCCAACGTCCGCCGCAATCGACGATGTCGGCTGCGGCGGACACTTCGGCCGGCACATCCGCCTCCGCGCCCGCGAACACGATCCGCTCGCCTTCGCACGCAACTGCCCCTTGCTCGACCACGCCGAGACCCGGCGATTCTGGCGCAAGCGTCGCGAGCCGCGCGTTGCGCCACAGCCGATAGTGCGGGGAATCGAGGCTCATCTTGGCCCTCCGGGCTTCCCATACGTACCAAAAAGTATAGACATATCAGTGGGCACGCAAGCGGGGGCCGGGCGACATGGGGGTGCATCTGCGGCGGGCGCTGCTACCGGAGGGATGGGCGAGCGACGTGCGCCTGGATTTTTCCGAGGGCCTGATCGCCTCGGTCGCAACCGGCCAGCCGCCGCAGGACGGCGATGCACGCGAGGCCGTCGGCGTCCCCGGTATGGCCAACGTCCACAGCCACGCCTTCCAGCGCGCCATGGCCGGCCTGGCCGAGCAGCGCGGCCCGTCCACGGATACTTTTTGGACATGGCGCGAAACCATGTACCGCTTCGCACTCGCCATGGGTCCGGCCGAAACCGAAGCCGTCGCGGCACTCCTGTATGCCGAAATGCTCGAAGCCGGCTTCACCAGCGTCGGCGAATTCCACTATCTGCACCACGCGCCGGACGGCACGCCGTACCACAACATCGCCGAGTTGGCAGACCGTATCGTCGCGGCCGCCGCCACCAGCGGGATCGGCCTGACCTTGCTGCCGGTGTTCTACGCCCACGGCAATTTCGGCGGTGCCGCGCCCAGTGCCGGCCAGCGACGCTTCCTCAACGATATTCCCCGCTTCGCCCGCCTGCTGGATTCGTCGCGCCTGTCCGTGTCCTTCCTGCCCGGTGCCCGCGTCGGGCTCGCCCCGCACAGTCTGCGTGCCGCCACCGAAGCCGAACTCTCCGACCTGATCGCGCTTGCCGGCGATGCGCCGATCCACATGCACATCGCCGAACAGGTCCGCGAGATCGACGACTCGCTGGCATGGTGCGGCGAACGCCCGGTCACATGGCTGCTGCGACGCTTTCCGGTCGGGGCCAACTGGTGCCTGATCCATGCCACGCACATGACGCCGGACGAAACCATCGGCCTCGCCCGCACCGGCGCCGTCGCAGGCCTGTGCCCGATCACGGAGGGCAATCTCGGAGACGGCATTTTCCCCGCGCGGCTGTTCCGCAATGCCGGCGGCGCCTTCGGCGTCGGCTCGGATTCCAACGTGCAAATCGGCGTCGCCGCCGAGCTGCGGCAACTGGAATACGCGCAGCGCCTGTCCCACCGCGAGCGCAACGTGGTCGCCGAGTCCGGCGGCTCCACTGGCCGTTCTTTGCTCGACTCGGCCGTCGCCGGCGGCGCGCAGGCGCTGGGCGGGCAGGGCGGGTTGCGCGTCGGCGCCCCCGCCGATCTGGTCACGCTGGACAGCAACAATCCGCTCTACGCCCATTTGTCCGACGACCGGCTGCTCGACGCCTGGGTGTTCTCCGCTGGCAACGCGCTGGTGGACGGCGTTTGGGCGCGCGGTGTCAAGCGGGTGGAAAACGGCCGCCACCGCGACCGCCCGGCGCTGGCGGCGCGGTTCGCGGCGGCGATGGCGCGGCTGGCGTAGCTACTCCTCCGCCTCGATCTTCGCCCAGATCGCACGGATCTGGTCCTTCATCCACAGCGCCTCCTCCCACCGGTCGGACAGTTCGTAGCCGTCCGCCCCGGTGATCGCGTATTCCGGCGGCCCCAGTTCGCACAGGAACGTCAGCACGGCGTTGTCCGCCGCGCGCTTGCGCCAGGAGCGTATGGCGTACTCCCACCACCCCATGAACAGATCGACCCAGTGTTTCAAATGCGGAAACGATAGCTGAATTTGCACCTGCTCGCGGCTCGCCACCCGCCCATGGATCGCCCAGCTATTGTCCAGAACGCGATGGATCTGCTGGTGCGCTTCCGGCGGCAGCGGGAAGGCGAACTCGCGCCCCACCACGAAATGCGACACGTCGGCGGTCAGCCGCAAATCGGGGAAGCAGTCGAGCAATTGCAGCGTGAAGAACAGGTCGGTTGTCATCCGGTCGCGGTGCGTCTCGATATTCACCGCCACCCCCGCCTCCCGCGCCAGCCGCCGCCAGCCTTCCACGTACGGAATGCACTCCTCCAGCCGCAGCGGCCGCACGTCCGGTTGCAGGTTGACGTGATCGGCCCCGTATTTCGCCACCAGATCGAGCACCGGCGCCAGATCGTCGATGGATTTCGGGTAGCATTGCGCCTGCCATGTCATCCCGTTGTCGCGCAGGAATGTCGTGATCTCGCTGACATAGTCGGCTTCCAGGAACCGCATCCCGACCCCGTCGTACCCGGCGTCGCGAATCATCGTCAGTTGTTCCGGCTGCGACCATTCCTGCTTGTCCGGCCGCCTTCTCTCCATCGCCCAGAGCGATTGATAGACGCGCAATTGCTGCGGCATTGTCGTTCCCGTCCCCTATGGTCGGACGAGCATGCGAGCGGGGAGGGGGGAAGGTCAAACCTCATTCCACCAACGGCTTCGCCCATCCCGCCGCCTCGCGAATGATCCGGTAATCGTCTGGGCCGACCGGAGAAAACCGGCAGTTCAGACCTCATGCGTCCATCTTGAGGGCCGCCAGAAACGCGCTCTGCGGAATTTCGACCTTGCCGAACTGCCGCATCCGCTTTTTGCCCTCTTTCTGCTTCTCCAACAATTTGCGTTTGCGGCTGATGTCGCCGCCGTAGCATTTGGCGGTCACGTCCTTGCTGAGGGCGGAAATCGTTTCTCGGGCAATGACCCGGCTGCCGATGGCGGCCTGGATGGCGATTTTGAAAAGCTGCTTCGGGATCAAATCCTTCAGTTTGGCGCAGATCGAGCGGCCGCGAGCTTCCGCCGCCGATCGGTGGGCAATGAACGACAGCGCGTCCACCGGGTCGCCGTTGACCAGGATCGAAATGCGCACGAGTTCGCTATCGGCGTACCCGTCCATCTGGTAGTCGAAGCTGGCATAGCCGCGCGAAACCGATTTCAAGCGGTCGTAGAAATCGAACACGACTTCATTCAACGGCAGTCGATACACGGCCATTGCCCGATTGCCCACATAGGTCAGGTCAGCCTGCTGTCCACGCCGGTCGTTGCACAGTGTCAAGACCGCGCCGAGATAATCGTCCGGCACCATGATCGTGGCTTTGATCCACGGTTCTTCAATGTGGTCGATGACGCTCGGGTCCGGCATGTCGGCCGGGTTGTGCAGTTCCTCGCTGGTGCCGTTGGTGCGATGAACGCGATAGACGACTGAGGGGGCGGTTGCGATCAGGTCGAGATCGAATTCGCGAGACAGGCGCTCCTGAATGATTTCCAAATGCAGCAAACCGAGAAATCCGCAGCGGAAGCCGAAGCCAAGCGCGGCCGAGGTCTCCGCCTCGTAGTGGAACGAGGCGTCGTTCAGTCGCAATTTGCCCAGGCTTTCACGCAATTTTTCGAAATCGTCGGCATCGACCGGGTAAAGTCCGCACCAGACGACGGGAATCGAGGGCTTGAACCCCGGCAATGCTTGCGTCGCCGGCACCCGGTCGTCGGTAATCGTGTCGCCGACATTGCAGTCCGCGACGGTCTTGATCGCGGCCGTGATATAGCCCATTTCGCCCGGCCCAAGGTCGTCGGTCGGGATCATGCGGGGGGTGAACACGCCGACCTGATCGACAGTGTGGACGGAGCCCTTCGCCATCATGCGAATACGCTGACCGCGCTTGAGCCGCCCGTCCTTGACGCGGACCAGGATCACCACGCCCAGATATTGGTCGTACCAGCTATCCACCAACAAAGCGGTCAGCGGTGCCTTGGCGTCGCCCTTCGGCGGCGGCAGACGATGCACCAATGCTTCCAACACGCCTTCGATATTCAGCCCCGTCTTGGCGCTGATCATCACCGCATCGGACGCATCGAGGCCGATCACATCTTCGATCTGCTGCTTCACCCGGTCGGGTTCGGCGGCCGGCAGGTCGATCTTGTTCAGTACGGGAACGATCTCATGGTTCGCCTCGATGGCCTGATAGACGTTCGCCAGCGTTTGCGCCTCCACGCCCTGCGACGCATCGACGACCAGCAACGATCCCTCGCACGCCGCCAGACTGCGCGACACTTCGTAGGCAAAATCGACGTGCCCCGGCGTGTCCATCAGGTTCAGAACGTAGGTTTGTCCGTTCTTCGCCTGGTAAGTCAGGCGCACGGTTTGCGCCTTGATCGTGATGCCGCGTTCCTTTTCCAGTTCCATGGAATCAAGGACCTGTTCGGTCATCTCGCGGGCGGACAGCCCGCCGGTGGCCTGGATCAGCCGGTCGGCCAGGGTGGATTTCCCGTGGTCGATATGGGCGATGATGGCAAAGTTGCGGATGTGGTCGAGCGGCGTGTCGGTCATGGCGCTCAGATAGGGCAGACCGGCGGATTTATCTACAGCGACCGGATGTTGCGCTGCGGCAAAACCGCTGGCACCGCAGGCAGGTGCGGGTTATCAGGCAAGTGGCAGGTGCGGAGAGGCGGCGATGACGCAAGGCAGTCCGATCGAGGCAACCCTGATCCCAGGCGACGGGATCGGCCCGGAAATCATGGCGGCGACCACCAAGGTGTTGACGTTGCTGGGGGCACCGTTCGTGTGGGACGTGCAGCAGGGGGGCATGGCCGGCATCACGGCGGGCGGCGACCCGCTGCCGGAGGCGACGCTCGCCAGCATCCGCCGCACCAAGCTGGCCCTGAAGGGGCCGCTGACGACTCCGGTCGGCGGCGGCTTCCGCTCGGTGAACGTGCGGCTGCGCGAGACGTTCGGGCTGTATGCCAATGTGCGTCCGGTCCGCTCCATCGCGCCCGATGGCCGCTACGACAACATCGACATCGTGCTGGTGCGCGAAAATCTTGAGGGCCTGTACGTCGCGTTCGAACATTACATCCCGATTGGCGGGGACGCGCACGCCGTGGCGATTTCGTCCGGCGTCAACACCCGTGCGGGGTCGCGGCGCATTTCGGAATATGCGTTCGATTATGCGGCTCGCAACGGTCGCAAGAAGGTCACGATCGTCCATAAGGCCAATGTGCTGAAGGCACTGACCGGCATTTTCCTGGAGACGGCGCAGCAGGTGGCGGCGGAATACGAGGGCCGCGTGGCGTCCGACGACCGCATCGTCGATGCCTGCGCGATGCAACTGGTGCTGAACCCGTGGCAGTTCGACGTGATCGTGACCACGAACCTGTTCGGCGACATCCTGTCGGACGAAATGGCCGGTCTCGTCGGCGGTTTGGGCTTTGCGCCGGGTGCGAACATCGGCACGGACGCGGCGATTTTCGAGGCGGTGCATGGCTCGGCGCCGGACATCGCGGGCAAGGGCATCGCGAACCCTGTGGCGGTGATGCTGGCAGCGGGGCTGATGCTGGAGCATGTCGGCCGTGTCGATCTGGCGCAAAAACTGCGCGCCGCCATCGACGCCGCGATCAAAGTGGACGGCGCCCGCACCCGCGACATGGGCGGCACCGCGTCCACGGAGGATTTCGCGGCGGCGGTGGGGAAGCGGGTGGGGTAGGCGATAAAATAGACTATGCGCCTCGGGTAAAATTGAAGTTTTCCACCCTGATGCCGCTGTAGCTGGCGGCCAAATAAAGATCTAAGTCCGCTGTCAGCAACAGTTCGCTGTCGCTCGAGGTGGTAAGCAGAACCGAGTCCGTGAGGCCGAGGCGGCGGAATTCCGGCCGACCTGTCACGTCTGCGCTTCGGACAGAGCGTTCGCTTGTCGCAGCGATCATGCCGGCGAGTGCCGCCATAACCTTGCCGCGCGCAGGTTCGGCGATTTGCCCGGCGATATTCGAGACCTCGGTGAGCACGTTCGGCGTAACGACTATCTCGGCCGGGGGCGCCAGCCGTTTGCAGAGCAGAAGATAGTCGCCAGTGGTGTAGGCACGCAGCCGCTTGTGCCGACCAATGTAGGCGGTCGATGCAGCCCCGACGACAAGTAATACCAAAAGCTGGGCGTCGAGAACGATCCTCACAAGGTTGGCAACGATACGTCGCGCGATGTGACCGACAACACCCTGCCATCCGCATCCGACAGCCGTACCATTTTATACGACCGACTCAGAGGCGGAGGTCCGAATGCGACGTCGAGCCCCGCAGGCAAGGAAGGAACATTGTCCCAAGGGCGCGAAAACCCAATGGTAATACGCCAGGTGTTCGAACTGTCATCGAACTGGACTTCCTCTAGACCAAGGTTTTTTATGCCATCTTCGTCGAAAATTTTCTTGACGTAGTTCTTCGCAACCGTGATGGCCTCTCCGACTTCCATCTTCAACTCCCTGGTCGTATCGTGAATTGGCTTCGCCCAAGATAGGCAGACCCACGAGATTATGCCACCTTGCGGCAATGACCACCCACGCCACCACCGCGCTGAACCAGGAACTCCTGGTCCATCGGCGCCTCGCGCGGCCCGGCACGTTTGTCGATATCGGCGCCCACAGCGGCGACTTCACCCTCGCCCTTGCCGACCTCCCCGGCCTCGATCTGGTCGCCATCGAGCCGCAGCCGCAGGCGATGGCTACCTTGCGCCAACGGGCGCAAACCGCCGGCGTCGCTGTCAAAACCATCGAAACCGCGTTGTCCGACAAGCCCGGTACGCTCACGCTCGCGGTGCCGGTGCTGGCGGGCGGCGACCGCATCTGGGAATGGGGCTCCATCGCCAAGGATTTTTCCGCCCTGCGCCAAAACCACCCGGAAATCGTTGGCGTCGAGGAGATCGCGGTGCCGGTCGCGACCCTGGATTCGCTTGGCCTGCACAACGTTCGCTCTATTAAACTCGATGCCGAGGGCGCGGAATACGAGGTGCTGCGCGGTGCCAAAACTCTCCTGAGCGTGCAGCGCCCCATCGTCTCGGTGGAGCTGGAGGAGCGCCACCGGGCCGGCTGCACCTACGCCGTCCCAGCTTTCATGGACGCACTTGGCTATGCCTGTCTGTTCATGGCCGGCGGCCAAATGCATCCGTTCGCGGCGTTCGACCGCGCGACCATGCAGCGCGCCAGCCCATCGCCGGCGAGCCACGAGTATTCGGACCCGTATGTGAACTGCTTCTACTTCATTCCACGCGAATTTGTGGGGTAGCGTCACTCATTCCGCCGCCGCCTCCACCGGCACGGCGCGCGCCTCCGCAAGTTTCTGCAACGCCGGATAGTCGGTCTTGCCGGTGCCGAGCAGCGGCAGCCGGTCCAGCACCATCACCTCGCGCGGCACCATGATTTCCGCGATCCCGCGCTCCCGTGCGGCGGCCAGCAGCGGGCGGGCGTTGGCGTCCGGCTGCGTCGTCAGCAGCAACAGCCGTTCGCCCTTGCGCGCGTCCGCCACCGCCACAACGGCATTGGCCGCCTCTGGCCAAACGGCATTGGCGAGCGTTTCGGCAGCCGACAGCGACACCATCTCGCCCGCGATTTTCGCAAACCGCTTGGCGCGGCCTTTGATCGTCAGGAACCCGGCCGCGTCGATGGCCACGATGTCGCCGGTGTCGTACCATCCGCTCGGCGGCGGTTGCAGCACGCCCGGCGCGTCCGGCTTCAGGTAGCCGAGCATCACGTTCGGCCCGCGCACCAGCAGCCGCCCGCCGTCCGCGATGCCCGCCACCGGCTCCAGCCGCGCCTCGATCCCCGGCAGCAGGCGCCCGACGGTGCCCGGTCGCGAGTTGGCCCAGGTGTTCAGCGCCAGCACCGGCGCCGTCTCCGTCGTCCCGTATCCTTCGAACAGCGGCTTCTTGAAATGCGTCATGTAGGCGGCCCGCGTTTCCGGCCGGACTCGTTCGGCGCCGGCAAAGATGTAGCGGAGCGACTGGAAATCGACCGCGTGGCCCCGCCGCGCGTAGCCGCTCAAGAAACTGTCGGTGCCGAACATGATGGTTGACTGCTCCGCGTACACCATCTCCGGCACGATCCGGTAATGCAGCGGCGACGGATACAGGAACGTGCGCACGCCGTACATCAGCGGTAGCAGCGTGCCGCCGGTCATGCCGAACGAGTGGAACATCGGCAGCGCGTTGAACACGCGGTCGGCTGGGTTGAAATCGACGACGGTTGCGACCTGTGCGCAGTTGGCCAACAGCGCGCGATGGCTGTGAACGACGCCCTTCGGCGCCCCTTCCGACCCGGAGGTGAACAGCACCAGCGCCGGGCTGTCGGCCGCCACGCGCGCGCCGGGCAGACGCGCGGCCCGCCGTGCCGCAAGCTTGCCGGCCAGCTTGTCGAACAGGCCGATGGAGGCCCGCACTTCCTCAAGGTAGATGAACCGCACCTTTTCGCCGACGGCCGCCACCAGCGCATCCAGCTTGCCCCGCTGGACAGCGCGGCGGGACGTTAAAATCGTCCCGATCTGAGCGGCGTGGCAGCAAGCCAGCACGCTGTCGGCGCCACTGGTAAAATTGATCACTGCCGGCACCCGGCCCTGCGACTGCAAGGCGAAGAACGTGGCGACGGTGCCCACCGCGTTGGGCAGCATCACGCCGACATGCTCGCCGGCCTGCGTGAACCCCGCCAGCTTGCGGCCCAGCACGACGCTGGCCAGGATCAGCCGGTCGTACGTCAGTTCCGTCGTTGTCGTACCGCCCCGGTCGTTCGGCACGATGTCGGCCACCACCGGCAAACCACGGTCATACAGGTCGCGCGCGTCGAGCAACGCGGCAAACAGGTTGCGCCCGGCCCGCTCCGGCCGGAAGGCGGCATCGACCATCGTGTCGCGCACCAGGCGCCCGAGCGCCTCGCGACGGGGCCGTCCGATCAGCGCGTCCGGCAAATCGACCCGGCGCGGCGGCAGCACGGACAGACTCACGCGCGGGAACCACTGGAGCGGCAGTTTGCCTTGCATCCTTGACGTTTTGTGGAATTGCAGTCCGTCGATCTTCACCGGAATGATGGATGCGTCCGCCTTGTCGGCGATCATGCCCGGGCCGTCGTAGATCTTCATCAGCGTGCCGGTCAGCGTGATCCGCCCCTCCGGGAAGATCGCCAGCCGGCGCCCCTGCCGCACCGCCTTGACCATGCTCTTGGTTGCCATCGGGCTCGCCGGATCGACCGGGATGATGTCGATGACATATTTCAGGAACCAAAAGCGCCGCGCCTGCTCGGTATCGACGGCGAACAGCACGTCGCCGGGCATGAACGCGGCGACGAAGCAGCCGTCCAGGAACGAAAGATGGTTGATGATGACGATGGACCGGTCGCCGGCCAGCGCCAGATTTTCCAGCCCCTCGATTCGCGCTTTGTGGAACACGCGGAAATAGAACTGGAACAGCGAGCGGAAAAAAGTTTGCGGCAGCAGCCGCACGATCCAGATCGCGACGAAGAAATTCGCGACCGCCGCTCCCTCCAGCAGGCGCGGCGCGGAGACATCGACTGCCGCCAGCACGCCCACGATGACCGCGCCGGCCACCATGAAGACTGCGTTGACGATGTTGTTGGCCGCGATCATCCGCGCCCGATGCGACGGCTCGGAATTCTCCTGCATGATCGCGTACAGCGGCACCGAATAAATGCCGCCGCAGACCGCCAGCAGCAGCAGATCGGCCAGCATGTGCCACCCGGTCGGCGAGGCCAAAACGGCGGTCACGGTCGTCAGATGCGCCCCGCTGGCGCCCAGCGTGGTCGCGCCGAAATCGAACACGAAGATCGTCAGCCCAAACGCCGCGAAGGGCACATGCCGGGCGCTGACGTCGCCGTGCAGCAGTTTGGCGCACAGCATCGAGCCGATGCCCACGCCGACGGCGAACATCGCCAGCATCAGCGTCACGACATGCCCGTCTGCCCCCAGCGTGTCGCGGGCCAGCGCCGGAAACACGGTCAGAATCGTGCCGCCGATGGCCCAGAACCAGCTTAAGCCGAGGATCGAGAGCCAGACCGGCCGGTTTTTCGACGCCTGCCGGGTCGTCAGAAACGTCTGCCGCAGGAACCGCCAGTCGATCCGGAGCGTGGGGTCGGCAGCGGGCGCCGTCGGGATGCCGAACGCGGCCACAAGGCCGACCAGCGCCACCGCGAACCCGGCGGCGGAAACGATGGCGGGGCCGGTCGCCAGCAGCGCCAATGCCCCGCCCGCGACCGTGCCGGCCAGGATGGCCAGGAAGGTGGAGGCTTCGACCAACCCGTTGCCGGCAATCAACTCGGCGTCGCGCAGGTGATCTGGCAAAATGCCGTATTTCAGCGGCCCGAACATGGTTGCCTGCACGCCCAGGCCGAACAGCACGGCGAGCAACACCGGGATGCTGTTGGTCAGGAAGCCGACGGCGGCGACCGCCATCAGGGCGACCTCGGCCGCCTTCATAATGCGAATCATACGCGACTTGTCGAACCTGTCCGCCAGTTGCCCGGCGGTGGCCGACAGGAACGCATAGGGCGCGATGAACAGCGCGCCGGCCAGTGCGGACAGGCCGGTGCCGCTGTTGCCGGCCGCGAACATCGCCAGCAGCACCATCGCGTTCTTGGCAAGGTTGTCGTTGAACGCGCCGCATGCCTGCGTCAGGCACAGCGGGCCAAGGCGGCGGGAAGCCAGCAGCGACAGCGAAGAGGCCATGGGAGTGGCTTTCCGGTTGGGGTGCGTCAGGCCAGACGGCCGGTTTCGAGGAATTTGAGCGTCGCCGCGACGGTCGCGCGGCGCAGCGGCAATGTCGTGTGGCCGAACGGCAGCAGCAGGAAATCGGCCTCCGCCCCCGGCAGCCGGGTTTCCGCGACCGTCACCACGCCGTCGTTGTCGCCGGTCAGAAACGGGTTGTAGCCGCGCCCGCCATTGCCGCCGGCGATGATCGCGATGTCGGTTGCCGGCACCGGCACTTTGGCTGCCTCGGCCCGGGTCACGGCGACGCCGCCCTGGATCATCCGGAACGGCGGGAAATGCTTCAGCGCGTCGGCGATGGCGGACCCGCGTGCGGGGGAGCCGATCAGCACGATGCGGCCGAGCGGCCAGCCATCGTCGGCGGCGTGCGCGGCGGCGGCGCGGGCGACCAGGCCGCCGAGGCTGTGGCCCACCAGTGCCACCGTGCCAGCACCGTCCCGGTGCAGCGCACGCGCGATACGACTGACCGAAGTCGCAT
>CAJCJG010000131.1 GCA_903970625.1 Solirubrobacterales bacterium 70-9 | reverse complement strand
CGCCGCCGCTCGATGGCGATGAGGAGCCGATCGATCGGGGCGGTCAGTCGCCTTTCCGGGAGGAGGGGGACGGTTTGCATTCGTGCAAGTTAGTATGATTGACGATATCTGGGCAAGAGAAAAATGATTTGGGCCGCAGCCGGTTGGTCCCTCCTGCTACCGGCTTTTGCGTGGGCGGCTTGCGACGGCGCATGGCGCTGCGCTTATGCGCCCGACGGCTTGCTGCCTTTGCGCGATGGCGGTGCTGGCACCGGCGGCCCGGGCGGATTGCGGCGCCTCCTATGCGGCGCTGCGCCCGACGCTCGACAAGGCCGGCGTCACCGAGGCGCAGTTTTTGGCAACCTGCCTGCCGCCCACGTCCGGCAAGACTGGGACGCCACTCGGAACCCCGCCCGGTCCCGACTCCGGCAGCGCGGCGGCGATCATCCTGAGCGGCCCGAACCCGCGCGACACGTTCGCGTTGCCGTTCGTCTCCTACGCGAGCTAGTAGTTCAGGCCGTCACCATCTTGGTGCGATATTTTGTCGGCGGCAACCCGACTTTGTGTCGCCGCTCGCCGATTTCCTCCGCTGTCAGGTGCGGCGGCGCGGACGGTGGCGGCCTCGTCCCGGAGGGCGATCGGCACTTCCCTTTCCAGCAGCCTACCGTAGCAAAATTTGGTAAAAATCAAAAGAGAACGACGCGAACAGTCTGTTCTAATCGAGCCAGTTCGCCGGCATTTTGCCGCAGGAGGTCATGTTCCCAAACGTTCCTAACCCCGTTGCGACATTCCATTGCGAGCAAACGTCCAATATCTTCGAACGAGCCCAAACCCGCCCGCCTCAGCGCTTCCGGCTCCGTCCGAACACCAAGCAAAAAAACTCTATCCGCGAGATTTAGTGGGATCTTGGCCTTGACCTTATCGGGCCTATCATTTTGATTATCGAAATCTAGCAATAACACCACATATCTATGTATGTATTTCTGCATTTCCTTCACATGTTCGGAGAGAAATGTCTCGCAAACATGCAGCCACCCCCCTGCTTCCTGTAAAACCTGTATTCGCCTGCTGTATCGGACCTCCAGGACGAATCCATTGGCCAACTGGCGGTTGGCATCGTCCTCCGGAAGAATAAAGACATGTGGTTCGTATTTATTGCAGCTCATGGTTCGATATCGCCGCGAACAAGAGCGTCGATAAAGCCTCCATCATATTGTCCACTCGCGCGCATTTCTTCCACAGATATGACAAGGGTTGGCTCCAAATGACTCTTTCTAAATAAATATAGCGTATTGGCTTCCGAAAATCGACGTATGGCCTCGGGATTATGGGATGTTACTATCAGCTGACCACTATTTTGGAAAGCCCTGCGAAGGGCCATAATCGAATGACCGACCTCGTCCGGCGCAAGAAAATTGTCTGGCTCGTCCCAAAAGCAAAGTATCGGGCCATGCACTGCGTTCGCTGCGATCGTGAGTGAAAATATAACAAAACACCTCTCTCCGTCAGAAAGTTCTTCGAGGGGTAGCGTCATGCGTTGGTCCCCCTTCTGAAAATCAAACACCAAACTTCTGGCATCCTTGCCAACGATTGGGTTTCTTATTTGACTAAAATTCCGCATTACGTGCGCGAGATATTCGCTAATCTTCGAATAGGTCAAAGGCGCAGCAGCAACCATACTAGAAAACCAAGCACCGACATCCGTTACCTGCATATCGGGCGATCGAGTTTGGGCATTGTTCTGGTCGGAATCCCCCCGAGCTAGACTTGGGACTGGCCTGAGTATTAAAATGTTGGCCAGCCAATTTTTAAAAATATATAGCGGATCTTCTTCACTTTGCTCCTGGACAATCGGTAAAGCAACCAAGTGCCAATCGATTCGAAAAGCGGCATCTAAAGCAACTCTTGTTTGAGCAAGCCTTACTTGAGCAAGTTCGCGTTCAAAAATCGCCTCTCCATCAACCGTCAGTTTTTCCTCGTGGACACGCAACTCACGAAATCCTGTGGGAAACTCGAATGCCACCGTATATGAGTATTTGCGGCCCACTAGAGTAACATCGATTTCGAAGCGTGTCGGAACGCCCGTCCGTCCGTGTGCAACATCTTTGGGTTTCACCAAGTCACCTACACGGTTGCTTCCCCGTGCGATGCTTTGCAAAACTTTAAGTGCAAGCCCGACCGTCGTTTTGCCCGAGCCATTCCGTCCCAGCAAAAGGACGGACGGGTGTTTTCCGAGGCCTAAGTCGAAATTGTCCAGGCACCGAAAATTGTGGACGTAGAATCGATCTATCATCGCTGTGATATAGCATCCTTGTGCGCTTTCCACCACCGTGGACACTCTAAAGATAGGTCGGTTACGCGCCACAGTCCCACGAATCGGCACGAGCCCTTCGCGACTCGATTCTTCCGCAGCGTTCCCATATTGTTCTAGTCGTATCGCCGGCACGGAAGGCTCATATTGTGGGTGCGGCAGGGACACACCGCGATATATGGTGGAACCTCAAGTGGAATTTCAATTGACGCCGCCAAGCCTTTGAGACGGAATGGAGACCAGTACTTGTTCGTGACTCCGGGGGATTCTGTCGTGCTCGATGCCGTCCAGATGCAAGGCCGCCACCAGGTTCGGGTGGATCGCTCGCGCGACGCCCTGATCACCGAATTCGGCCGCGCCACGCTCGACGACCGGTATCTGCTGCCGGGCGAATCGTACCAGGATCTGTTCGCCCGTGTCGCCAGCTACTACGGCGATGACGCGGCGCACGCGCAGCGGCTGTACGACTACATCAGCAAGATGTGGTTCATGCCGGCCACGCCGATCCTGTCCAACGGCGGCACCAGCCGGGGCCTGCCAATTTCGTGCTTCCTCAACGAAGCGTCCGACAGTCTGGAGGGCATCGTCGGCCTCTGGAACGAGAATGTGTGGCTCGCGTCCAAGGGCGGCGGCATCGGCAGCTATTGGGGCAATCTGCGCTCCATCGGCGAAAAGGTCGGGCAGAACGGCAAAACCTCCGGTGTGATCCCGTTCATCCGCGTCATGGATTCGCTGACGCTCGCGATCAGCCAGGGCAGCCTGCGGCGCGGATCGGCGGCCGTTTATCTGCCCGTCTCGCACCCGGAAATCGAAGAATTCGTCGAAATCCGCAGGCCGACCGGCGGCGACCCGAACCGGAAAGCGCTGAACCTGCATCACGGCATTCTGGTGCCGGACGCGTTCATGCGCGCCGTCGAATCGGGCGAGGACTGGTCGCTGACCTCGCCGAAGGACGGTGCCCATGTCCGCAAAATTTCCGCCCGCGCGTTGTGGGTCCGCATCCTGACGGCGCGGATCGAGACCGGGGAGCCGTACCTGATCTTCTCAGACCATGTGAACAACGCGCGGCCGGAACACCACAAGCTGGCGGGGCTGGAGGTGAAAACCTCCAACCTCTGCTCGGAAATCACCTTGCCGACCGGTATCGACCATCACGGCCAGCAGCGCACCGCCGTCTGCTGCCTGTCGTCGCTGAACCTGGAGAACTGGTTCGAGTGGGAGAAGCACCCGCTGTTCATCGAGGACGTGATGCGCTTCCTCGACAACGTGTTGCAGGATTTCATCGACCGCGCGCCGCCGGGCATGGAGCGGGCGAAATACGCGGCGATGCGCGAGCGCTCCGTCGGCCTCGGCGTGATGGGTTTTCACTCGTTCCTGCAATCGCAAAACGTGCCGTTCGAGAGCGTGATTGCGAAAGTGTGGAACAAGCGCATTTTCAAGCATGTGCGCGCGCAGGCGGATTCGGCATCGCGCCTGCTGGCCGACGAGCGCGGGCCGTGCCCGGACGCGGCGGAATACGGTATTCACGAGCGGTTCTCGAACAAGATCGCGATTGCGCCGACCGCCTCGATCTCGATCATCACTAACAATGCGTCGCCGGGCATCGAGCCGATTGCGGCGAATGTGTTTTTGCAAAAGACGCTGTCGGGCAGTTTTGCCGTGCGCAACCGCTATTTGCAGAAGCTGCTGGCGGAGAAGGGGCAGGATCGGGAAGAAATCTGGTCGTCGATCACCGTGACCGCCGGCAGCGTGCAGCATCTGGATTTTTTGACCGAGCAGGAAAAAGCCGTGTTCAAGACGGCGTTCGAGCTGGATCAGCGATGGGTGGTGGAACACGCGGCCGACCGCACGCCGTATGTGTGCCAAAGCCAGTCGGTGAATCTGTTTTTGCCCGCCAACGTCCATAAGCGCGACCTCCACCAGATCCATCTGCTGGCGTGGAAGCGCGGTGTGAAAAGCCTGTACTATTGCCGCAGCATGTCGCTGGCGCGCGCCGATAACGTTTCCGAAAAGGCTGTGCGCCCCGACGAGATCGTGCAGCGCGAACGCGGCGAACCGGTGGTGTTGCCGGAAGCGGGACTGCCGCTGATGGTGGTGGCGAAGACGCTGGTGAATGCGGCGAATTATGAGGAGTGTTTGGTGTGTCAGTAGGCTGACGGCCTAGGACCCGGAGGTTAGTATTGCATTGGCGCGAAAGTAACGTAAGGTTTGCCTTAACTTTGCAGTGAGAGACCCGGTCATGAGTGAACCCGCCGATTGGCCACGGGTTGATCGTGGTCTTTTGAAATGCCGACAGCAATTGGATGGAGCAGCCAGCGAAGAAGATTTTCAGGCTATAGGACATCGTTGCCGTGAGATTCTGATATCACTCGCACAACTGCTATGGAACCCAGAACGGCATCCGATCCTCGATGGTATATCTGCGAGCCCGACCGATGCGAAGCGACTACTGGAGGCTTACATCCAAGTAGAACTAGGCTCCAACACCAACGAGGCCGCACGAAAATTCGCTCGTGCATCAGTTGATTTAGCGTCATCCCTTCTACATAAGCGTACTGCGACTTTTCAAGATGCTGAGGTTTGCCTTGAGGCCACGCGATCCATGGTAAGTCTTTTCGGCATTGTACACGGGCGGCGTGACGCTACTCCACCGAGAGAGACCGCTCGCTTGATGGAAGCAGCGCGGACTTTCGCAGCAGACCGAATCACATTTATTCAAATGGGCGGCCAATTACCCACCGTCCTCGTTCCAGGCCCAAAGTTGGTAATTCACGTTTTTCCAGAAACTGCGGCGCGTGAGAGTGCGCAAATTGACCATCGCCGGATGCAAGACGTCGCTTATTACTTTAGGCCTCACGGCTACACAGATGCACTGGGCCGTTCAGCCATCGATGGATGGAGATTTTGGCAGCGGCCGCAGCCCAGCAGCCGCCTCAATCCCGAATCATGGTGGTGCAGTTTTGTAACAAACCTGGGGACGGTGGAAATTGTCAGTACGTTGGAGGAACGCAAAGCTGATGGGGTACAACCTTTACTAAATGGGAATTCGATCGAGGGTCGAATTGTGTTTACTGTGGACCAAATTGCAGAAGCATATGAAAAACTGGGTATTGACACGCCCGTAGCCGTGCAGCTTGGTATTATGGATGTTCAAGGCGCGAAACTTCAACGTCGCAATGATGTCGTCGCTGGAGGGTTTGATAGACCTTTTGTAGCCTTGCCCGAGTTGTATTTTGAACACTTAACAAAACCAACAGGCAATGACCTCAGACTTCCGATTGACGCGATGTGGCGTGCTGCCGGTTACGGAGGCGGTTCACATTCCTACGAACGGGGCGACTGGGCAGGTTACAATTCTTGATTTTGGGGCAACGTAAAAGAATTAGCAATATTTCGGTTGAGTGACCGAAATTCTTTCATCGCCGCTGTTCGCGCCAAAATAAGAACGCCGGTCTGCTTTCCGACCGCTTGTAGAATCCGTCCCAAATTCGCCGCGCGCGGATTGCTAAGCGGCCCCAGCATCCGCATCAAGCTCTTCTTCGGCAACCCGGTCGCCTCCGCCAGTGCGTCGAACCCCATCGTTGCGTTGACCACATCGCGCAGTTGGCCGAGCGCGGTCTCGATGTCGCCATCCAGCATGTTCTGCGCCGCTTCCTCGACCAGCGCCGCCCGAAACGCAGGATCGTTTTGTGCGCGGTTCACTACGGTTTCGCGAAAGCTGCCTGTCAAAGCCATCGTCATCTCTCCATTTCCGCGCGTCGGGGCAGTCATCGCAATCCGACATCGACAAATCGTTGCCATCCGGCGACATACGGACGTAACCTCCCTCCCGGCGGGCACATGTCCCGTCCAACGACGTAAAAATAGGGAAGGCAACACCCATGACCGTCATTGTCGTCACGCAATACAGCGGCGGCACGCCGGCCCAGATCGGGGACGCGGCGCCGGCCATCAAGCAAAAAATCCTGCGCCACGGTGCGCAGTCTTACCGGATCGGCCAGGTTTTCGCGGGTGGCACGCCCGGCAACTGGACCGTCTCCCTTGGCTACGCCGACTGGGCCGCCTTTGGCCGCGCCAAGCAGGCGATGGACCGCGATGCCGAGTATCAGTCCCTGCTGGCTGGCATCGCGCCCTTCATGCGCCTCGCCTCCCGCACGCTGCATCATGTCGTCCTGAGCGGCGGCACCCCGCCCGCCAACTCCGGCGGCACCGTGTCGCAGGCCAGTTTCTACAAAGGCGGCACGCTCGGCGACACGCGCTCGACGGCGGGGGAAGCGCGGGACGCCTTTCTCGCCGCCGGCTCCAGCGACTATTTATTCACCCGCGTCACGGCGGGCCTGCGCGCCGGCCATTGGATGTCGTCCGCGCGCTTTGCCGACTGGGCGGCCTATGGTGCGGCGCAGGACAAGCTGGCCGCCGACCCGGCCTTCGCCACCCTGCTCGCCCGCGTCGCAGGGTGGGCGGAGATGACGGACCGGCTGCTAATCGCCTGGACGGACGTGTAGCGCGCCCTCCCGCCGGCGCCCGTTCGGTGGCATGATCGAACCTGCCGGAGTCGCAAAAAATCAAGATATAGTCGCAATCGGCATTTATACCACAACATCTTGTCTCAAATCGGCGACTCCTGTTAGGCTTGCGAGGTCTGCCCATATGAACCGCATGCGATGTCCAAAGGTTTGCCCATGAACGCCCAGTCGCCCTGCCCCGAGAAACATTTTGATTTGTTGACCGAGAACCCGGTCTATAAGCCGTTCCGCTACCCGTGGGCCTACGAGGCGTGGCTGACGCAGCAACGCGTCCACTGGCTGCCGGAGGAGGTGCCACTGGCGGACGACGTGAAGGACTGGCACAAGAACCTCACCAAGTCCGAGCGCAACTTGCTGACGCAGATATTCCGCTTCTTCACGCAGGCGGATGTCGAGGTCAATAATTGTTACATGAAGCATTACAGCCAGGTGTTCAAACCCACCGAAGTGCTGATGATGCTTTCGGCGTTCTCCAACACGGAGACGATTCATGTCGCTGCCTACAGCCATCTGCTCGACACGATCGGCTTGCCGGAGGTCGAATACAGCGCCTTTCTCCAATATGAGGAGATGAAGGCGAAATACGATTACATGCAGAACTTCACAGTTGATAACAAGACGGAGATCGCTAAGACATTGGCCGCCTTCGGCGCCTTTACCGAAGGTCTGCAATTATTTGCGTCATTCGCAATTCTGCTCAATTTTCCGCGATTTGGCAAAATGAAGGGCATGGGCCAAATTATTTCATGGTCCGTGCGCGACGAGACGTTGCATTGCTTATCCGTCATCCGCCTGTTCCGCACCTTTGTGCAGGAAAATCCGGAAATCTGGACCGAGGATCTGAAGCGCGAAATCTACCTCTCCTGCGCCACCATCGTCGACCACGAGGACGCCTTTATCGACCTCGCGTTCGAACTGGGTGCAATCGAGGGGCTGAATGCGGCCGATGTGAAGACGTATATCCGCTTCATCGCCGACCGCCGGTTGACACAATTGGGCCTGAACGAACTATACCACGTTGAACGCAACCCGCTGCCATGGCTCGACGACATGCTGAATGCTGTCGAGCACACCAATTTCTTCGAAAACCGTGCGACCGAATACAGCAAAGCCTCTACCACCGGCTCGTGGGAAGAAGCCTTTGCCGACGCCGTGTTCGACACCGCCCAGCCGGAGGGCGCCATCCTGCCGGCCTGATCGCGGCGGTATCACCGCTTGCGTCTTTGTCAGGAAATCTTAAAGTGTTGTCCATTCCACTATTGGAACGCAGCGCCCCTGCCAACGCAGCGGTGAGACGAAGGAACGGACCAGCGCGTGAGCGACACGGACGATATCGGTCGCGACAGTCTCGGGGGCAATGCGCCGCGCTACACGCGGCGCCTGTCCGACAAGATCCTGATCGCGTTTCACCACGCCTGCGACCAGGCGGATTTCGAGATTGCCGACCAATTGCTGCGTATTCTCGAATTGCTGATCATGCGCCGTCCGTTAACTCCAGACGGCAATCGCCGTCGCAGCATGGAAAGTCTGGTCGCGGCCCATGAGCGGCTGTGGCACCTGCGCCACCCCGACCAGGACCAGTCCTAAAGCGGCAATGCTGCGCCGTCGCGTAGAATGGCGTCTGCCTGCGCGGTGAAGGCGCCCGATCCTTCGTGCAGGACCAGCCCCGGCAACAGCCGAAACGGCGCCCGGCCGCCTTTGACCCCGCGCAAGATCACCAGCTTCGCCGCCACGCCCGCGCGCGGCCATAGTGGCAGCACGGACAAGCTGCCGCAGCCGGCGGCGCCGAACGCAGCCAGGCAGGTGGGCAATTCGCCGGCCGCGACCACGAAGGTCAGCGTGCCTCGGTGCCGCAATGGCCCCGCCAGCCGCCAAGCCCAAAGCGCAAACAGGCCGGCCTCCGCCCGCTTCGCCGCCTCCTTGCCCATGTCGGGCGAGGCCGTTCCCGCCGCGTCGTGCCAGGGCGGGTTGGCCAGCGCGTGATCGAACGCGCCCTCCGGCGCCAGGACGGCCAGATCGCCCGTGACGATCTGCACGTTCGACAGGTGGTTCGCTGCGACATTGGCCCCCGCGAGTTCGGCCGCCGCCGCATCCCGCTCGATCCCCACGCCGGCAACTCCCGGCACGCGCGCGGCCAGGCACAGCAGCGCCGCCCCGCTGCCGGTGCCACCCTCCAGCACCCGCTCGCCGGGCCTGGCCGGAATGCTGGCCGCCAGCAGCACCGGCTCGATCCCGGTGCGGTGCCCGCCTGCCGCCTGCGCGTGCCGCACGCGGCCACCCAGCAACGCCCCCGTCACGCCTCGCCCGCCTCCCGCAGCACGCGCTGGGCGCGCCCCTCGTCCTCCGTCGCGACCGCCAGCCGGCGGGGAAACGCGCCGATGCTGCCCTCCACCGCGCTGATATGCTGGTCCAGCAGCACGCATCCGATGCCGGCATCCGCCAGCAGCGCCGCCAGAAAACTCAGCCTGATCTGGTCGTTCGACCGCGCCACCACCCGCATCAATCCCCCGATCCTCGCGCCCGCTTCCGGCAACGCCTTGATCCGCCTTGCCTTGACCCTGCTTCGAACCGGCCGATATGGTGGCCTTGCGCGGGAGATGCGCAAGTCTGTCCATAACGCGCCGGGAGGGCCTGTTGGATCTCGTCAGCAGCCTTACCGCCGACGCGCGCAGGCAGCGCAGCAGCCAGCCGGGAGACGACGTGCCAAAATTCGCCCAAGCGACAGCCGTTTTACGTGCCCCCGCACCGGTGCCGGGCGAGGACGCGCTGACGGCGCTGGCAGGACTGGTGCGCGACGATCTGGACCTGTGTAACCGGACCATCGTGGCGCACATGGACAGCCCGGTGGCGCTGATCCCGCAACTGGCCGCCCACATCGTCGCCGCCGGCGGCAAGCGGCTGCGCCCGGTGCTGACGCTCGCCGCCGCCCGTATGTGCGGCTACGAGGGCGGCGTGCGCCATGTGAATCTGGCCGCCTGCGTCGAGTTCATCCATACGGCCACGCTGCTGCACGACGACGTGGTGGACGAAAGCCAGTTGCGCCGGGGGCTGGCCAGCGCCAACGCGGTGTTCGGCAACCAGGCCTCTGTCCTTGTCGGCGACTTTCTGTTCGCCCGCGCATTTCAGCTCATGGTCGCCGACGGATCGCTGCGGGTTCTGGAAATCCTGTCCAACGCCGCTGCCACGATCGCCGAGGGCGAGGTGCTGCAACTGGTCACGCAGAACGACCTCACGACGTCCGAGGACCAATACCTGACCGTCGTGCGCGGCAAGACCGCTGCCCTGTTCGCTGCCGCCTGCGAGGTCGGGCCGGTGATCGCCGGCCGGCCGCCGGCCGAGCAACAGGCGCTGTGCGACTACGGCGCCAATCTCGGCATCGCGTTCCAACTGGTGGACGACGCGCTGGACTATGCGGCCGACCAGGCCACGCTCGGCAAGACCGTTGGCGACGATTTCCGGGAGGGCAAGATCACGCTGCCCATCCTGGCCGCTTACGAGGCCGGAACCGAGGCGGAGCGGGCGTTCTGGCGCCGCACCATCGAGGACAGCGAGCAGACCGAGGCCGATCTGGAAGAAGCGTTGCGCCTGATGGACAAGCACGGCGCGATCCGGACGACGCTGGAGCGCGCCGGATATTTCGCCGGGCTGGCAAAGAGCGGCCTGTCGCTGTTTCCGGAAGGCCGGCTGCGCGCGGCGTTGCAGGGCGTGGCGGACTATACGGTCAGCCGGCTGCGGTAGAAGGCGCGCCGCGCCTACAGCGAGTCGTACACCGCCTCCACCAGCCGCCTGCGGCGGACATCGACGCCGTCCTCGAAATCGCGCAGATGGTTGGTGACGTAGGCGAACCCGACGCCCGCGCCCTGGTCGGCAAACGTCAGCGCGCCGCCCCAGCCGCTGTGGCCGAACGTGCCGGGGGTGGCGCGGTCCGCGTAGATCGGGTCGTCGAGTCGAAACCCGGCGGCAAAGGCCGTCGGCAGGCCGAAGCCGGCATCCTCGCCGCGAAACCGCTCGCGAGTCGCGGCTGCGAGGCCGGATTTGGAGATCAGCGAACCGCCGCCCTGCGCCAGCACGCCGTAGATGGTCGCCAGCGCCCGCGCGTTGGAATGCCCGTTGCCGCCCGGCACTTCGGCAGCACGCCATGCGCGGCGATTCGGCGCGGTGGCGATTGGCTTGGGATTGTGGACGCCCTGCGGATACGGGCTGGCGGCCACGAGGTCCATGCCCTGATAGACCAGCGGCCCGGTCACGATCTCGGCCGCCCGCGAATCTTCCGCCTCCGGCACGCCGAGATAGAACGACACCTCCAGCGGCCCGGCGATATGTTCGGCGATGAACCGGCCGGGCGATGCGCCGGTGACGCGGCGTATCGGCTCGCCGGCCAGATGGCCATAGCTGAGCATGTGATAGACGCAGCGGCTGCCCGGCTCCCACAGGGGCGGCATGGCGGCCAACGCATCGACATACGGCGTCCAGGCCAGCATGTCGTCTTCGGTCAACGGCACATTCACCCCGTTCAGGCCGGCGCGGTGCGACATGACCAGATCGAGCACGATGTCGCCCTTGCCGCCGGCGGCGAATTCCGGCCAGACGGCGGCGACGGGGGCGGCGTAGTCCAGCTTGCCCCGCTCCACCAGCATCGCGACGGCCAGCGCCACGATGCCTTTCGTGACCGACCAAACATTGACGATCGTGTCCCGCTGCCACGGTTTGGCCCGTGCCGCGTCGGCGTGGCCGCCCCACAGATCGACCACCAATTTGCCGCCGACCATCACGGCGACTGCCGCGCCGTGGTCGATGCCGTCCGCGAAATTGGCCGCAAACGCCTCGCGCACCCGCGCGAAGCGGTCGTCCACCGTCCCCGCAACCATGCTCAGGCGACGACCGTCAGCTTGTCGCGCCGCAACTGCAACGCCAGTTCGTTCAGCATCTTCTCGAAGCCGTTCAGAATTTCGTCGATCTCGGGTTCGGTGACGATCAGCGGTGGGCAGAAGCCGAGCGACTCGTTGACCATCGCGCGGCCGATCACGCCGTTCGCCTCCAGCAGCTTGGCGGCCCGCGCCCCGATCTTTTGCGCCGGGTCGAAGTTCTTGCGCGTGGCCTTGTCGGCGACCAGTTCGACTGCCGCGATCAGACCGAGGCCGCGAACCTCGCCCACAAGTTCATGGCCGGAGAAGCGGCGGCGCAGTTCGCTCTGCATATACGGGCCGACCTGATTGACATGCTCGCCGATGTTGGTCTCGTCGTAGATTTTCAGCGTCTCGACGGCGACCGCCGCCGGCACCGGGTGGCCGGAATAGGTGAAGCCGGTGCCGAACGTGCCGATCTTGTGGCTTTCGTCCGCCAGCGCCTGAAACACCCGCTCGTTGACCATGACGGCGCTGATCGGCAGGTAGGAGGACGACAGCGCCTTGGCGCACACCAGAATGTCCGGTTGCAGGCCCATCGTCTGGCTGCCCCAGTAGTTGCCGGTGCGCCAGAAGCCGCAGATCACCTCGTCGGCGACGAACAGGATGTCGTACTTTTTCAGCACGGCCTGGATTTTCTCGTAGTAGCCGACCGGCGGCACGATCACGCCGCCGGCGCCCAGCACCGGCTCGGCCCACATGGCGGCCACCGTGTCCGGCCCTTCGGCCAGGATCAGCTTCTCCAGTTCGTCGGCGCAGCGCGTGGCAAAATCTTCCTCGCTCTCGCCCTCGACGCCCTGATGGTAGTAGTGGGGCGTCATCGTGTGGACGAAGCCGGCCAGCGGAACGTCGAAGCTGCGATGGTTGGCGGCGAGGCCGGTGAGGCTCGCGGACGCCAGCGTGATGCCGTGATAGCCCTTGATCCGCCCAATCAGCTTCTTCTTGTTCGGCCGGCCAAGGGCATTGTTGAAATACCAGACCATCTTGATGGCGGTGTCGTTCGCCTCGGACCCGGAATTGGCAAAAAACACCTTGCTCATCGGCACCGGCGCACGGGCGATCAGCATTTCCGCCAGTTCGATCATCGGCTCGTGCGATTTGGCGGCGAACGAGTGGTAGAAGGGCAGGGTCCGCATCTGCTTGACGGCCGCCTGCACCAGCCGCTCGTTGGAAAAGCCGAGCGAGGCGCACCACAGGCCGGCCAGTGCGTCGATATATTTCTTGCCGGAATCGTCCCATACATAGCACCCCTCGCCCCGGCTGACGACGAACGGGCCGTTTTCCAGATGGGTTCGCAGGTCGGTGTAGGGGTGCAAGGCAACCGCGATGTCGCGCGCGGCGTTGGAGTTGGCGCGGGGCGGGGTCATGGCGGGGCTTCCTTCACCGGGGACGTGTATTCTCCATAGTAACCCGGGTACGGGCGGCTAGGAACCCCGTGTTGGCGGGTGCCAGCGCGAGGACTGCCATGACCGGAATGGGGCGGCGGGCGGCGCACCTGGTCTGTTTAGTATTACGATAATGGAACCATATGGGCGAGCCAACGAGCCGGCTTTGTGCGTGCCGAGATTTTAGGTCCGTTTGCGGAGAGTGGTTGGGGGGAACGGTGCGGGCACCGGCGGGCGATGGCGTGCCGGGGCAGAACATTCCGCCCCGGCATTGTCCATTCTGCGCTCCGACGAGCCCACCCGAGTCCCTCTCGCGGTCGCCGGATCGATCAGAGTTCGAACGAAAGATCGTAAGCAATAAACGCCAGTTTCAAGAGGCCGTACCACATGCCCAAGGAAAGCACCGTGGCAATCGGCCACGTTACGCGCGCCGGAATGCGCCAGGCCGGCGGCTCCTCGTTTTCCATCACCACTTGCCGCAACGTACGCGTCGCGATGTCCACGCTGGGCGGGGGCGAGGGGTAGATCCACATGTCGATCGGCTTGGGCGATGCCTTTGTATCCACCGTCACCGGTTCGGACGCCAGCTCCCGGCGCTTGCGCAGGTAGCGCGGCTCCAGGCCCAGGCTCGGCAGGCCACCGGCCGGCCGTGCGCCGCGCTCGTTGCGCCGCACTTCCAGTTCATCCAGGACGCCCTGAAGATCCTCGGTCCGATGCACGGTGCCGAGGCCGCGACGTGCCGTCAAAACGCCCTCCATCGCCGTTGCCGCCGACCCGGCGACAATGACGGTGACGGGCGAACTCTCGATGCAACTGCGCAGGGTCGAGTCGGCCGCCCGGAGCGCGGCATCGACTGCGGGATGGCGGGAGTCTTCCTGCGTAGGGAGTCGAACAATCAGGTCAGAAATCTGGCTCATTTGATCACTCCTCTTGCTCGCAACGACACGGGAACCTGGAATTCCGGAGCCGCCTTTCGTTTCGGCACATCGGTATTCGCATGGGTGTCGATATGACACGTATCAGAAACGGGCGGCAGGATCAGAAACCAAAAAAATCGACCGGATCAGCGGCAAACAGGCAAAAAAATGCGACGCGTCGCGTCTGGTGCGAGTGATCCGATCTTTTTACGGCGACGCGATCATCGCGGCCGGCGCGCGACCGGCGATTTCCCCCAGGGTCGCGATGGCCTGTTCCATGTTCGTTCCCCACGGATGCCCAAAATTCAGTCGCAGGCAGTTGCGGAACTCACCTTGGCTGGAAAACATGGGTCCCGGCGAGACGCTGATTTTTTCGACGATTGCCGCGTCGCGCAACGTCAGTGCATCAGTCGAATCCCACGGCATATCCACCCAAATGAAGTAGCCGCCAGTGGGCCGGGTGAGCCGTGTGCCGTGAGGGAAATGGCGCGTGACCGAATCCACCAGCGCCTCCTTCTGCGCCTTCAGGGCGGCCCGCATGTGGCGCAAATGCCGCTCGTAGCTGCCGCTTTGCAGGTATTCGGCCAAGGCCGCCTGCGCCGGAATGGAGCCGGCCATGCTGGCCATGAATTTCAGCCGCCGGATATCGTCGGCAAAGCGCCCGGCGGCGACCCAGCCCACACGATAGCCTGGCGCCAGCGTCTTGCTGAACGAGGAGCAGTGCAACACGAGGCCGTGCCTGTCGAAGGTTTTGGCCGACGACGGCGTTTCGCCATCGTGATGCAGCTCGCCGTACACGTCGTCCTCGATCAACGGCGTTTCATAGCGTGTCAGCAGATCGACCAAAGCGCGCTTCTTTTCGCGCGGCATCGAGCAACCCAGCGGATTCTGGAAGTTCGTCATCAGCCAGACGGCCTGCGGACGTTGCGTCTCCAGGATGTTTGCCAGGGCTGACAGGTCAATCCCGTCGCGCGGATGCGTCGGCGCTTCGATGGCCTTGACCCCCCGGCGCTCCAGAGCCAGCAGCGCACCGTAGAAGCACGGCGACTCGACCACGACGGAATCGCCGCGCTTGGTCACGGCCTCCAAGCACAGATTCAGGCCCTCCATCGCGCCGTTGGTGAGGACGATCTCGTTGACGCCGATGTCCGTTCCGTGACTCAGGTATCGCTTGCCGATCTCGCGACGCAGCCTTTCGTTGCCCGTGGGCAGGTGGTTCACTGCGCTCCAGGCATCGTTCTGGCGCGCGCTGACCCCCAACGAGCGGTTGATGGTGTCGAGCGGAAACAGCGACGGGTCCGGATAGGCGGTGCCGAGCGGGATGATCTCGCGGTCGGCGGCCAATGTCAGCCCGTCCATGACCAAGGTGGTTATATCGACCCGGTGCGCACCTTTGGGCGGGACCGACAGCGCAGGTTCCAGGCTGCGCGTCGTCGCTCGCGGATTGACAAAATAGCCCGAGCGCGGCTCCGACCGGATCAGGCCACGGCTTTCCAACAGATAGTAGGCCTGGAAAACCGTCGCGGGGCTGATCTGGCGTGCTTCGCATGCCTGCCTCACGGAAGGAAGGCGATCACCCGGCCGAAGCACATTGTCCTCGATCTGGCGGGCAATCTCGTCGGCCAATTGTTCGTATCTGCTGCCCTTGGACGGCAGGTGGTCGCCTGGCATGACCACGCTCCGGTCCGGTGCAATTAGAAATAAGTTCGTGAAACGGTTTTTCACACGCCGATGTGTATCGTGCAACAAGGCAATGTGCAAAAAATAAGCGAACGACGGGTCACAATTTGGAGAGAAATCAAGGCGACATAGAGACGGCACGAGAGCCGGCAGTCCGGGAGCCTCGGCCAAGATTTGCCGGTGCGCAGCGACGTGCGTCACGCACTGCTTAAGGCGCCAGGGCGGGCACCGAGCGCGCTGTCAGCGCCCATTTCAAACTGGCATCCAGCCAAGGCGCGATCATCGCGTGGTCGCCGTCGTGCAGGCACAGCGCCACTTCGCCGACCGCGTCGCACTGCGTCCAGCGGCTGCATGTCAGGTCGCCTTCTTCCGCCACTTTGTCCGGCTCCGCAGCACATCGGTCTTCGGCGCGCCAGCGGGTCAGGCCCTCCAGAATGTCGGCCTGTTTGTATTTGCCGTCCAGAATCGCGCGGCCGACCAGCGGGACCATGTGGTCGTGCAGCCCGTGCGTGTGCCGCAGCGCCACCGGGCCGGAGGTGCAGGCGGGCGGCATCGGTTCCCAGAACCCGCCCGAGAACGGGATGAACGCGGTGAAATAGCGCGCGCGGTAGCACGCCAGATCCCACACCATCGACGCGCCCTGCGAGAACCCGCCGGCCACCACGGTGTCGAGGTCGATGGGCCAGCGCCGTTCCACGTCCTTCACCACGTCGAGCAGGAATGTCAGGTCGTCGCGCACCTTCTCGGGCGAGCCGACATGGCCCCAGCCGGTGCCGGTTTGGCCTTCCGCCCCATCGGGCGCGATCAGCAGGTAGCCCAAATGGTTGGCGGTGCCCGCGATGTTGGGGTCTCCGGTCGCGTCGGTGCCGTGCTGGCGCCAGCCGTGCAGATACAGGAACAATTTCAACTTGCTCTGCCCGTCCCAGTCGGGTGGCACCGAGACATGATAGATGCCGCCGGGCAGCGTGCAGGGGTTGCAAGGATCGGTCGCGCGTGCGGCGCCTGCGAGCGCCACCGCGAAGAACGTCGCCAGTAGCAATCGCCGCATTCACCCCTCCTCGGCCAGATCGATCCATGACAGGTGTCCGCCCTTGCCGGCTCCGGTATCGAGGAATACGGCCACGCCGCCCTCCGCGCCACGATGCACATACGGCCGCCCGTCGCCGGATCGCCGGTCGTGCCCGCAATAGACGGTCATGCCCGCCGGAATCCGGTCCACCCACCGCAGGCTGCGCTCCGGGAACCCATCCGGCTGGGTGCGGCCCGTCGGCTCGCCATACAGCGCGCGGGACAGGATCGCGTCCGGGCGGGTCAGCGGCACCTTCGGCGGTGCTTCCGCCAGCATCGCCGGGTGGAAGCCGCCATGGACGAACAATGTCTTGCCCCGCACCAGCCAGCCCGGCGCGCGCGCGATCTCGGCCATCGTCCGCTCGCGCAGTTCCGTGTCGAGTTGGGCGATGGTCTCGGCCAGCGCCGGCCCGACTTGCACCGGCTGGCCGGCGAGCGCGCGCAGCAGTTTGAAATCGTGGTTGCCGAGCAGGAACAGCCCGCGCCCTTCGTCGAGCAGCCGGAACATGATCCGCAACGCCTCGGCGCTGTCCGGACCATGGTCGGTCAGATCGCCGAGTTGCACCACGAACCGATCCGTGGCCACGGCCGCCGCGAAGCCGCGCGCGTCGCCGTGGACGTCGCCGACCACGCGCAGCTTGCCGTGCGGGATCGTCATGCCTTCGACGCCGTCACCGTCTCCAGCGCCGCCAGCGCCCGCGCGCGGCCGGCGGCCAGATCGACCAGCGGATGCGGATAGGTGGTGCCCAGCACCACGCCCGCGCTGCGCAAAAGCATGTCGGGGGCTTCCCACGGCGCCTGCCGTTCTTTCGGTGGCAGTTGCGCCAATTCCGGAACCCAGCGCGCCACGTAGTCGCCTTCGGGATCAAATTTCCAGCCCTGGAGGACGGGGTTGAAGATTCGGAAATAGGGCGCGGCATCGGCACCGCAGCCCGCCACCCACTGCCATTGCGCGCTGTTGCTGGCCAGATCCGCATCGACCAGCGTGTCCCAGAACCATTTTTCCCCGTCCTGCCACGGCAGCAACAAGTGTTTGACGAGGAAACTGGCGACAATCATGCGGACGCGGTTGTGCATCCAGCCGGTGTGCCAGAGTTGGCGCATTCCGGCATCGACAATCGGAATCCCGGTCTGCCCGCGCTGCCACGCGGCCAGTCCCGCAGGGTCTTTGCGCCAGGGCATCGCGGCATATTCCGGCCGCAGCGGCGCTTCCGGCAGCGCCGGATTGTGCCACAGCAGATGGGCGGAAAATTCGCGCCACAACAATTCGTTCTGCCAGATTTCGACCCCGCGCCCCTCGCCCGCGAGGGACGCTGCGTACCAAGCCGTCGCAGCCGAAATTTCGCCGAACGCCAGGTATGGCGACAGCGCGGACGTGCCCGGCCGGCCGGGAAAATTCCGCGTTTTGTCGTAGGAAGCGATGGCATTCTTGGTGAAAGCCGCCAGCGTTCGT
The DNA here is from genome assembly GCA_903970625.1 of Solirubrobacterales bacterium 70-9. GTDB lineage: Bacteria > Pseudomonadota > Alphaproteobacteria > Acetobacterales > Acetobacteraceae > CAJCJG01. The sequence continues at coordinate 27,040 of CAJCJG010000131.1, read as the reverse complement.
CGCGCTCCGTCCTCGCCCGGAGTCCAGTTTTCGCGCAGGCCCGCGGCCCAATCGGGCCGTGTCGGCAACAGCCCCCAATCCTCCAGCCGGTCGGAGGGCGGGGCAGGGGCGGCAGCGATCTGCGCCGGCACCGCGTGCGGGCGCGCCGGCGTCAGATTGGCGCGGCAGGCGCGGGAGAACGGGGTGAACACGCCGTACGGGCCGCCCGCCTGCGTCCTGATCTCCTCGCCGCCGAACAGGGTTGCCGTGCGGTGCAGATGCAGGGGCACGGACAGCGTGCGCGTCAGCCGGGCGATAGCCTCCCGCGCCCACGGTTCGGTCGGGATGCCGGCGTGGATTTCGGCTGCGTCGGTTTCCGCCACCAGTTGCGGCAATTCGTCCGCGAACAGCCCGCGCCGCAGCACCAGCGGGGCGCCGCGCGTGGCCAGATCGGCGGCTAGCGACGCAAGGCTGTCGTGCAGCCACCAGCGCGAGGCGCCGCCCGGCGCCCAGGCCCCCGGCGTGTCTTCGTCTAGAACGAACACCGGCACCACCGGCCGGCCGGAGGCGACGGCGGCCAGCAGCGCCGCATTGTCGCGCAGCCGCAATTCGCGGCGCAGCCATAGGATCGTGGGTTGGGTCATGGCCGGGATATACGCTGGCGCCGCGTTTTTGCAGCCAAACAACCATTCATGATTGAGAGGTCAGCCCGAATTGCGAATTCGTTGGATGCCGACACCTGCCACCGCCTCCACCCGCTCGTCCCAGTGCCGCTCCGCCGTGATGACGGTCGCGCGCCGTTCACGGGCAAGAGCTATGGCATGACGGTCGAGACCTACTCCTGGCCCGGTTTGTTGTTCAACAGCGCAAGCAAGGGCGAGGCTTCGAGGGCTGGCTCACTCGCCTTCGGCATCGCTCTCGCGTCGCCGATCCTCGGTCAGTTCCCCGACAAGGCTTGCCGTCTCGGGCACGTAGCGGCGGACGATCGCCTGCGCGCGGGCGATGGCGGCGTTGATAGGCTCAAGCCGGATCTCTCCGTTTTGCACATGGACGATGAACTTGCCGCCGTCCTGCATTCCCAGCTCGGATCTGACGTTCGCGGGGATGACAAGCCTGCCATTGGAGGCCATGGCAACGTGTTGCGACATGACACGATCTTCTGAAGTGGCACGGAGAATTTATATGGCACACGGTGGCCGCAATCAATGTGGTCAGGCCGGCGGCGCGGGCTGGCGGGTGCGGATCGGCTGATAGGCGAAACTGAACAGGCGGTCCTTGCCGAGTAAAAACACCCGGCCGCCGCGCGGAAACAGGTTGCCGATGGCTGGGTCGCGCACGTCCAGCCCGCCGGTGTAAGCGCCGAGCGCCGGCAGCATCAGGCGCTTGGCGTCGAGCACGAAGCACGGCCGCGAGACCGTGGCCGCCCGCGTCTGCACGTGCGCTTTCGGATGGTGATGCCCGCAAATCTCGCCCACCGTCGGCCCCGGCCGTGTCTGATGCACGAACCGCAACGGCCCCAGCCGCCATTCCTCCACCGCCTCGCCGGCCAAGCCCTGCGGCTCCGGATCGTGGTTGCCCAGCACCCAGACGAAGCGATGCGCCCCCGCGAACAGATTGAGCCGCGCCAGATCGTGCGGATGCAGCCGCAGGGCGCCGCGCGCATCGTGGAAGGAGTCGCCGAGTGCCACGACGGTTTCCGGCTTGTAGCGCCGCAATAGCGCCGCCAGCCGATCCAGCGTCGCCCGCGTGTCCCACGGCGGCAGCAGCGACCCCTGCACGGCGGCAGCCGACCCCTTCTCGAAATGCAGATCGGCGACGGCGAGCAGCTTTTGCGCGGGCCAGAACAGCGCGCCATCCGGATCGAGCATGAGGCGCTCGCCGGCAAGGTGGACGGGGGCAGGGGTCATGGGGCGGGCGGCGGCTCCTGAGCGAGAAGCCATTCGGCGTGGGCGACGAGGCGGGTGGCGGTGGCAACGAAATAACGGGCATCGTCCATGGTCGAAATTTTCGATTTGCCTTCGCCATAGTCCGAGTTGATTTTGGCGTCGAATGCAGCTTTCAGAAAATGCGAGAACTGCGGGTCAATGGTTGCATCCAAATGGGCGAGACGTCCGATCTCCGAGTGCGTGCCGGAATGCGTCTTCGAGACCTTGCCCGTCCGCTCGAAGATGACCGCGCGTGCCGCATGCAAGGCGGCAATGTAGGCTTCGCGAGCGACCACTTTCGCGCGGGTTGTGAGGGCGAGTATTTCCTCGGCTCCCGCCAGGGCTTCCTTCGCCAGTTGCAATTCCCCCGCAGCCTCCGGTTTCACAGGTCGCGCCCTTCGCGACGCAACTCGTGCATCAACATATTTCGCGCGTTGTAGGAGCCTGCTTCGAATGGCATAGCGGAAATATTCGTGCCCGATTCTAGCAACGTCTTCGTCGTAATATCTGCCAGCCGGCTTGCCTCCCCCCATGAATGCAACGCGCCACGCAAAAACACCGCCACATCCCAATCCGAATCGTCCCGCGCATCCCCGCGCGCCCGCGAGCCGTACAGCACGATCCGTTCCACGCGGTCGCCGTACAGCGCCCGCACGGCGGCGGCGAAGTGCCGCATGGCGGGGTGTTGCGTCGGGTCGGCGATGGCGTCGGAGGCGCTCATCCGAACAATCTACCCTGACCGTGCGTCCCGATGGAACGGGTCCGCAAACGCGGCGGCTCGCGCGGGCGGAAGGGCGGCGGTTCGGCCTCGCCCAGGGCCTCCGCGACCAGTTCGGCTTCCTCCAGCAACAAATCGTCGCCGCCCTGGTTGCGCACGCTTTCGCGGCCGACTTCCAGCAGCACCGGGACCGCCAGCGGCGAGACGCGGGATAGGACCATATGGCGCACGCGGCCGTGGATGCGCGCCAGCATCCCCGCGATGCGGCCCACGTCCGTCAGACCGCCCGCCGCGTCCGCGCGAGTGGCGCGCAACAGCAAATGGTCCGGCTGATGGCGGCGCAGCACGTCGTAGATCAGGTCGCTGTTGACCGTGACCTGCCGCTTGGTTTTGACCACGCCCGGATGCTGCCGCTCGATCAAGCCCGCGATCACCGCGACGTTGCGAAAGGTCCGTCGCAGCATAGAGCTTTCCGCCATCCAGGCTTCGAGATCGTCGCCCAGAATGTCCTGCTCGAACAATCGCGCCACGTCGGTGGGTTCGTCGGCGCTCCAGGTCGCGAGCACGTAGTCGGTGGCGACGAAGCCCAGCGGCTGCATCCCGTAGCGTTGCATCCGCCGCGTCAGCAGCAGCCCCAACGTTTGATGCGCGTTGCGACCCTCGAAGCAGTAGGCGACGAGGAAAAACCGATCGCCGCGCGGAAACGTCTCCACCAGCAGATCGTCGCGCCCCGGCATGCGCGAGACTTTTCGCTGCGTGGCCAGCCATTCCTGCACGCTGTCCGGAAACGCGCTCCAGGTCGAAGAATCCTGCAACATCGTGCGCACGCGGTCAGCCAGATTGGTCGTGAGCGGCATCCGGCCGCCGGCATAGGCGGGGACGGCCGGCTCGCCGTCGCCGCCTTCGGCCGCTTCCAGCGTCGTTTCCCGGATGCGCAGGAATTTCAGCAGCCGGCCGGCGAACATGAACGTGTCGCCCGGCGACAGCATGTTGGCGAAATACTCCTCCACCTCGCCGAGCGCCCCGCCGCCGCGCCCGGCCAGCCGCACTTTTAGTAACGGCTCCTCGACGATGGTGCCGATGTTCATGCGATGTTGGCGCGCCACGCGATCCGAGCGCACATGCACGCGCCCCTCCGAATCGCGAAACAACTTGCGATATCGCTCGTAGGCCGACAAAGCGTAGCCGCCGTCTTCGACGAACCGCAAAGCATCGTCGAAATTGTCGCGCGTGAGGTCCGCATACGGCGCGGCCCGCCGGACTTCCGCGAACATGTCGTCGGGCAGAAACGGCGCGCTGCACGCGACGCCCAGAATGTGCTGCGCCAGCACATCCAGCCCGCCCGGCCGCGGCGGATCGCCGTCCAGTTCGCGGGCCGCAACCCCCAAGATCGCCGCCTCGCACTCCAAGACCTCGAAGCGGTTGGCGGGCACCAGGATGGCTTTCGATGGCTCGTCCATGCGGTGATTGGAGCGCCCGACCCGCTGCAACAGCCGGCTGACGCCTTTGGGCGCGCCGACCTGCAACACCTGATCGACGCCGCCCCAGTCGATGCCGAGATCGAGCGAGGAGGTGGCGACGACGGCGCGTAATTTCCCGTCCGCCATCGCGCTCTCGACCCGCTTGCGCTGCTCCAGTTCCAGGCTGCCGTGATGGATCGCAATCGGCAGCGTGTCCGTGTTGATCTTCCACAGTTCCTGAAACAGCAATTCGGCTTGCGCCCGCGTGTTGACGAACACGATGGTCATGCCGGCCGCGCGTATCCGCGCCAAAATCTCGGGCGCGGCGGACAGCCCCATGTGGCCGGACCACGGCAGGCGGCCGACGGGAAGAATCATCTCGATGTCCGGCGGCGCGCCGCCCGTCACTTCGATCACCCGCACGCCGTCCGCCTGCCCGCTCGGCGAAACGTATGCCTGCAACGGCACGCGATGCGCGACGGTGGCCGACAGCCCGACCCGCCGCGCCCCCGGCGCCAGCGCGCCCAGCCGCGCCAGGCACAGGGCCAACTGATCGCCCCGTTTCGTCCCCGCCAGCGCATGCACCTCGTCCACGATGATCGCCGCCAGCGACCCAAACATTTTGTCCGCTTCCGGCAGCGAGATCAGCAGCGACAGGCTTTCCGGCGTCGTCAGCAGAAAATTCGGTGGCTGTTCCCGTTGCTGCCGCCGCTCGTCGGTTTTCGTGTCGCCGGAGCGGGTGGCAATCGTGATCGGTAAGCACATGTCGCCGACGGGCCGCATCAGGTTGCGCGCGATGTCGGCGGCCAGCGCCTTCAGCGGGCTGACATACAGCGTGTGCATCCCGGCGCGCGGGCGTTCGGCCAGATCGACCAGCGACGGCAAAAACCCCGCCAGCGTCTTGCCGCCGCCGGTCGGCGCGATCAGCAGTACGCTTTCCCCCGCCCGCGCCGCCGCCAGCACAGCAAGCTGGTGCGGGCGCGGCGCCCAGCCTTGGGCGGCGAACCACGACAAGAAGGGTTCCGGAAGTGTTCCCATTGACGGCAAACTTAGGGCGGGTCGCCGCGGGCGGAAAGCCCATCCGATGGACCGGCCCGAAAACAGATGCTATCGATCGGCCATGCAGGAATACCTCAACCCGCACAAAGCCGTTGTCGGCGCACACGACGCCAAGACGCACTTGGCGCGGTTGCTGGATCGCGTGGAACGGGGCGAGGAAATCGTTATCACGCGGCATGGTCGTCCCATTGCGCGGCTCGTTCCCAACGATCCGGGCCACGATGTCGCAGCCGCCCGCACAGCCGCAGCCGCCTTGGCAGAAGTCCGCGACCAGTTGGTGGCTGACGGCATCGGCCCGTTCACGTTCGACGATCTCCTATCGGCGCGCGACGAGGGGCGGCGCTTCTGAGCGCGCCGGGGTTGGTGCTCGATGGCTCGGTCGCGCTGGCCTGGGCGCTTCCCGGCGAAGTGCATCGAGGCCGCGCGGCAGTTGTGATGGAGCAACTGGTGCTGGCGGGAGCCATCGTTCCACCGCTGTGGCATTTTGAGGTCGCGAACGCCCTGGTAGTGAATCAACGCCGTGGACGTCTGCCTGCGGACCGCGTGCCGGTCCTGTTGCGCCGACTCGGGGCGCTGCCCATCGCCGTCGACCAGGGCATCACCGCCCGCGTCTGGTCGGAGACTGTCGCGTTGGCGTTGGCGAACGGACTGACCGTATATGATGCTGCTTACGTCGAGTTGGCTAAACGGGCCGGATTGGCGCTGGCCACGCTGGACGAGCGACTGGCGCGCGCCGCACTGGCCGAAGGCGTCGCGCGCATAGGTTAAACCGCGTTGTCGCGGGGTCGTTTACGCTGGCTTGCGACATACCGCTTCGACGTTGTTGCCCTCCGGGTCCAGCACGAACGCGCCGTAATAATCCGGATGGTAGTGCGGCCTCAGGCCAGGGCCGCCATTGTCCTGCCCACCCGCCGCGATCGCAGCCGCGTAGAAGCCATCGACCTCGGCGCGGGACGCCGCCACGAACGCCACATGGATCGGTCCGCCGGCCTTCGGCGCCATGCTGCTGGAACCTGGCGCCTTGCCGTCGCCGAGCCAGAATGCCGCCTTGCCGTCGCGCCCGTAGCCCACGCCCTCGAAGCCGCCCGTCTCCGCCTTCGTAAGCACCACCAGGGGCACGATGCCCAGGGGCGCGAGCGCCGGGTCGTAGAACGCCCGTGCCCGTGCGAGGTCGGTGACGGTCAGGGTGATATGATCCAGCATGGGGCACTCCCGTGGCGGCCGAAAAGGTCCATATCGAGAACATGCCACATCCCGAGACCTGGCTCAAAGTCACCCCGTCCGGCCTGTTTTGCGAGCCGGGCGGGTTTTACGTCGATCCGCTGCGGGCGGTGGAGCGTGCCGTCGTCACGCACGCGCATTCGGATCATGCCCGCCCCGGCCACCAAGCCGTGCTGGCGACCCGGGAGACGCTGGCGATCATGCGCACACGGATGGGCGAGGATCAGGCAGGGTTGTCGCAACAGGCGCTCGCGTGGGGCGAACGGGTCCGCGTCGGCGAGGTCGATGTCTGGCTGGAGCCGGCCGGCCATGTGCTGGGTTCCGCGCAGGTGGCAATGGAGTGGCAGGGCAGCCGGGCGGTCGTCAGCGGCGACTACAAGCGGGTGCCGGACCCGACGACGCCCGGTTTCGTGCCGATCCCGTGCGACGTGTTCGTCACCGAAGCGACGTTCGCGCTGCCGGTGTTCCGCCACCCGAAGCCGGAGGCCGAGATCGCCCGCCTGCTGGACAGCGTGGACTTGTTTCCGGAGCGCACGCACGTCGTCGGCTGTTATTCGCTGGGAAAGTGCCAGCGTCTTGTGGCCCTGCTGCGCGCCGCCGGCTGGGACCGCCCGATCTACCTGCACGGCGCCCACGTCGCCATCTGCGACACGTACGCCATGCTGGGCGTGCAGCTTGGCGATCTGCGGCCGGCGACGGTCGCGCAAAAAGACGCGCTGGTGGGCGCCATCGTGCTGGCGCCCCCGTCCGCCATTGCCGACCGGTGGGCGCGGCGGCTGGCCGAACCCGTCGTCTGCGCCGCCTCCGGCTGGATGCGCGTGCGGCAGCGGGCCAAGCAGGGCGGTGTGGAACTGCCGCTGGTCATTTCGGATCACGCCGACTGGGACGAACTGTTGCAAACGCTGGAGGATGTGGGCGCGCCGGAAGTCTGGGTCACGCACGGGCGCGAGGAAGCGTTGATCCACGCCGCCGGCCTGCGCGGCATTCGCGGGCGGGCGCTGCGGCTGGTGGGGTACGGGGAGGAGGAGGCGTGATCGCCTTCGCCAACCTGCTCGAACGGCTGGTGTTCACGCCCGGTCGCAACGCAAAAATCGCGCTGCTGCGCCGGTATTTTGCGACGCAGCCGGACCCGGATCGCGGCATTGGGCTCGCCGCCGTCACCGGCGAATTGTCGTTCGCCGCCGCCAAGGCCGGCTTGATCCGCGACCTCGCCGCCGCGCACACGGACCCGGAATTATTCGCGCTGTCCTACGACTATGTGGGCGACCTGGCCGAGACCGTGGCGCTGATGTGGCCGGCCGCAAACGTAAACGCGCCGCCGCCGCGTTTGTTCGAAGTGGTCTCCACCCTCACCACGGCGCCCAAAGCCGACCTGCCCCGTATCGTCGCCGCGTGGCTGGATGCCTCGGATGCGTCCGTGCGGTTGGCGTTGTTGAAGTTGATCACCGGCGGCTTGCGCGTTGGCGTCTCCGCCCGATTGGCGAAAGTGGCGCTCGCAGAAATGTCGGACGGGCGGGTGCAGCCGGACGATGTGGAGGAGGTGTGGCACGGCCTTGCGCCGCCTTATGCGGAATTGTTCGCGTGGATCGAGGGCCGCGCGGACAAACCCGATCCGGCGGAGGCGCCGGTGTTCCGGCCGCCGATGCTGGCGCATCCGCTGGAACCCGGCGATTTCGCGTCGCTCGATCCCACCGCTCTGCGGGCCGAATGGAAATGGGACGGCATTCGCGTGCAACTGGTCGCCACCAACGCCGGCGTCCGCCTGTATTCGCGCGGCGCCGAGGATATTTCTGCGGGATTCCCGGAAATCGTCGATGCGATGCACGCGCGCGCGGTGCTCGACGGCGAGTTGCTGGTGATCCGCGATGGCATCGTCGCGCCATTTTCGGAATTGCAGCAGCGCCTGAATCGCAAGACGGTGACGCCAAAAATGATGCGCGACTATCCGGTCGCCGTGCGCCTGTACGACATTCTGTTCGACGGCACCGAAGATCTTCGTGCGCTACCGTTCGACGCGCGGCGCGCGCGGCTGGAAGCGTGGTACGCGAAAAACCGACCGCCCCGCATGGACCTGTCCGAATTGATCCCGTTCGCCTCGCTCGAATACCTCGCCATCCTGCGCGACGGCGCGCGCGCCGCGTCCATCGAAGGGCTGATGCTGAAGCGCGGCGATTCGCCCTACGTGCCCGGCCGGCCGCGCGGCCAGTGGTGGAAATGGAAGCGCGACCCGCTGACCATCGACGCGGTGCTGATGTACGCCCAACGCGGCCACGGCAAGCGCAGCAGTTTTTATTCCGACTACACGTTCGGGCTGTGGCGCGAAGGCGAACTGGTGCCGGTCGGCAAAGCCTATTTCGGCTTCACCGACGAGGAATTGCTGTTCCTCGACAAATGGATTCGCAACCACACGACCGCCCGCTTCGGACCGGTGCGGGAGGTGGAGAAGGCGATGGTCCTGGAGGTCGCCTTCGATGCCGCGCAACTATCTAGCCGCCACAAATCCGGCGTGGCACTGCGCTTCCCCCGCATCGCCCGTATCCGCACCGACAAACCGGCAGCGGACGCGGATCGGTTGGAGGTGCTGATGCGGTTGGTGGAGACCGCCGCAGTTCAGGCCTGATCGCGAACGAGGCGAGCCCCGGATGGCGGATAAGCGCAGCGCCATACGCCGTCGCAGCGCGCTGCCCTACGGGCCGGGCAGTGGACAAGTCTTACGGGACTGCAATTCCCTGTAACGGCGCATGACAGCACCCGGCCATGAGAAAACTGTTGTCCGTCTGGCGTGCCGTTACGAGTGCGTGATCAGGATGCCGGCGCCCCCGTCGCTGGCGAAATGGAATGTCCCAGCGCCGAGGCTGGACTTTTGGAAGTCGAGTGTCGCAGCCTGGGCGGCCGAGTTGGTCAGTTGCAACAGGCCCGTCGATGTCGAGAAACTCGCGTTGAGACCGGCGATGCCGAACCCATCCAGATCGATCGTGGCGCCGCCAAAATTCTCCAGGAGCGAGCCGGTGTAGTGGCTTGTGCCGACGTGCTGGCCGAACAGCGCGAAATTGTCCACCACAAGCTCACTCCCGGCCGAAAAGCTCATCTTCGTGGCGATTCCGAGCGCGGCAGCGACTTCGAGCGTGGACGCGCTCACGAGGCTGAACAGCCCCGCGCTGTGGGGATCGATTGCCGTCGCAATGTCCAGCGAGCCGGACACGTTGAGGCTGCCGTCGTTCAGCACCGTGCCGATCATGTTCGGGCCGTTCAGCGTCCAGTTCGCGCCGAAATCCGCCGACAGCGTGTCGAACCCGTCGAACTGGCCGGTACCGACTCCGTTAATCGCGCCGAGACCGCCGGTAAGTTCGATCGCGCTGTTGCTGCCGCTGGGCGCACCGACGGTGCCGATGAAGACAGCGCCGGGATCGATTACGAGCAGGTTGTTGGTCGTGCCGGGTTCGAACAAGACACTGCTGTAACTCGGACCTGCCCTGTCCACGATCGTGCCGTGGTTCTCGATGGTGCCGGAGCCGCTGGTGATCTGGATAGCGCTAAACCCGTCGCTGATCGTCCCCCAATTATCGACGACACCGCCGCCGGCGATTATGACCGCCGCGAATTCTCCACCCTGGATCGTGCCCTGATTCTCGATCACGCCGCCGCCCGCGATGCTCACGCCCACCCGTGGACAAACAATCAATCCGCCCTTGCCGTTGACGACCGTGCCGCCATCGGCGAGGGAGACGGCGGTGCCATAGGCTCCGATCGTGCCTTGATTGATGACAGTACCGTAGCCGCCGGCAATATCGATGACGTTGCTGGCGCTATAACTGAGCACACCTTGGTTCGTGACCAGGCCACCGCCATTGATCTCGATATCGCCGGTGATCGAACCTGCGTTCGTGACCACGCCGAACCCGCCGATCTCGACCCCTACGAAGCCGCGGATGGCACCGCTGTTGGTAACAATCCCGAAGCCACCGATGTCGATACCGGAACCGATGGAAGAGATCGTGCCTGAATTGAAGATAACCCCATCGCCCGCCAGTGAGATCGCCGATCCCCCAGACGACGCAACCACGCCCTGATTGAGAATCGTCCATGCCGTGCCGGCCGCCCCGTCGATCCCGTCGATCCCTTCGCCGGTCGAGATGATCGTGCCCGTGCTGGTGATGATCAATGGATCGTCGGAACCGCCGGATGCGAGTGGGTCCGAAAGGCTGAGGATAAAAGGTCCGTCGATCGCGCTGATGATCTTTCTGGTCATTCGATGTTTCCCCGGACTTACAGCGTCTTCTGCGGAACTGCCCGACCGAAATGCGCGTAGAGCGACACCGGATCGGCCGACTTGATAACGTTTGGTTTCTAGCAATTAAAGCTTAGGCTCAGTTTCCGGAACATTGCAACGGCTGACGAAATATGTGATCCGGCGATTCGGTCCGCCGACTATGACGGCGAGGCGGTCGGCGGGGATTAAGAACTCGTCCGCCGACATTCGCCGGATGGCGCCTTCGCTGACGCCTGCCTCCGTCGCTCCGCGACCCTTTATAGCACGCTGCCCGTGTGATTTGGTGCCGGCAACGTAGGGAGCACGTCATGCCGATCATCCAAAACGAGACCCTCCGCCGCCTGCGCGCCGGCAACATCGCGCTCGGCTTCGGGGTGCATCATTTGCGCACCGCCGCCGTGCCGATGCTGGCACGGGCTGCCGGGTACGACTGGCTGTTCATCGACACCGAACACGGCGCGTTCACTGTGCAGGAGGCGACGCAACTCTGCATCGCGGCCCTGCCGACCGGCGTCACCCCCATTGTCCGCGTCTGCGCCGATGCGCTGGACGAGGGCACGCGGGCGCTGGACAACGGGGCGCAGGGCATCGTGATCCCGCATGTCGATACGCCGGGACAGGCCAGGCGCGTCGCCGCCGCCTTTCGCTACCCGCCGGACGGGCATCGCAGCTGGGGCGGGCCGCCGTTCGCGTACGGGTTCAGTCCGCCCGGCGCCGCCGAGGCGCAGGCCGAGATCAATCGCGAAACCCTTGTCGTTGCCATGATCGAGACCGCCGAGGGGCTGGCGAACGCCGACGCCATCGCCGCCGTTTCCGGCATCGACGTGCTGCTGGTCGGCACCTCGGACCTGACCGCCGACATGGGCATCGCCGGGCAGATCGGCCATCCGCGCGTGCAGGCGGCTTACGCGACGCTCGCGGAAATCTGCCGCCGGCACGGCAAAATTCTTGGGATGGGCGGCGTGTACGACGACACGCACGCACCGGCCTATATGGCGCTCGGCGTCAAATTCGTACTCGCAGGCAGCGACCACCAGTTTCTGATGTCGGCGGCGACGGCGCGGGCGGAGCTGTTGCGGCGCTAGCCGTCGGCGGTGCGATGCCGTGCGAACCCGACCGCAGCCGTTGCCAGCAGCGTGGCGCCGCACAGCATCACGGTCGGCGCTGCTCCCAGCGCCTCGAACAATCGCGGCGCGACCAGGAAGGCCATCAGCAGCCCCAGATTGCTGCACGCCAGGAACGCCCGCATGACCGCCGCCTGATCCTCCCGCGGCAGCCGGGTCTGGCGCAGGACCGCGACCGCGATGTCCTCCATCGGGCCGCCGGCCGCGCCCGCCGCCGCCGCGAGGCACAGCGCCGGTACCAGCCACCCCTGCAGCAGCGGTGCCGCGCCCGCCACGCCCAACAGCGTCGTGCCGACCCCCACCAGCGCCATGCCCGAAAACACCATCCAGGCCGGCCGGCGCGGCACCGGGAAATTGCCGACCACGAGCGTGGCCAACAGGTTCGTGCTGCCGTAACTCGCGATCACCAGCCCGAACGCGCCGATCCCGGCACCGCCCCGCTCCAGCATCAACGGCAGCCCCAAAAACATCGCCGCATACCAGACGCCGTTGACGAGGCCGTTGGTGACAAGCACGTAGAACAGGATCGGCAGCCGCCGCGCGGCCACGAAGCCGCGGAGCGCGCTGGCCCACATCGTCTCGCGCGCTGGCGCCGGCATTCTCGGCAGGGCGCGCAGCCGCCCGACCAGCAGCAGCGCGAGCGCGGAGGCGACGAACGTGGCCGCATCGACGCTGACGAAATGGGCCAGCGGCAGCAGGCCCGCCAGCATCCCCACGATCCCCGGCCCCAAGAGCCGCGCGATCCGCTCCGTCGTGTCGAGCAGAGCGTTGGTCGCCGGCAGCAGCGCCACGCCCCGCACCACCGCCGGAATGGTCGCCTGCAACGCCGGCCGAAAGAACGTCTGCCCCGCCGCCAGCACCACGACCGCCCCGATCAGCGTCCAGGCCGGCGGCGCGCCGTGCGCGAGCCAGATCGCGACGACACAAGCCAGCACCAGCGCGCGCGTCCCGTCGCAGGCGATCATCAGGACAAAATGGTCGCGCCGGTCGGCCCACCGGCCGCCCAGCAGCGCCGTCGCCAGCGCCGTTGCCGCCTGCAACGCCGTCAGATAGCCGGCCGCCGCCCCGAACGCGCCCACCGCGATCCAGGCCAGCGCCACCGCGAACAGTTGGTCGCCGACCGCCGACGTGGCCAGCCCGCCCCACAGCGCGGCGAGTGCCGGGTCGCGCAGCGGGCGGGCAATCGGCGGCAGCAAGGTCAGTCCTTCAGCGCCCACTTCTCGACCGGGATGCGCGGCATCTCGAACCGCTCGGTGATGCGCGAATACCAGCCGCCGCCATGCATGCGCCCGATCAGATCGAGCTTCGGCGTGTCGATGTAGCACCGTTTTTCGTCCAGCACGCAGTCGTCGCGGACATGCAGGGCCACGACGCGGCCCAGCACGATCGCCCGGTCCACTCCGAGTTCGACGATGGCCAGCCGCTCGCATTCCAGCGCCACCGGGCTTTCGGCAATGCGCGGCGGTTTGACCTTGGTGCTGGCGACGGTCGTCAAGCCGGCCTGCTTGAGTTCTTCGACATCGTGCGGGAACTCGATGGCGGTGACATTCATCGCCTCCCGCGTCTCGAACGAGACGAGGTTCACCACGAACTGCCCGATCGCGCGGATGTTGGCGCCGGAGTCTTTCCACGACCCCGGCGCGTCCTCCGGCCGCCGCCCGCCGATGCCGATGCCGACCACCGGCGGGTCGCCCACCAGCGCGTTGAAGAAACTGAACGGTGCCGCGTTCACCCGCCCCTGCGCATCCTGCGACACCACCCACGCAATCGGCCTGGGCACGATGGTGGAGGTCAGCAGCTTGTAGCGGTCCGGCGCGGACAGGGTATCGAAGTCGAACAGCATGGGGCGGCCTCCCGGGTCGACCCGCAGGATGTGGCGGGCCATCGCAAGCTGTCCAGTACGGCGGGCCTTTCCGCCGACCCAGAGGCTAGCCGCCTTGTGACGGGAGATTGTCTGGGCATTGGGACATGGCTGACCGGCATTGAGGGACGACGACCACACCTGTCGTCGTGGGTTCGCGACATTTTTCATTCGTAGGGCCGGATATGAACCTTTAGCGTAATCGATTAGTTTTCGTTCTCCTTCGGGAGCAGACGTATCCGTTTGTAAATGTTAGGTGAGTTTGACGTTCGACGCAGAACCGGCATAGCGTATGATTTGTGGGGATCGGCGTTGTAGGAACGCAAAGCGCAAGAATCGTGGCACCTAACACAGGGCAATTGGAACTAACACATGGCAGATGTTGATCTCGGAAAGATGCTCCCGCTCTATGGGAAGTGGACGGTTGCTTCTAATGCTGTAGTCAAATTCTCGAGTGAAAACTCGGCTGACGCTAGCCACGGCCTAGCTCTACTATCGACACCCCTAGACGATGGCGTCCTCGAAACTGATATCCAGCTCCCAACTGCCCACGCATCTTCTGGCGCCTTCATAACATTTAGAGGTAACGGACAGACATCCTACTATGCTGCGGGCCTCGGGGGATGGGAGGGTGCATATACGCTTGCCGAAGGTCGAAACCTTACTCTGACTCGACTCACGTCAGCAGGAAACATATCTAATCTGGTGTCTAATCGTACATACCATCTGAAGATGGCTTTGGAAGGCCAAAGAGTGATCCTGTCAATAGATGGCGTGACTGTCATTGACTATGATAGGCTCCCAAGTAATACTGGAACAGGCCTAGGATTGTTTGCTTTTCGTGGCACAGAGGAGGCGTTATTCGGCCCGCTCAGTATAGATGATAGGCGGCCAAATGCTTTCATTGCGATGCAGTTCTCTGAGCCGTACAATGAAGTGTATCGCGACGCAATTAGACCTTTAGTAGCTGAGATAGGGTTTGAACCCTTCCGCGTCGACGAGGCGGCAGGTCCCGGCATAATACTAAACGATATATGGGCGCGCATAACGGAGTCAACCGTCGTCATAGCTGAGGTGTCGGAGGCAAATCCGAATGTATATTATGAGGTCGGAGTTGCGCACGCGTTAAGAAAACCGACAGTTTTACTAGCGCAACGTGGTACGAAACTACCATTTGATATTGGCCCTCATCGCTGTATATTTTATGATAATTCGATCCCGGGCCGGGCTAGGTTGCTCGAAGGGCTTAGGACGAGCCTTATATCGCTGCTTGGGTTAACGTCAGGTCCAGCGTCAGCTATTGGTCCACTGCGGGTTTAAAGATGATCAAAGAGCTTCACGCCCAGTCCTTCCAGCAAGCTCGGCCTATTGAGCACGAATGAATAATGAATCAAATTAATTTTTCAGTGCAGTTCGGCACCCGGAGCAGACACCGGCCCCGTCCCAGGAAGTTCCTATGACCCCCCGCATCCCGCCCATCCTGCTGGTCGGCTTCGGCAAAATGGGCGGCGCCATGCTCGCCGGCTGGCGCGAGCGCGGGTTGCAGGCGGCCGTCGCCGTCGATCCGGCCGCACCCGCGTCGCCCGGCCCGGAGGTGATCGTCGTGCCCGACGCCGCCGGGATCCAGGCGGATTTTGCGCCGGCCGCCGTGGTTCTGGCCGTCAAGCCGCAGAATGCCGATGCCTCGCTGCCGCTGTTCGCCCGCTACACCGGTGCGGCCGTGTTCCTGTCCATCATGGCCGGCCGCACCGTGGCTGGCATGCGCGGCCTGCTGGGCGAGGAGGCGGCCATCGTGCGCGCCATGCCCAACACCCCCGCCGCGATCCGCCAGGGCATCACCGTGGCCTTCCCCGGCCCGGGCGTCAGCCCCGCTCAGCGCGCCCTGTGCGACACGCTGCTGCAAGCGGTGGGGCAGGTGGCCTGGGTGGACGACGAGGGGCTGATCGACCCCGTCACCGCCGTCTCCGGCGGCGGCCCTGCCTATGTTTTCCTGCTCGCCGAACTGCTGGAGCGCGCGGCTGTCGAACAGGGCATTCCGGCCGATCTGGCTCGGCTGATGGCCCGGCAAACCGTCGCCGGCTCCGGCGCGCTGCTCGCCGCCAGCACCGAGGACGCGGCTGTGCTGCGGAAGGCCGTGACCAGCCCGAAAGGCACCACGGAGCGCGCGCTCGCGGTTTTGATGGCGGACGATGCATGGCCCGCCCTGGTTTCCCGCGCCATCGCCGCCGCTACCGCCCGATCTCGCGAACTCGCGGGCTGACAAGCGCGCGGCATACCCCCACTGTAACGCGTATGGGGGTGCAACTATGACCGATGCCGATTTCGACCGCGCCCTGCTGGGCGCCGCCTTCGCGCTGGCCGCCGAACGCGGCTGGTCGCGCGTCAGCATCGCCGAGGCCGCCCGCCGTGCCGATCTGCCGCTGGCCCGCGCCCGCACCCGCTTCCCCGCCCGCATGGTCCTGCTGTGCAAATTCGGCAGCCTCGCCGATCAGGAGGCGCTGGCCTTCCCGCCGGCCGAGGCCCCCGCCCGCGAACGGCTGTTCGAAATCCTGATGCGCCGCATCGACGTGCTGCAATCGCACCGCGACGGCGTGCTGGCCCTGTTCCGCCATCTGCCGTTCGACCCATGCGCCGCTGCCATGCTCGCCGCCGCCAGCCTGCGCAGCATGGCCTGGATGCTGGAGGGGGCGGGCATCGACGCCTCCGGCCCACGCGGCAAACTGCGCGCGAAAGGCCTGCTCGCGGTCTGGCTCGCCACCGTCCATGCCTGGCGCGGCGACGCGAGCGAGGATCTGTCGGCGACGATGGCGGCGCTGGACAAGGCGTTGCGCCGCGCCGAACAGGTGGAAGGCTGGGTCTCCGGCCGCCGCCCCGCACCCGCCGAACCGCCCGCCGCCCCCGCGCCGCCCCCGGAAGACCCGTTCGTGCCCGACCCGTCCAAGCCGGACTGATCGCCTTACCGTCATCGGGGCGGCATTGTTCCTTGCCGGCGGCGGGCCTACAAACCGAGTAGTCCGTCAGGTCAGGAGACAGCCATGTCCGCGTCCAAACCCGTCGAAAACCCGTTCGCGCAGGCGATGGCGCAGGCCAAGACCGCCGCCGAGGATTTTTCGAAAATGTTCTCCAGCATGAAGCTGCCGTCGCTGCCGGACAGCGAAGCTTTGTTGGCCGTCCACCGCCGCAATTTCGAGGCGTGGTCGGCCGCCAACCGCATCGCGCTGGAAGGAGCGCAGGCGGTGGCCAAGCGGAACATGGAGATCATGCAGCAGACCATGGCGGAACTGTCCGAACAGGTCCGCGCGCTCGCGGTCGCCGAGGCGCCGGCCGCGAAGGCCGCCAAGCAGGCCGACTTGCTGAAACAGTCCTACGAGCGCGCAGTCGCCAACACCAAGGAACTGACCGACCTGATCCAGCGCGCCAACGCCGAAGCCGTCGGCGCCCTGAACCACCGCTTCACCGAGGCGATGGAGGAAGTGAAGCTGCTCGCGGCGAAGGCGGGCTGACGGGGCTACCCATACCCACCACTGGACCGCGGAATGGAGCAACCTCCAGGCGGCAAATCAGGGGAGACGGTTGTTTAGACGACTGTTGCCTCTATTTCACGGGTGCGGCCGGCTGGAGTTGGATCACGATGGGGGCGGGCGGCGGCTGACGGCGGGCCACGTAGTTACCCAGCGCGGCGCCGGCACCGACCAGGGCGGCGGCGGCAAGGACAATAGATACCAGGAACTTCCGGGTTTCCCAATCCAGCTTACGCTGCTCGGTCGCCATGTCGGCGCGCATTTTTTCGATGTTCACGATCATCTGGTTATACCTCATCTCGCGTTCGTCGTCGTCCGATATAGGAACATGTTCCTCCAAATGCAGGAACACTCTGCCACGGTTTCCCGGGCAGTCCATCTTCATGCGGCGGCGCGGCGGCGCGTCACACCGGCAGTCGCACACGCGCCCGCAAGCCGCCCAGCGGGCTGTCGCCCAGTTCGATTTCGCCGCCATGCGCCCGCACGATGTCCCGCGAGATGGTCAGGCCCAGCCCGGTGCCCCCGGCCGTGCCGCTGGCGAAGGGGCGGAACGCCTCTTCCCGCCGGTCGGCCGGGATGCCCGGGCCGTCGTCGTCGATCGTCACCTGCACGTTGCGCTCGCCCAGCCGTGCGGCGGTCAGCGCCACCTGCCGCGAATGGCGGCGGGCATTGTCCACCAGATTGGTCAGCGCCCGCCGTAGCGCGTCCGGCCGCAGCGGCAGCACCAGGGCGTCCGGCGTCTCCACCGTCACCCGCGCGCCGGCCCTCCGCGCGCCGGCGGCCACGTCTTTCAGCATCGCGGAGAGATCGGTGGGTTTGGCCTGTTCCACGCCCTCGCCGCGCGCGAACGCCAGATAGCTGCCGATCAGCCGCTCCATCTCCTCCACGTCGCCGCTCATCTCGGCGATGTCCTGGCGGTATTCCTCCCCCGACGGCATCATCGCCAGCGCCAGCCGCAGCCGCGTCAGCGGCGTGCGCAGGTCGTGGCTGACGCCGGCCAGCATCTCCGTCCGCTGCTGCAGGAAGCGGCGGATGCGCTCCTGCATCCGGTTGAACGCGGTTGCTGCCTGCCGGACCTCGCTCGCCCCCTCCGGCTTGATCGGCCCGGTATCGCGCCCGACCCCGAACGCCTCCGCCGCCGCCGCCAGCCGCCGGATGGCGCGGACCTGATTGCGCATGAACAGCGCGGCAATCCCGAACAGCAGGGCCGCCGTGCCCACCAGCCAAGCGACGAAAATATAGATCGTGCCGGTGTACAGCCGCTTGCGCGGCACGTACACCACTAGAATCCCGTCGTCGGTCTGCACCGATACCACCACCGCCTGCGGATCGCTCTGCCAATCCGTGCGGAACGGCTTGCCCACCCGCTCGCGCAGCGCCGCCGCCAGATCGTCGTCGATCGGGCTGTACACCCAGCCCTTGTCGATCGACGGCAGCGCGCCCCCCTGATCGAAGCGCATGATCAGGTCGAGCGAATCGAACGCATGCCGTGTCACCCAGGCGCGGTCGTCCGGGAATCGCGCCATCGCGTCCAGGCTGAGCGCGATCTCGCCCGCCACGGCGGACGCGAATCTGCGCGACACCACGTTCAGATGGCTGCCGTAAAAAATCTGCAACGCGACGGCCAGCACCAGCACCAGCGGGATGGAAATGATCAGCAGGCTGCGGCCGAGCAGGCTGCGCGGCAGCACCTTCTTCACCACCCGGCTCTGCTCCGGCAGCGTCACCCGCATCGCGCACCTGTTCCACCATTGGCCGCGCGGCGTATGGTCCGCCGCGTGCCCTACCTACTCCCGTTGCGCGCCGCCCTGCATCCGGCCGACGCCGTGCCGCGCGCCCACAGCCTGCCGCTTGGCGGCCGCGTCGCCGTCGTGCAGCCGCTGCCCGGCATCGGCGACATGATATGGCACCTGCCGCATATCGGCGCGATTGCGCATGCCGTCGGCCGCCCTGTCACCCTGGTCACGAAACCCGGATCCGCCGCCGACCAGCTTCTCGTCGCCGAGCCGAGCGTGCATGACATCGTATGGCTGCGTCGCGACCGGCGCCGGCAACTGGTCGCCGACTTGCGCGCGCAGGAATTCGACGCCGTGGTGCTGCTGCACCATTCCCGTACGCTGGCGGTCGCGGCGGCGCTGGCGCGCGTTCCGGCCCGTTACGGGTACGGTTTTGGGTTGCAACGCCTGTTCCTGAACCGGCCGCCGTTCCTGGCCGCCGCCGCGCTGCCACTGCATCCCTACCTGCAAGCGAGCGCGTGGCTCGACGCCGCCGGCCTGTTTGCCCGCGACCCCGAACCTGTGCTGCCCGTCCCGGAGGCTGCCACAGCGGCCGTCCGTGCCCGCCTCGGCGATGTGCGCCCCGTCGCCATCGGCATCGCCAGTTCCGAGCCGGCAAAACAATGGGGTGCGGCGCGGTTCGCCGCCCTGATCGCCGCCGCCGGCTTCGCCCACCCCATTCTGGTCGGCGGCAAAGCCGAAGCCGCGCTGGCCGCCGACATTCTTGCCCGCATCGGCAGACCCATCGACACCGCGATTGCGTGGCCACTCGCCGAAGTCGCCGCCCTGTTGGCGCGGGCAAAAATCTATGTCGGCAACGACACAGGCATCGCCAATATCGCCGCCGCCGTCGGCACGCGGGCGTTCGTGATGTTCGGCGCCACGCCGCCGTTCGACCACGCGACCCGCATCGTCCCCATCGTGCCGGCGACGGGCGTGGATCGCATCAACGGCATGGCCCTCATCAAGCCGCCCCAGGTGCTGGCGGCGCTCGCGGCGGCGGCGGCGGAAACATGATGTCCGCCTGTTTCCCGATAGACCGGGTCGCAAACCCGTCCAGCGCGCCGTTGACCAGCCCGCCCACGACCGGCACGAACTTCACCATCCCCAGCACGCCGGTCTTGGCCGCGCCCACCACCAGCTTGCCGGCGATGATGCCGTCGATCTTGGCGAGCAGCGGGGCGGGCAGGGCGCCGAACAGCAGGGGCGGCGAAGCGGCGTTCGCCGGCAGCCCCAGTTGGGCGACGAACGGCCCCGCGCCGGACCCCAGCAGGCACAAATAGGCGACGGTCTTCATCCCGTTCGCCCTTACGTCCCACCCTTTCAGCAGCGCGATGACGGCCACCATCCGCAACTGGATATACGTGGTCATCGTCAGGTCCGCCGGGATCGAGACGGCGGACGTGACGATCCCCGGCAGCCCCAGCACGAATCCGCCGGCCCCCGCCTTCGCCGCCTGCCAATCGATAAAACTATCGACGCATTGCGCGACACTGCGCCCGCTCTGGCGGAACTCCGTGGCCAGATCGTAGCAGGATTTTTCCGGGTTCCATTTGCTGTCGCCGCCGACCACGCCGGCCCACACCGTCTCGAACAATTTAAGCTGCCAGGACAATACCGCCTGCTTGGCCGCCGCACCGCTCATCCCCGACCCTCCGCACGGACATGCGGCAGCCTACGACTGTTTCTCCGGAAACTTGAAGCCGACATAAAGGCCGGAACTGATGCCGCTCATCGTCAGCAACGTGTCGTCGAACGCCGGCAGGGACAGGTTGCGGTAGATCGAGACCACGGAGATCAGCCCGAGCATCCATGTCCAGATGAAAACTTGCAGCCGTTGCAACGCGATGCCGTTCTTGTCAGTCAGGATATCGTCCAGCAGGTTCGTATGCTGCGGCGGCGCTGGCGGATCGGGAGCGCCGGCCGGCACGGGGGTATTGGCCTTGCTCGTGTCGATGCTAAACGCGCTCAGACCCGTTGCCCCGGAAATGCCCAGCAGGACCAGGCTTTGCGAGGTCAGTATGCCGTTGTAGTTGCCGGTAATCAGCCAAAGCGCCAGGAAGGCCGTCGTCAGCAGCACAAACCAGAAGGCCATCTGGCACCGGCCGAGACTGAACGGCCGCCGCCGAAAGTCGCCGCCTGCCGGCAGCGAGTCGCGCAGCGCCGGGGTGAAATGCGCCACGCAAACCAATCCCACCGCCATCGCGAGGGTCATCAGGCCCGCGAACAACGCGCCCCAATAGCCAAAGATTTCGAATGGTACCATCGGAACCGTGTCGCCAGGATGCGGCAAGTCGGCCGAACCATCCGGCTCGACGCCCACTGTCACGACTTTCGTCAGACCGGTCGGAGATCCAAGGATGGGCAGCCATCGCGCGCTGTCGCCGTCCTTCCGGTCGAGAAAGAAGCTGATTGTCCCGGCCGTGGTGTCGTAGGTCGGCGCAAGCCCGGCCATCGCCTGGCCCGCCAGCCGCAGCGTGAACTTTGCCGGGTCGCAGCCGGCGGGCAGGTGTGCCAGCCCCTCGACATGCAGCGTCAGCACGTCGTGCAGCGCCGCATGGGGACTCACCACCTTGTCGAGTTGCAACCCCGCGCACGCACCGTCGGCGGCGGCCGGCGAGGACATGAATGGCAGGAGCAGGAGCAGGGCGGCGATCACTCGCGACATCGCTCTGGCTCCCGGTCAGGCTGCGGCCGGAATCGTCGCCGCCGCATACGTCACCCGGTCCCGGTCTGCCGGTGTCCAGGCTAGGTTTGTCGTCTCGTCCTGCCCGGGCGTACCCCCGAGGCTGCCCCACCACGCCGGCGGGTAGGCGCCGTGCGCCAGTGCGCCGGCCACCACGACCACGACATGGCCGTGCGCATTTTGCGGTCGCTGTTCCGACCCTTTCAGCCCGCCGACAACGAACTTTCCCGCCGCCGCCTCGGCTTGCGCGGCCACGCCGTCGGCCAGCTTTGTCCAGGCCCCGCCGCCCCGCAGTGTCTGCGTGATCTCGTCCGCGTCGCCGGCCAGCGGCACGCCCAGCAGCGCCGCCACCGCCTTGGCAAACCCGCTGCAATCGTCGCGGTGGGCCGCAAAGCACTCGCGGCATGCGTCGCTGACGGCTAACGGCATCTTGCTCTCTCCCGGCGGATTTCCATGCCCGTTTGGGAACGATTGCACGTTCGATAGTTGAACGCCATGGCATCGCGTTGTCACAAATACCGTGAAACGCCGCCGCCCGACCGAGCGCCAGAACGGGGGCGGCGGCGCGCTGGGATCACCCGAACGTCCTGCGCAGCGTGGCCACCGAGACGTGCGGCCAACTGAGGTTCGGCTTGCCTGGGATGGTGATGGCGGGAAAGTTCAGGAGCACCATCTGCGCATACTGCAATTGCATGAAGGTCGGCTGCGTCGGGTGCGTGAGCGTCTCGATCCAGAACGTGGCATAGACCAGCGCGGTGGTCGCGTTGGTTTGCAGGAACGCCAGATTTTCGGTGCCTCCGCCGAACTGCGGCAGGCTCACCGTGACCGTCGGAGAGGTCGGTGTGGCCGGCAGCACGATCGGCCGCGTGTTGAACGTCACCGATGCTTGGGTGGAGATGTTGAGTGCCGTGCCCGTGAACGAATAGCCCTGGGCGATCTGGTCCTGGATCGTCCGTTGCAGCAGCAGGATCGGGTCGTTGACGAGGTCTTGCGTAATTCCGGGCGGCAGCACCTCCGGCAGATTGCCGAGCGGGGTGCGCGGATTGGCGGGCGACGCCGCGTTGGTCAGCGTGTATTGGGAAAACCCGCCCCCCGGCTTGGACGTGGCCTCCGCGTTGCCGCCGGCGAAGATGGGCGACCCGAGCGGCAAGATCGGCGTGCTATTGAACGACGGGAATGCCGAAAATGCCGGACTGCCGCCGCCGATCGGATTCGCCCCTGGGCTGATCACCGGCGGCCCGGAGAACGGCGTGGCCGCCCCCTCCGCCAGCAGGGAATTGCCGTGCGGAATGTTGCCCATGCGCGCGACGATCTGCCCGGCCGGCGGCGGCGTGAGCGGCGGGTTGGATGTCGCCGGCTGCGTGATCCAGATCCCCGGTTCGATATGCAGCGCGCCGCCCGTCGTGGCGTCGGTGATCTGTTGCAGGTAGGTCAGGCCGAACAACTCGATGTCCGGCTGCGCGAAACCGCGATTGGGGATGGCCGAGGAGATCGGGTCGAATTCCAGCGTTTCCCGGGTCAGGTCGAGTTGCAGGAAGGTGTTCGCCGTATCCTCGAAATCCGGTCGCGCGACCAGATTGAATCCCTGGCCATGCCAAGTCCCGTTCAATTCGGCGAGCAGGCCCAATTGTGCGTCGATGGTTGCGTTGTCTGGAGTGAGGCGGACTGTCGGAACGGTCATCTCTGGCTCCTGGTATTGGTGTTTGGAAGACTGTTGTCTTGCCGAAAACCTATTGCCGGAAGAGATGTCTTTTACTCAACAGAAAAAACCCATCCTGAAATCACAAGTCTGGTTAACGAAAATGTTCGTTACATGAATTTTCCTACCCACCGCAGTGTCGTCATGCACGAATTCTAGAACCGGCATGTCCTTGTCTGTCCGGCAGCGTTATAACATGGCCATCATGTACGTCGGGGAACGATTGCATGGCCGGACTTCGGGCGCCAACTCACGATATCCGTGTCGTCACACTCCCGGCTTCAGAATATAACCCCGGCCGCGCACGGTGTGCAGGAAGCGGGGCTCGCGCGGGTCAACCTCGATCTTCCGCCGCAGCCGCGTCACCTGCACGTCGATTGCCCGCTCGCCCGCCTCGTCGCCCCCCAGCGCCGCTGCGATGTCGTCGCGGGACAGCACCTCGTTCGGTTTGCGCGCCAGCACCGTCAGCAGCGCCGCCTCGCCGCCGGTCAGCCGCACCGGTCCCGCATAGGCGCGCACCTCGCCCCGCATCTCGCCGCGATCCGGGTCGAACTCCAGCGCCCCCAGTTGCACCGGCCCGCTCGGCGGACCGGGAGGGGGCGGGGGAGGCGCGCGGCGCAGCATCGCGCGGATGCGCAGCAGCAATTCGCGCGGGTCGAACGGCTTGGGCAGATAGTCGTCCGCGCCCGCCTCGAACCCAGCGATCCGATCCTCCGGCCCGCCGCGCGCGGTCAGCAGGAGGACCGGCACCTCGCTGTTCTCCCCGCGCAGGCTTTCGGTCAGATCCAGGCCGCTTTCGCCCGGCATCATCACGTCCAGCACCATCAGGTCCGGCTGCAAAAACCGCAGCCGGTCGCGCGCCTCCAACGCGCTGCCGGCGGTGGTGACGCGGAACCCATTCTCCCCCAGATAGCGGGACAGCAGCCCGCGCAGGCGTGCGTCGTCGTCCACCACCAGGATCAGCGCGTCCTCGGCCATCGCGCTAGACTTGCCGCGGCCGTGGCTCCCGCGCCGGCCCGTCCGGCCGTTCGGTGTAGGCGCGCGCCTGCTCGTCCATGATACCGCGCATGACGCGCCGGAAGCCTTCCACCGCGCCGGCGCCGGCCTCGCGATAGGCCGCCACCAGCCGCTCCCGCTGCCGCTCGAACAGCCGCCGCTCCAGCGCCACGCCGTTCGGCGTTAAGGTCAGCAGCCGCTGCCGACGGTCCGCGCGCCCCTGCACTTGCGAGACGAAGCCCTGGTCCACCAGTTCCGTCAGCACGCGCGCGAGGCTTTGCTTGGTGATCCGCAGGATCGTCAGCAGGTCCGAGACCGGCAGGCCGGGGTTGCGGCCGATGAAGTGCAGCGCGCGGTGATGCGCCCGGCCCAGCCCCAGCTCGTCGAGGATCACGTCGGCCGCGTTGGTGAAGTCGCGATAGGCAAAGAACAGCAAATCCTGCGCCGCGCGGATTTCCTCCTCGCGCAGGAACAGCAGGTTGGCGCCCGCCTGGGCCGACTGCCCCTTCGCGTCGCCACCCCATTGGTCGGGCGCGCGCCCCTCCGGCGACGGCACCACCGAGACGGTAGGTGCTGCGCGCCGGGCGGCGCCCTTCGGATCGGGCATATCTGGCATTCCCTCAAACTAAGACAGGTTTATTGACTGATTCCGGGTCGCATTCTAGCGTCCGCCCACTGAGAGCAACAATATTGCGAGGAACGCTTCCATGGCGCTAGTTCCTTTCGACGACCGTGACGGTCTGATCTGGTACGACGGCGTCATGGTCCCATGGCGGGACGCCCAATTGCACGTTCTCTCCCACGGCCTTCACTACGCCAGCGGCGTGTTCGAAGGCGAGAGGGCGTATAGCGGCAACATCTTCAAACTCCGCGCCCACACCGACCGGCTTATCGCGTCCGCCGCGATTCTCGGCTTCACGATTCCCTACACGGCCGACGAAATCGACGCGGCGTGCAGGCAGGTCGTCGAGGCCAACGGCCTGACGGACGCCTATATCCGCCCGATCGCGTGGCGCGGCAGCGAGCAATTGTCCGTCTCGGCACAGCAGACGAAAATCCATCTGGCGATTGCGACGTGGGCGTGGCCGAACCTGTTCGGCGACAACCGGATGAAGGGTGTGCGCCTCGGCATGGCGAACTGGAAGCGCCCGCACCCGGAGACGGCACCCACCGCGTCCAAGGCCGCCGGCTTGTATATGATCGGAACGCTGTCGAAACACGCGGCGGAGGCGGAGGGGTTCGACGATGCGCTGATGCTGGACTGGCGCGGGCAGGTGGCCGAGGGCACCGGCGCCAACGCCTTTTTCGTCTATGGCGGCGAAATCCACACGCCCGTGCCCGATTGCTTTCTGAACGGCATCACCCGCCGCACGGTGATGTCCATTGCCCGCCGCCACCAGATGAAGGTGGTGGAGCGGGTCATCATGCCGGAGGAGATCGGCCGCGCCGACGAGGTTTTCCTGGCCGGCACCGCCGCCGAGGTCACGCCCGTCCGCCAGATCGGCGTTCACACTTTCAACCCCGGCCCGATCACCGAAACCTTGCTGCGCGACTACGAACAACTGGTCCGCATGTCGCCGGCCGCCGTCGAGGAGCGGGCGCCGATTTGAGGGTCACGCGGGTTCGCGGAAATACCGATACCGATACAGCGGCTGTAGCCCGAGGCCGGCGTAGAGGGCGACGGCCGGGTTGTCTGCCTGCACCTGGAGGCAGACGCCCTGCGCCCCGGCGGCGCGGCCCCACGCGATCAGGGCTGCCAGCATCCGGCGGCCATGACCTTTGCCCCGATGGTCTTTGTCGGTGACGACGGACTCGAAGACCAGCAGCCCGTCGGACATCGCGCCGTAGGCGGCGGACACCGCGCGGCCTTCGTGCCGCACGAGGGCGTAACCGGCCGGCACCGACATCAGTCCGACGACCCGGCGATAGGATGCGAATTTTTCCGGGCTGTAATCCTGAAGCCGGGATATGGCGTGAAACCAGTCCTCGGTGGGAGTATTCGATATCTCGACTGTGACGTCTGCCTCGGCGCGGGCGGAGTCGATTGGCGTGTGCATCACCAGCGTCTCGCCCTCGGCGCGGTAGTGCAATGCGCGGGCGCGTTCTTCTATCGCAGGGTCGATGAAGGACGGCAGCCGCAAAATGACCGACAGGGAGCGGGCGCGATAAAACCACTCGCACGCGGCGAGGATGGCCGGGAGATTTTGGGAATGCGAGCCGAGCGGGTTGGCCGAATTGGCACGGCGGGAGAGGCCGTTGGCGGCGCGCAA
Organism: Solirubrobacterales bacterium 70-9; assembly: GCA_903970625.1. Lineage (GTDB taxonomy): Bacteria > Pseudomonadota > Alphaproteobacteria > Acetobacterales > Acetobacteraceae > CAJCJG01. The sequence goes on along the minus strand of CAJCJG010000131.1, from coordinate 476 downwards.
CAGCCACCCTTCGAATCGAGCCTCCTCCAGCGCCGGCCATGCGGCGAAGCACGCATGCTCGATGCGCCAAAAGAGGTCGGGAGTGGCTTGGGGATGGGGCATGAGATGCTGCCGGCAGGAGGGCTGGCGGCACCATGCCACGCGGGCGGCCCTTGCCAAGGGGCTTGTTATTTTGATATCGTAACAAAAAGGACGTCCCAAGGCAACTGCTTGGATCAGGCGGTTTTTCGCGGTCGGGTGAGGACGCCTTTCGGCCAGCGGGCGGAGGGGATGCGGGGCCACGGTCCCTCCGACGGTGCCGGTGGGGGCGGTTCGGGCGCCTTCGGCGCTTTGGCGGCCGGGGGCTTGTCCGCCTTAGGCGGTTTGGGCCGGGGCGGCGGGGCCAGGATGGCGGGGCGCTTGACCCCGAACATGAAGCAGAGGGGCCGCAGTTCCCGCCAGATCGGGCCGGGGGCGGCGGCCAGGACCTCCGCCAT
>CAJCJG010000130.1 GCA_903970625.1 Solirubrobacterales bacterium 70-9 | reverse complement strand
CACCGTCACCGCCGCCGCTCCGAGGTTCCAGACTCGTCTCCAACGCCGGGCGGGCGGGGATATCCACCTTACCCCGGCCCTCTCCCCCCGCGAAGGGCGGGCGGAGAGGGAGAAGAATCGAGCGCGGGTGCGACGACGCGAGCGAGACAGCATCATCCCCCCGACTTCGCGGTGTCGGTCGGTAGCGTGTTCCAGGTAGAGGCCGGCGGCGGCGCGCCCTTGTCGGGGTTCCATCGGCCGGATTTCTTCAGCGCCTCGACCACTTCCTTCGGCATGTAGGTCTCGTCGTGCTTGGCCAGCACTTCGTCGGCGCGAAACGTGCCGTCCTGTTGCAGACTGCCGAGCGTTACGACGCCCTGCCCTTCGCGGAACAGATCGGGCAGGATGCCGACATAGTTCACCGTCACCGCCGCCGCTCCGTCGGTCACGCGGAAGCTCGCCGCCGGCTTGCCGTCCTCCAGCGTGCGCTTGACGCTGCCGGCCTGCACCAGCCCGCCGAGCCGGAACGTGCGGCCTGGCGCCGGCCGCTCCTCCGCCAGTTTCGAGGGTGAGGTGAAAAACGCCACGTCGCCGGACAGCGCCCAGAGCGACAGCCCTGTCGCCGACCCCAGCCCCAGGCCGCAGGCCAGGAGGATCGCCAGACGCCGGCTTTTACGTGTCATGTCCTGCCTAACGCCGTCCGCGCGGGTCGATGGCCGCGAGGCGACGCCGCGCCCGCCCCATGCGCCGCCACGCATCGACGGAGAAGCCGGCCGAAACGACGACTGCGATGCCGTAGGCCGCGAGGATATAGGGCAAATGCGTCATGCCAGCACGTCCAGCCGCGCGCCCGCCTCCTGCTGCGCACGTGCCAGCAGCAGCCCGCGAATCCGCCGCTCCATCACGCCGGCACGGGTGCGTGCCACGACGATGGCGGCGAACCCGAAACTCATCCCCAGCGCGGAAAACAGCAGCGGCCACAGCATGCCAATATACATGGTGGGGGAGCCGGTGAAGGTAATGGTCGCCGGCTGGTGCAGCGTGTTCCACCACTCGACGCTAAACTTGATAATCGGCAAGTTGACGACACCGACCAGCGCCAGGATGGCGCCGGCACGGGCGCCGCGCTCCGGGCTGTCGAACGCTCGGATCAGCGCGATATGCCCCAGATACAGAAAGAACAGCACCAGCACGGAGGTCAGGCGCGCGTCCCACACCCACCACGCGCCCCACATCGGCTTGCCCCAGATGCTGCCGGTGGTCAGGCAGATGAAGGTTGCACCGGCGCCGACCGGCCCGATCTCCGCCGCGGTCAGGTCCGCCAGCGGATGCCGCCAGACCAGCGAGATCGCCGAACAGACCGCCAGCCCCATATAGCCGGCGGACGCCAGCCATGCGGCGGGCACATGGATATAAATGATCCGCACCGCGTCGCCTTGCTGCCAGTCGGCCGGCGCGTAGAACAGGCCCCAGCCCAGCCCGATCAGCGTCAGCGACACGCCGACGGCTGTAAGCCACGGCAATACCTTGCCCGACACGCGCAAAAACCGTCCGGGGTTGCCGAATCGATGCAGATTGCGGCCGCGTGGGGAGGGCGGGGTATAGATTGCGTTGGTATCCACCCAGCTACTCTATACCCAGTCGGCCGTGGCTTAAAAGCGACCCGGAGGTTGCATTTCGCTCAGGCTTGCGTACCAAACCCGTGACACAATGTCTCCATGCTGGAATGGTAAACAGGAGGAACGCAAACCAATGCTGTTCGCACTGATCAACATCGACCGTCCGGGCAAGCTGGATCTCCGCCTCTCCACCCGCCCCACCCATCTCGCCTTCCTCGAAGACTCGGCGAGCAAGATCGTCAGCGGCGGCGCATTGCTGGACGCCGCCGGCCAGCCCTCGGGCTCACTGCTGGTGATCGACGTGGAAGACCGCGCTGCCGCCGAAGCGTTCGCCGCCGCCGACCCCTACACCAAGGCCGGCCTGTTCGAGAGCACCGTCGTGCGCCCGTTCCGACAGGTTTACAAAGACGGCGCGAAGCTCGCCTGATGGCGCACTGGTTGGTCAAGTCCGAGCCGGACGCGTTCAGTTGGGACCAGCAAGTCGCCAACGGCGTCGAGCCATGGACCGGGGTGCGCAACCACACCGCCAAGCTGAACCTGAAGGCGATGCGCAAGGGCGACCGCGCCTTCTTCTACCACTCCAACATCGGCAAGGAGGTCGTGGGCGTCGTCGAGGTGGTGCGGGAAGCCTACCCCGACCCCTCGGCCGAAAGCGGCGACTGGGTGTGCGTGGACATGAAGGCGGTCGGCCCGATGCCGACGCATGTGACGCTGGCGCAGATGAAGGCCGACCCGAAACTGGACGGTTTTTTGTTAATCAAGCAGTCGCGCCTGTCGGTCGTCCCTGTGTCGGACGCCCAATGGGCCTATATCTGCGGTCTTGGCGGGTGGAAGGGCAAATGAGCGACCTCTACGAGCAAGACTTCATCGGCTGGACCGAACAGCAGGCCCTGCTGCTCCGCAAGGCCGCCGACGCCGGCAGCAATCTCGGCCTGGATTGGGACAATCTGATCGAGGAGGTCGAGAGTTTGGGACGGTCGCAACACCGCGCGCTTGCTAGCCAGATCAGTCGCGTCATGCTGCATCTGCTGAAATTAGAGTACTCGACCGCGCCTGGGCCGCGCCCCGGCTGGCAAACATCGGTCGGCGACGCCCGAAAAGAGATCGCAATTTTGCTGAGGAGCGACCCCGGCCTCAAACCGCGTCTGCCCGCCATCGTCGCCGATGAATGGCCGGACGCGGCCAAGCAGGCAGCCGGCGCGTTGCGCGCCTACGGCGAAAACCCCGCCGCCATCGTGGCCCGCCAACGGTCCGGCCCGATCTATACGGCGGACCAAATTCTCGGCGACTGGCTGCCGGAGCGGCCCGAGTTGCCGTGACCCTGCGTGCGCTCTGCCGACTCGACGATATTCCGGATGGCGGCGCGAAAGGCTTCGGCCCGCCTACTGGCGGCTTCACCGGTCTGTTCGCCGTCCGCCAGGGCGACGAGATGTTCGTCTATGTCAATTCCTGCCCGCACATCGGCGTGCCCCTCGACTGGTCGCCCGACCGGTTCCTGACCGCTGACGGCAGCCGCATCATCTGCGCCACCCACGGCGCCGAGTTCGCCATCGCCGACGGGGTGTGCCTGCGCGGCCCCTGTTTTGGCGAACGGCTGGAAGCGGTTATCATCGAGATCAAGGACGGCGTCGTTCTCGTGCCCGAGGATGCCGGCCTGTAGCGGCTGCGCGTCCAAGGACATAAATCAATGACCGACACCCTGTTCCCGGTAGCTCCCGAGATTGCCGGCCACGCACTCATCGACGCGGCCGGCTACAAGGCGATGATCGCCCGCGCCACCGACGACCCGGCCGGCTTCTGGGCCGAGCAGAAGAACCGGATCGCCTGGATCAAGCCGCCCACGAAGTCGCTGGAAGGCGATTTCTCCGGCGATGTCCGCGTCACCTGGTTTGCGGACGGCACGCTGAATGCCTCCGTCAGTTGCCTTGATCGTCACCTCGCCACGCGCGGCGACCAGACCGCGATCATCTGGGAAGGCGACGACCCGAACACGCAACAGCATGTCACCTACCGCGCGCTGCACGAAAAAGTCTGCCGCCTCGCCAACGTCCTGAAAGGCTTCGGCGTCGAAAAAGGCGACCGGGTTTGCATCTATCTGCCAATGGTGGTGGAAGCCGCCGTCGCGATGCTCGCCTGCGCCCGCATCGGCGCCATCCACACCATCGTCTTTGGCGGCTTTTCGCCGGACAGCCTCGCCAACCGCATCCAGGACGCGGGGGCGAAAGTGCTGATCACCGCCGACGAAGGCCGGCGCGGCGGCCGCAAGGTGGCGCTGAAGACCAACGCCGACGCGGCCCTCGCGCACTGCCTGGATGTCACCCACGTACTCGTCGTCACCGTGACAGGCGGCAAGGTGCCGATGCAGCCCGGCCGCGATGTCGTCTATGAAGACGCGGTAGCTGCCGCCAAGCCCGATTGCGAGCCGGCCGAGATGAACGCAGAAGACCCGCTGTTTATCCTCTACACGTCCGGCAGCACCGGCAAGCCGAAGGGCGCGCTGCACACCACCGGCGGTTACATGGTGTGGGCCAGCCTCACCCACGAACTGGTGTTCGACTACCATCCCGGCGACATTTATTGGTGTACGGCGGACGTGGGCTGGGTGACGGGCCACACTTACATCGTCTATGGCCCGCTCGCCAACGGCGCCACCACGCTTATGTTCGAGGGTATTCCGACCTATCCGGACGCCGGCCGCTTCTGGCAGGTGGTGGACAAGCACAAGGTCAACATTTTTTACACGGCACCCACCGCCATCCGCAGCCTGATGCGAGAGGGCGATGCCCCGGTGAAGAAGCACAGCCGCGCCAGCCTGCGGGTTCTCGGCAGCGTCGGCGAGCCGATCAACCCGGAAGCGTGGCTGTGGTACCACCGTGTCGTGGGCGACGGGCGCTGCCCCATCGTTGATACGTGGTGGCAGACCGAGACCGGCGGCATTCTCATCTCGCCCCTGATCGGTGCCGTCGCGCAAAAACCCGGATCGGCGACGCTGCCGCTCCCAGGCGTGTTCCCCTTGCTGGTGGATGCCGACGGCCGCGAGCTGGAGGGGGCCACGGAAGGCAATCTATGCATCCGCAAACCCTGGCCCGGCATGATGCGCACCGTCTTCGGCGACCACGCCCGCTTCGTGCAGACCTATTTCTCCACCTATAAAGGTATGTACTTCACCGGCGACGGCGCCAGGCGGGATGAAGACGGCTATTACTGGATCACCGGCCGGGTCGATGACGTGATCAATGTCTCCGGCCACCGCATGGGCACCGCCGAGGTCGAAAGCGCGCTGGTCGCCCACCCGAAAGTCGCCGAAGCCGCAGTGGTCGGGTACCCGCACGACATCAAGGGCCAGGGCATCTACGCCTACGTCACCCTGAAAACCGGCGAGGAACCGACGGAGGCGTTGCGGAAAGAACTGGTCGCCTGGGTCCGCCGCGAAATCGGCCCGATCGCCCAGCCGGACGCGATCCAATGGGCACCGGGGCTGCCGAAAACCCGTTCGGGCAAGATCATGCGCCGTATCCTGCGAAAGATCGCGGCCAACGAGACGGAAGGACTGGGCGACACTTCTACCCTTGCCGATCCGGGGGTGGTGACGGAGTTGATCGATAATCGGGTGGGGTAGAGGGTGTAATTGGCGCCCTCACACCCCCGCCGCCTCCAACGCCTCCGCCACCTCCAGCCAATCCGCCTCCGCCGCCTCCGTCTCCCGCGCGATGGCGGCCAGCCGGGTCTGTGCCGCCGTGATTTTGACCGTGTTGTCGGCGGCATACAGTTTTGGATCGGCCAGCATCGTCTCCAGCTTGAGCCGCTCGGCGGACAATTTCGCCAGCAGCGCCTCCGCGTCCTTGGCCCGCTTGCGCAACGGCGCCGTCGCTGCCCGCGCCTCCGCCCGGTCGCGTCGGTCGTCGCGCTTGGTTGCAGCCTCTACCTTCGCCGTTGGCCGCGCGCGTTCCACCAGCAGGACGCGATACTCGTCCAGATCGCCCTCGAACGGCGTCACCGTGCCGTCGCCCACCAGCCACAAACGGTCGGCGACCAGAGACACCAAGTGCGGATCGTGCGTGATCAGCAGCACGGCGCCGGAAAAATCCGCCAGCGCCCGCACCAGCGCCTCGCGCGCGTCGATGTCCAGATGGTTGGTCGGCTCGTCGAGGATCAGCAGATGCGGCGCCTCCCGCGTGGCAAGGGCCAACAATAATCTGGCCTTTTCGCCACCCGACAAATTCGCGACGCGCGTGTCCGCGCGATCCGCGTCCAGCCCGAACCGCGCCAGTTGTGCCCGCACCTGCGGCGGCAGCGCGCGCGGCAGGGCGCGCTGCATGTGCAGGACGGGGGTTTCGTCGGGAAACAATTCTGCCTCCTGATGCTGCGCGAAATACCCCACCCGCAATTTTGGGCCTCGCCGTACGTCGCCCGATAGCGGCTCCAGCCGCCCGGCCAGCAATTTTGCCAGTGTGGACTTGCCGTTTCCGTTGGCGCCGAGCAGCGCGATACGGTCGTCCATGTCCACGCGCAACAACAGATTCCGTAATACGGGCACCCCGTCGTAGCCGACCGAAACGCGGTCCAAAGCCAGGATCGGCGGGGCGATCTGCGCCGGCTCCGGAAAGGCGAACCGCGTCGGCGCGTCCTCGATCACGCTCTCGATCTGCGGCAGCTTTTCCAGGGCTTTGAGGCGAGATTGCGCCTGCCGCGCTTTCGTCGCCTTAGCGCGGAACCGGTCCACGAACGACTGTATGTGCGCCCGCTGCTTGGCGATCTTCTCCGCCTGGCTCGCCAGTTGCATCGCGCGTTCCGTGCGGATGCGGACAAATTCGTCGTAGCCGCCGGGGGTGAGCGAAATCTTGCCCCGGTCGAGATGCGCGATGCTGTCCACGCAGCGGTCCAGCAATCCCCGATCGTGCGAAACGACGATGGCTGCACCGGGGAATTTCGCCAGCCATTGCTCCAGCCACAGCGTGGCTTCCAGATCCAGATGGTTGGTCGGTTCGTCCAGCAACAGCAAATCCGGCTGTACGAACAAGGCGGCGGCGAGCGCCACACGCATCCGCCAACCGCCGGAAAAGCTTTCCACCGGCCGCGCCTGCGCCGCCGCGTCGAACCCCAGCCCGGCCAGGATCGCCGCCGCGCGCGAGGGCGCTGCGTCGGCGTCGATGGCAATCAGCCGGTCGTGGATTTCGGCCAGCCGGTGCGGATCGGCGCTGGCCAGGGCTGCGAGAAGTGCGAGCCGCTCGGTGTCCGCCGCCAGCACCGTCTCCAGCAAACTCGCGTCCCCGGACGGCGCCTCCTGCTTCACCCGCCCCATCCGCGCCCGCGAGGCCAGCCGAATTTCCCCGCCATCGACGGCGACGTCGCCCGCGATGGCGCGCAGCAGCGTCGATTTGCCGGCGCCGTTGCGCCCCACCAGCCCCACGCGCCGGCCCGGGTCGATGGTCAGGTCGGCGTTGTTCAGCAACGTGCGCCCGCCGAGGCGGATCGTGATGTCGGTGAGGGTGAGTAGGCTCATGCGCCGGGGTTTACCCGCACGGGCGCGCGCGGGCAAAGGGGTTGCCGAGGTTCGGCGCCTGCTCTAAAGCGCCGCGCAATCACACTGAAGGAACCCCGCCATGGCCGAGCGCACGCTCTCCATCCTCAAGCCCGACGCGACGCGCCGCAACCTGACGGGCAAGATCAACGCCAAGTTCGAGGAGGCCGGCTTGCGCATCGTCGCGCAAAAGCGCCTGCATCTGACGACGGCGCAGGCCGAAGCATTCTATGGCGTTCACAAGGAACGCGGCTTTTTCCGCGATCTGGTTACGTTCATGACGTCGGGGCCGGTCGTGGCGCAGGTGCTGGAAGGCGAGAACGCCGTGCTGCGCAATCGGGAAATCATGGGCGCCACCAATCCCGCGAACGCGGCCGACGGCACGATCCGCAAGGAGTTTGCCGAAAGCATCGAGGCAAATTCGGTGCATGGGTCCGACAGCGCCGAGAACGCGGCAGTTGAAATCGCGTTCTTCTTCGCGGGCACCGAGATCGTCGGCTGATCGCCCCAGTTGCCGCCTGACGGCAAGCCGCCGTCGGGCGGGTGTGCTCAGGCCAGAAAAATCCACATCAGCAGCATCAGGATCACGATAAATATAATTGCGCCCAATGTGGCGTTGCCGAAGCCGGCGAAAAATTTCTGGCGTTCGGCGAGGAACGCCTGCTCCGTCACCGGCGCGGGGGTGGTGCTGGGTGTCTGGGCCATGGGCGGGTCTCTCGGCTGTACGGTCGTTGCAGCGTTTTACGGCGCGGTGGCGGCTTGGATCAAGGGCTTGTCCGGTGCGCCGGCCTGTCCGCTTGCCAGCAGCGCCAACGCACGCGGGTAGATGACGTGTTCCTGCGCGAGCACGCGTGCAGCCAGCGTGTCCGCCGTGTCGCCCGGCAAGACCGGGACGGTCGCCTGCGCCAGGATCGGCCCCTCATCCAACCCTTCCGTGACGAAATGCACCGTGCAGCCGTGCCGTTTCACGCCGGCCGCCAGCGCTCGTTCGTGGGTGTGCAGGCCGGGAAATGCAGGCAGCAGGCTCGGATGAATGTTCAGCATCCTGCCGGCATAGCGCCCGACCAGCAGCGGTGTCAGTTTTCGCAAATAGCCGGCGAGGCAGACCAGTTCGATGGCTGCCGCGTCCAGCGCCTCAACAATCGCGGCCTCGTGCGCCGCACGGTCGCCGTGGAACGGCTTGTGGTCGATGGTGACGGTCGGCACCCCGGCCGCCTCGGCCAGCGCCAGCCCGCCCGCTCCGGGCACGTTGGAGACGACGAGGAGAATGTCCGCCGGGTAATTCGGGTCTTGGGCGGCTGCCAGCAAGGCGGCGAGATTGGAGCCGCGCCCGCTGATCAGGACGGCGGTGCGTCGCCTCACGCGGGCCAGCCGGCCGGCAGGTCGATGCGCACGGCGGCTGGGCCGGCCCCGGCCTCGATCCGGCCGATGTCGAACACGGTCTCGCCCTCGGCCTCCAGCACGGCGCGAGCGGTGGCGGCGTCGGCCACCACGAGTGCCATGCCGATGCCGCAGTTGAACACTTTCAACATCTCGCCCGCCTCGACGCCGCCCGTGCGACCCAGCCAGCCGAACACTGGCGGCGGGGTCCAGCGCGCGGCGTCCAGCACGGCAACTGTGTTCTCTGGCAACACGCGCGGAAAATTGCCAGGCAGGCCGCCGCCGGTGATGTGGGCGGCGGCCTTCAGCAAGCCGGCGCGGTGGAGCGCCAACACCGAGCGCACGTAGATCCGGGTCGGCGCAAGCAGTGCTTCGCCCAGCGTCGCGCCGGGCGCGAAGGGGGCAGGGGCGTGCCAGGCGAGGCCCGACGCCACCACCACGCGGCGCACCAGCGAAAATCCGTTGGAATGCACGCCGGAACTCGCCAGCCCGAGCACCACGTCGCCCGGCGCCACATCGCGCGGCAGCAACGTGCCGCGCTCCGCCGCGCCCACTGCGAATCCGGCAAGGTCATAGTCCTCGGCCGCATACAAGCCCGGCATCTCCGCCGTCTCGCCGCCCACTAGGGCGCAGCCGGCCTGCCGGCAGCCCTCGGCGATGCCGGCGATCACGGTGGCCGCCTGTTCCACCTGCAAGCTGCCCGACGCAAAATAGTCCAGAAAAAACAGCGGGTCGGCGCCTTGCACCACCAGATCGTTGACGCACATGGCGACCAGGTCGATGCCGACAGTGGCGTGCCGCCCGGTCTCGATCGCCAGCTTCAATTTGGTGCCCACGCCGTCCGTCGTCGCCACCAGAATCGGGTCTTTGAAGCCGGCGGCACGCGGGTCGAACAAGGATGCAAATCCGCCGATGCCTCCCAGCACGCCGGCGCGGGTGGTAGCGCGCGCAAGCGGCTTGATCCGCTCCACCAGCGCATCGCCGGCGTCGATATCGACGCCCGCCGAGCGGTAGGTCATGCTGGTCATCGTCGCTCCGAACGCTGGTGGCGGACACAAATCATACCGCCGGGCGCCGCGCAACCGGGGTGTCGCGTGGGCGTTGCGCTTGACCGGCCTGCCCCCAACGTGGTGCTGATGGCCATGCACGCCCCCCTCCCGCCACCCTGCACGCTGCCCGTATCGCGGGCGGTGTGCGCACGATGACCGATCGCGCCCCCGGCCACGACGTGCTGGACAAGCCGCCGCACCCGGCGATGCGGGCCATCGCGTCGCTGCCGCCGATGCGCGAGGCGACCAGGGGCCAGCGGATCGCGCTGCTCGTTGGCCTGCTGGTCGCGGCATGGCTGGCGTTGCAACTCTTTGCCTCGATCCTGCTGCCGTTCGTGGCTGCCGCCGGCATCGCCTATTTCCTCGACCCGCTGGCCACGCGGCTCGTCCGCGCCGGCATCCGGCGCGGCGCGTCCGCGCTGCTGTTGATTATCGCGTTGATCGCCGCCGGCCTGCTGTTTGCGCTGCTGCTGTATCCGCTGATCATCTCGCAGATCGGCATCCTGATTAATCGGGTCCCGACCTACGTGGAGGCGCTGCGGGTGTTCCTGAACGTCACCATCGAGCGGTTGCAGCAGCATCTTGGGCCGGACTTCGTGGACGAGAAGCTGCGCGATCTGGTCGGCGGGCAGGCCGGCGCGATGCTGTCGTTCGTCCCGTCCGCGCTGAGCCACGTGATCGGCGGCGGCTTTGCGCTGTTCAACGTGCTGACGCTGGTCGTGGTGACGCCGGTGGTGGCGTTCTACCTGCTTCGCGACTGGCCGCGCGTGGTCGAGAAGATCGACATGTGGCTGCCGCGCCGCTACGCCGGCGTGATCCGTGCCCAGGCCCGCGAAGTGGACCGCATCCTGTCGGCGTGGCTGCGCGGGCAGGCGATGTGCTGCATTGCCCTGGCGCTGTTCTACGCGGTCGGGCTGTCGGCCGTGGGCCTCGACCTCGGTCTGATCGTCGGCCTGTCCTCGGGCATCCTGTCGTTCATCCCCTATGTCGGCACCATCACCGGCGCGGTGACGGCCATCGGGCTGGCGCTCGCGCAGTTCCCCACCTACACGGGCGTCGGCCTGGTAGCCGCCGTGTTTGTCGTGGGCAACTTGTTGGAAGGCTACGTGATCTATCCGCGCTTCCTCGGCGACCGGGTGGAATTGCACGCGGTCTGGGTGATTTTCGCGTTGTTTGCCGCCGGTGCGGCTTTCGGCTTCGTCGGCGTGCTGCTGGCGGTGCCGGTCGCAGCCATCATCGGGGTGCTCAGCCGGTTCTGGCTGCGCCGTTACATCGAAAGCCCCCTGTATCTCGATCCCCCGAGCCCGGAGGAGACGGAACAGTGACGCCCAACCACACGGAATCGCGCCAGTTGGCGCTGCCGTTTCGCCACGAGCCCCGCTTTCTTGCCGCCGGACTGCTCGCCGACTCCTCCAACGCCGATGCGCTGGCGTGGCTGAAACCGAGTGTCGAATGGCCGCAAGACCGGCTCGCGCTGTGGGGGCCGGAGGGGTGTGGCAAGACCCACCTCGTCCACGTCTGGGCGGCCCGGACGGGCGCATGTCTCCTTGCCGGCCCCGCCCTGCCGCGCGATCCGGTGCGTCCGGAGCACCCGATCGCCATCGACGATGCGGACACCGCCTCCGAGCGGCCGCTGCTGCATCTGCTGAACGCCTGTAGGGACGCCGGCCTGCCGGTCCTGCTGGCATCCCGCACGGCGCCGGCGCGTTGGGCCGTGAGCCTGCCGGACCTCGCCAGCCGCCTGCGGGCCGTGACCTCGGTGGAAATCCGCCCGCCCGACGAACACATGCTCCGCGCGCTGCTGGCCCGCTTGTTATCGGAGCGACAGCTTTCCGTCGCCGAGCCGGTTCAGGATTGGCTGTTGCTGCGGTTGCCGCGCACCCCGGCGGCGTTACGGGAAGCGGCGGCGCGGCTGGACAGAGCCGGATTGATTGCTGGCCGCCGCGTCTCCCGCGCACTCGCGGCGGACGTCGTGCGCGCGATGGCGCAGCCGGACAGCCTCGCCGATTATGAAGATTTTGCTCCAATGCCCCAGGCCGCCTCCTCTGCCGTACCATGCCTGCTGTAAGACAGCGACGGGCCGGCAGGGAGAGCCTCGTGAACGACAGCAGCGCGGTGCGGCAGCGCCGGACCAGGGAAGCGCCGGCTATTGAGGCGGTTGCGCCGGCATCTGCGACCGTGCCGGCCATCGCCGCCGACAATCCGGATCGCTTCATCAACCGCGAACTGTCCTGGCTCGACTTCAACAGGAGGGTGTTGGAGGAAGCGCAGAACGAGCATCATCCGTTGCTGGAGCGGCTGCGCTTCGTCTCGATCAGCGCCGACAACCTCGACGAATTCTATTCGGTGCGCGTCGCCGGCTTGATCGGGCAGGCCAAGGCGGGCGTGTCCGCGCGCTCGCCGGACGGCAAGACGCCGGCGGGACAGTTGGCGGAGGTGGAAAGCAGCGCCCGCGCGCTGATCGCCGATCAGCAGCGGGTTTGGGGCGACCTACGCGCCCGGCTCGCCGAAGCCGGCATCCAGGTGGCCGACCCCGAAGACCTGACCGAACAGGACCGTGTGTGGCTCGATGCATGGTTCATGGAGCGGGTGTTTCCGGTGCTGACGCCGCTGGCCATCGACCCGGCGCACCCGTTTCCGTTCATCCCGAACATGGGCCTCGTCATTGCGCTGCTGCTGACGCGGGACGAGGACGGGCACGGCATGCGCGGACTCATCCCGCTGCCGGCCCAGGTGGAGCGGTTCGTCCGCCTGCCCCAGCCGGCCGAGGGCGGCCCGGGGCCGATCCGCTTCGTGCTGCTGGAACATATCGTCGGCCTGTTCCTGCAAACCATGTTCCCGGGCTTCCGCGTGCTCGGCCAGGGCCTTTTCCGCCTGATCCGCGATACCGATGTGGAGTTCGAGGAAGAAGCCGAAGACCTCGTCCGCTCCTACGAGTCGGCGCTGAAGCGGCGCCGCCGGGGCGTGGCGATTCATCTGATGCTGAACGCCGGCATGCCGGCCAATCTGCGCGAACTGGTGGCCGACGAACTGGATGCTACCAGCCAGGAAGTGCATCTGGTCGAGGGACTGCTCGGCCTTGTCGAACTGAAGCAGTTGATCGTGGACGACCGGCCCGATCTGCTGTTCCCGCCCTACACGCCGCGCTTTCCCGAGCGCATCCGCGATTTCGGCGGGGACTGCTTTGCCGCCATTCGCGCCAAGGACATCATCGTCCACCACCCGTTCGAGAGCTTCGACGTCGTCGTCCAGTTCCTGCGGCAAGCCGCGCAGGACCCCAGCGTGGTCGCGGTCAAGCAGACGCTGTCCCGCCCCAGCCGCGACAGCCCGATCGTCAAGGCGCTGATCGAAGCCGCCGAGGCGGGCAAGTCGGTCACGGCGATGGTGGAGTTGCGCGCCCGCTTCGACGAGGAGGCCAATATCCGCCTCGCCCGCACGCTGGAAGCGGCCGGGGTGCAGGTGGTGTACGGTTTCACCGAGTTGAAAACGCACGCCAAACTGTCGCTGGTCGTGCGGCGGGAGGGCGGCACGCTGCGCAGCTACGCGCATTTCGGCACCGGCAACTATCACCCGATCACGGCGCGCATCTACACCGACCTCAGCTTCTTCACCGTCGAGCCGGAATTGACGCGCGATTCCGCCCGCCTGTTCAACTACATGACCGGTTACGCCCGCCCGGAGAAGATGGAGGCGCTGGCGTTCAGCCCGCTGACCACGCGGACCACGCTCAACGCCCTGATCGACCACGAGACGGCGTTGGCGCGGGAGGACAAGCCCGGCTCCATCTGGCTCAAAATGAACAGCCTCGTTGACGACCGGTTGATCGACCGGCTGTACGAAGCCTCGCGCGCCGGGGTGAAGATCATGTGCATCGTGCGCGGCATCTGCTGTCTGCGGCCCGGCATCCAGGGCCTGTCGGAGAATATCCGCGTGAAGTCGATCGTCGGCCGGTTCCTGGAGCACGCCCGTGTCTATGCGTTCGGCAACGGCCACAAGCTGCCGGGCCGCAACGCAAAAGTGTTCATCAGTTCGGCCGACTGGATGGCGCGCAACATGGACTGGCGCGTTGAAACCCTGGTGCCGATCCACAACCCGACGGTACATGCACAGATTTTGGACCAGATCATGGTGGTGGACCTAAAGGACTCGATGCAGTCCTGGGAACTGCACCCGGATGGCGCTTGGCGTCGCGTGAGCCCCAGCGGCACCAAGGCCGGGTTTTCGGCCCACGACTACTTTATGACCAATCCTTCCCTGTCCGGTCGTGGTTCGGCATTGCACGGTCCGCTTGTGTCCACGGTCTCGTCGCATTCCCGCCGCCCCGACCGCGTGTTGCAGGATTGAGCGGGCGAACCGACACCCATGCCATTTGCCCCCCCGCCCAATGCCCCGCGCTGCGCGGTTGTCGATCTTGGCTCCAACTCCGTTCGGCTCGTGGTGTTCGAGGGGCGGGGCCGCAATCCTATCCCGATTTTCAACGAGAAGGCCGTGCTGCGCCTCGGGCGCGGGCTGGAAGCGACCGGGCTGCTGAACGAGGACGGGGTGGCGCAGGCTCTGACCGTGATGAACCGCTATCACGCCATCGCCCGCGCGATGGGCGCAGCGCCGTTCGAGGTGCTGGCGACCTCGGCGGTCCGGGATGCCCGCAACGGCCCGGCATTCGCGCAGTCGCTGGAGGCGCGGATGCCAGGCGTGGCCATCCGCGTGCTGAGCGGCGAGGAGGAAGCCGATCTGTCGGCCGACGGCGTGCTGTGCGGCATTCCGGCAGCGGACGGCATTCTAGCCGACATCGGCGGCGGGTCGCTGGAACTGGTGCGCCTGTCGGCCGGCCGGCGCGGGGAGGCGTGTACGCTGCCGCTCGGCGTGATCCGACTGTCCGACCGCGCCGGCGGCGACCCGGTGAAGGCAAGGCCGATGGTGGAAGCCGACCTCGCCACGGTGGCGTGGCTCGGCGAGGGCGCCGGGCGCGACCTGTATCTGGTCGGCGGCGCGTGGCGAGCGCTGGCGCGTATCCACATCGCGCAGACCAATTATCCGCTGAATATGATCCACCACTACATGATCGGCCGCGACGAGGCGCGGGACCTGACTGGCGTGATCGCCGCCGCGTCCCGCCGGGTGCTGGAACGGATGCCGGGCATGCCACGCCGGCGCGTCGAGGACCTCCCATTCGCCGCCGTCGTGCTGCGGCGACTGCTGCGCGCCACCAGCGTCCGCCGTGTTGTGTTCAGCGCCAATGGGTTGCGCGAGGGCTGGTACATGCGCCGCATCCCTGCGGACCTGCGGACAAAGGACCCGCTGCTCGCGGCGGCCCACGATCTGGCGGAGCAGTACGGTCGCGACCTGACGCTGCCGCCCGCGTTGCTGGCCTGGACCGACCCGCTGTTTTCCGGCGAGGCAGGCGAGCAGCGGCGGCTGCGCGAGGCGGCGTGCTGGATGAGCGACATCGGCAGCCACGACCACCCCGAATATCGCGCCGAACAGGCATTCTTCCGCATCCTGCGCCAGCCCGGAATTGGCCTCGACCATCACGCCCGCGCCTTCCTGGGCTTGACGCTCGCGTTGCGCTACGAGGCCGAACCGGAGGCGGCGTTCCTGTCGGTCGCCCGGTTGCTGCTGTCGTCAGATGCGATCCAGCGCGCCACGGTGCTCGGTTGCGCGCTGCGGCTGGCCTACACGCTGTCCGCCGGCACGCCGGACCTGCTGGCCGGCACGCGACTGCGGGTAAACCATACGCTGACGCTGCAACTGGCCGAGGGCAGCGGCGTGTTCGCGGGCGAAAGCGTCACGCGCCGCCTGGACCGGCTGGCGCAGGCGCTGGGGTTGCAGGCGATGACCGAACTGGCGGCGTGACTTGCGAGAGGGTTCTTCACAAGATTTCTTTGTCTCGGTCAGCGTACGTCCGTTAGCTACTCCAGTGTTTCAACCAGTTACCCGTCATTCCCGCGAAGGCGGGAATCCAGGGCCACAGAAAAGTCGGAGCGGATGGCCTGGATTTCCGCCTTCGAGGAAATGACGTAGTGGCAGAATGCCCGCAAATCACCCAATAAGTTTCGCAACAGGCTCTCAAGGAGCTCGGTATGCGTGGAAATGACTAAGGGCGTCCTGTTAAGCCGATTCCGACCGATTGGGCATGGTTGGAAGCGCTGGTTGGACCGCTCGACGACGATGTCGTGCAGGCGGTCAACGAGCGGCCGGCGGAGCAGGAGCGGCCGGCGCTGAAATTCTTCGATGATGAGATAGAGTAGCCGGACAAGCGGCTCCTACCGCAGCAACTGTCCCGGCAACGGCGCGGACGGGTTTAGCGACCGCCATCTTGCGACATTTTTCAGATGTTCTTCCAGCGTGGTGGCAAAAGCGTGGCCGCCGGTGCCGTCGGCGACGAAATACAGGTCCTGCGTGTCCTCCGGCCGCGCCACCGCTTCCAGCGACGCCAAACCCGGGCTGGCAATCGGCCCCGGCGGCAGGCCGTTGGCGCGGTACGTGTTGAACGGGCTGGCAAGTTCGAGGTCGGCTTTGCTGAGTGGCCGTTCCAGCGTGCCGGCACCGTTGCTGGCCGCGTAGATCACCGTCGGGTCGGATTGAAGGCGCATGCCCTTCTTCAGCCGGTTGAGGAACACGGCGGCGATATGCGGCCGTTCCTCCGGCCGCGCCGTCTCTCGCTCGACCATGCTGGCAACGATCAGCATTTCGGTCGGGCTGTTCAGCGGCAGGTCGGGCGCGCGGCTGGCCCACGCCTGATCCAGCGTCCGCTGCATTGCGGCCGATGCGCGCTCCACGATGGAGGCGCGGGTCGCGCCATATTCGAACGCGTATGTCTGCGGCAGCATCGCACCTTCCGGCGGTGTCGCCACCTCGCCGGTCAGCACCTCCGATTTGTTCAGCAGGCGGGCGATCTGCACCGCCGTCAACCCTTCCGGGATGGTCAGCTTGTGCTGCACCGGCTTGGACGTGCGCAGCACGTGCAACACCTCTCGCAATGAGGCGTGCTCCAGGAACGCCAACTCCCCCGCGTGCAGCTTCCCGTCCAGGCCGGTTGCGATGGCGGCCAATCTGAACATCGGCGCGCTGTCGATCACCCCGGCGGCCGCGAGGGCGTCGCCGACTTGCTCCAGAGAGCCGCGGGGCACCAGCACGGCGCGGGAATTTTCCAGCGGTCCCGGCCGGTCGTAGGCCGCCCGCCCGAACCAAGCGGCGGCGCCCCCCGCCACGACCAGCAGAAGAACGATCAGCCAGACGATGCGCGAGCGTCGGAGCGTCTCAGGCGGCCTTCTTGAACAGCACGCTGGCGTTGGTGCCGCCGAAGCCGAAGCTGTTGGACAGGGCCACGTCGATCCGCCGCTCCTGTGCCACCTTCGCCACCCGGTCGATGACGCTGGCCCGGCTCGGCTCGTCCAGATTCAATGTCGGGGGCGCGATACCGTCACGGATCGCCAAGATCGAGAAAATCGCCTCGATGGCGCCGGCCGCGCCCAGCAGATGGCCGGTCGCTGACTTGGTGGAGGACATCGCCACGCCGTTCGCGGCGTCGCCGAACAGCCGCTCGACCGCTTCCAGCTCCAGGTCGTCGCCGAGCGGCGTCGAGGTGCCGTGAGCATTGATATACTGGATGTCGGATGGGTGCAGCCCGCCGCTGCGCAGCGCCGCCTTCATGGCGCGGAAGGCGCCTTCATGGCCCTCGGCCGGCGCCGTGATGTGGTGGGCGTCGCCAGACATGCCGTAGCCGGCAATTTCCGCGTAGATCTTGGCGCCGCGCTTGCGGGCGTGCTCGTACTCTTCCAGCACCACCACGCCCGCGCCCTCGCCCATGACGAACCCGTCGCGATCCTTGTCCCAAGGGCGGGAGGCCAGGGCCGGCGTGTCGTTGAAGTTGGTGGACATCGCGCGCGCCGCGCAAAATCCCCACATGCCGATCGGATTGACCGGCGCCTCGGCACCGCCGGCCACCATCACGTCCGCATCCCCGAACGCAATCAGCCGGGCCGCGTCGCCGATGGCGTGGACGCCCGTGGCGCACGCCGTCACGGCCGAATGGTTCGGACCCTTGAAGCCGTACTTGATCGAAAAATTTCCAGAGGCGAGGTTGATCAGGGCCGAGGGGATGAAGAACGGCGACAGCCGCTTACCCTTGCCGGCCAGGATCAGCGCCGAACCCTCGTAGATGGTCTCCACGCCGCCAATGCCCGAGCCGATCATCACGCCGGTGGCGCAGCGGTCTTCCTCGTCGGTCGGCAGCCAGCCGCTGTCCTCGACCGCCTCGGACCCCGCGGCCATCGCGTATTGGATGAACTTGTCCATCTTCTTGTGGTCTTTGGGCGGCACCCACTCGGCAACGTCCAGCTTGCCGTCGGCCCGGCTGCCGCGCGGGATGGTGCCGGCCACGCGGCACGGCATGTCCGCCACGTCGAACGACTGGATGGCGGTGATGCCGGAATCGCCCTCGATCAGCCGCTTCCAGACATGCTCCACCCCAACGCCCAGGGGGGAGACGATCCCCATGCCCGTGACCACGACCCGCCGCATGGCTGTCATCCTTGCCTAACCCCGGGGCCTAGCCCACGACCCACGCCGAAACCGGCGCCGCCCAGGCTGTTCAGACCGCCTTTTGCTTTTCGATATAGTCCACCGCATCGCGCACGGTGCTGATCTTCTCGGCCGCGTCCTCGGGGATTTCCACGCCGAACGCCTCTTCGAACGCCATGACAAGCTCGACCGTGTCGAGGCTGTCCGCGCCAAGATCGTCGATGAAGGACGCCTCCGGCGTCACCTTGCCCTCTTCGACGCCGAGGTGCTCGACGACGATCTTCTTCACCTTGTCGGCGATCTCACTCATGGAAGTCCTGCTCCTGCCTGCCTGTCCTGGTTCATCGTCTCGTCCAGCGCCGATCCTCCCCGGACGAAGCGGCGCGGCGATTAGCACGGTTTCGTCACACGGCCAACCCGGCGGCCCAACGACGCCGACCGCCCTATAGCATCGCCATGCCGCCATTCACATGAAGCGTGGCACCCGTGACCCACGCCGCCTCGTCGCTGGCCAGATAGACGACGGCCGCGCCGATGTCGGCCGGCTGGCCGAGCCGCCCGAGCGGGATCGCCGCCGTCAGCTTTTCCTTCTGCGCGTCCGGCAGCCCGTCGGTCATCGCGGTGGCGACGAAGCCGGGCGCCACCAGATTGACGGTGATGCCACGGCTGCCGACTTCCTGCGCCAACGCCTTGGTCATGCCGACCAAACCCGCCTTCGCCGCCGCATAGTTGGCCTGCCCCGCGTTGCCGGTGCTTCCGACCACAGAGCCGATCGAGACGATCCGCCCGGCCCGGCGCCGCAGCATGCCCTTCAGCGCCGCGCGCGCGAGGCGGAACGGGGCCGTCAAATCCACCTCCAACACCGTCGCCCAGTCCTCGTCCTTCATCCGCAGCGCCAGCATGTCGCGGGTCAGCCCTGCGTTGTTGACGAGGATGGACAGCGGCCCCGCCGCCGCCTCCGCTGCCGCCACCAGTGCCTCCGTGGCCGTCGCATCGCGCAAATCGGCAGGACAGACATGCGCGCGCTCGCCGAGGTCCGCCGCCAGCGCGTCCAGCGCCTCGCGCCGCGTGCCGGACAGGGCGACGACTGCCCCCTGCGCATGCAGCGCCCGCGCGATGGCGGCGCCGATGCCGCCGGAGGCACCCGTCACGAGCGCCACCTTTCCGTCCAGCCGAAACATGTCTGTCCGTCCTACAGCGTCTTGAGAAGCTGCTCGATCTCGGCCGGCGAGCCGACCGAGGCGGTCGCCGCATCCGGCGCGATCCGCTTCACGAGGCCCGCTAGCACCTTGCCGGCGCCGAGTTCGATAAAACTGTCCACGCCCAACCCGATCATCGCCAGCACGCTCTCGCGCCAGCGCACCGTGGCCGTGACCTGCGCCACCAACAGCCGGGCGATCTCGTCCGGGTCGGTGGCTTTGGCGGCGCTGACGTTGGCGACCAGCGGCACCATCGGCGCGACCGGCCGGCTCTCCTCCAGCGCTGCTTGCATCGCGTCCGCCGCCGGCGCCATCAGCGCGCAGTGGAACGGCGCGGAGACCGGCAACAGCAGCGCGCGTTTGACGCCCTTGGTCCGCGAAACCTCGATGGCCCGTTCCACGGCCGCCTTGGCGCCCGAAATCACCACTTGCCCGCCGCCATTGTCGTTGGCCGGTTCGACCACGTCGCGCTTGCCGTCCGGCGACACAGCCGCCGCCGCGCAAATCTCTTTCGCCAGTTCGAGGTCGGCGCCGAGCAGCGCGGCCATCGCGCCCTCGCCTGGCGGGACAGCCTTCTGCATCGCCTGCCCACGCAACCGCAGCAGCCGCGCCGCCTGCGCCACCGAAAAACTGCCGGCTGCCGCCAGTGCGGAATATTCGCCCAGGGAATGCCCCGCGACGACCACGGCCTTGTCGGCAAGCACGAAACCGCCCTCGGTCTCCAACACGCGCAGCACCGCGAGCGAGTGCGCCATCAGCGCGGGCTGGGTGTTTTCGGTCAGCGTCAGTTCCTCGGCCGGCCCCTCGAACATCAGCTTGCTCAGCTTCTGCTTCAGGGTTTCGTCCACCTCGCCAAAGACCTCGCGCGCCGCGCCGAAGGCCGCCGCGAGGTCGCGGCCCATGCCGACGGCCTGGCTGCCCTGGCCGGGAAAAATGAAGGCGTGGACGGGCATGGGGTGGAGTCCCGTGGTGGGTTCGGCTGGCGCGGCGGGTTAGCGGGGGGCGCGGGGGGTGTCAAGCAAGGGGCGGCCCGCCGGAGCCGCCTGGTTATCGGGTGATCCAGTGTCCGGCCTTCCATCCGCGAGGGTGCGGGCGCAATACTGCGCCGTGAGGTTCGATTGGGACCCTGTGAAAGACGAGTGGAACCGGAGTCAGCGTGGCTTCGGTTTCGACGTTGCGGCTCTTATATTTGAAGGCACGACAATCGAGTGGCCGGATGACCGGCGGGACTATGGCGAGGTGCGCGTGCGTGCAATCGGTGAGGCGGAGGGCATGGTGCTCCATATCGTCTTCACCGACCGGGGCGACGTTCGCCGTATCATCTCCGCCCGGCTTGCGGACAGAAAGGAACGAGTTCGATGGCTGGCGAACCGATGACGCTCGCGCAGATCCGGGAGCGCAAACCGGAGGTCGACCGTGCCAAGATCGCGGCCACGACGGACGACGATATTCGCCGCCATCAGATCGAGGATGGTGAAGACCCCGACGCCCCGCTCCCGCCGTTTCGGTCCGTTCCAGATGCCCGTTCGATTCGGATGAAGCTGGGAATGACCCGGCAAGCGTTCGCCGATGCCATCGGCGTGCCGGTTTCGACGGTGCGCGAGTGGGAGGACTCTCAGGCTTCGATGAGTTCGGCCGTCCGTGCCCTGCTCCGGATTGTCGAACGCGAGCCGGATGCGGCCCTGCGCGCACTCGCCGGGTAGACTTTACCCCTCCCGAACCTCCGCCACCACTGCCCCCGTCATCCGCGCCAAGGCCTGCGCCTCGGTCCGAAAAATATGCTGGGGCGAGCCGGCCGCCGCGTAGATCGGGTGAAGTGCCAGCAAATCCCGGTCGAACACCAATAACGGCGTCCCCAACAACCCCACCGGCGAAACGCCGCCGATGGCGAAGCCGGTGTGCTCGCGCACCCACTCCGCATCCGCCCGCTTCAGCGTCACGCCCAGCAACGCCGCCACTTTCGCCGTGTCCACGCGGTTGACGCCGGACGCGATCACGACCGCTGTCCGCTCGCCATTCGCGCGGAACACAACCGATTTCGCAATTTGGGCCACGGAACAGCCGATGGCGGCTGCGGCGTCTGCGGCGCTGCGCGTGCCTTCCGGGAACGTCGCGATGGTGTCCGCGTGGCCGGCGGCCAGCAGTGCAGCCCTGACCCGCTCGACGGAGTTTTTCTCGGCCATTTGCCCTATATCCCGGCGGATGGAACCGCTCGCGCTCTATATCCACTGGCCATTCTGCCTCGCCAAGTGCCCGTACTGCGATTTCAACAGCCATGTGCGGGAGCGGATCGACCAACATCGCTTCGCCGCCGCGCTCCGCGCCGAACTGGCGTGGGAAGCTGCCCGCCTCGGCCGCCGGCCGATGGCCAGCATCTTCTTCGGCGGCGGCACGCCGAGCCTGATGGACGCGCAGACCGTGGCCGACCTGATCGAGGACGCGCGCCGTCTGTTCGATCCTTTGCCGGACCTGGAAATCACGCTGGAAGCCAACCCCACCAGCGTCGAAGCCGCCCGTCTTGCCGCGTTCCGGCAAGCCGGTGTCAACCGGATTTCCCTCGGCGTGCAAAGCCTGAAAGCGGAGTCGCTGACGATGCTGGGGCGGCAGCATTCGGCGGATCAGGCCATTGCAGCGTTGGAACGTGCCCGAAAAATCTTCCCCCGCGTGTCGTTCGATCTGATCTATGCCCGCCCGGGCCAGAGCGAGGCGGCGTGGCGCGCCGAATTGCGACAGGCGCTGGCGCTCGCGTCTGATCACCTGTCGCTCTACCAACTGACCATCGAACCCGGGACAGCGTTTTTCACGTCGCACGCGCGCGGCGACATCGTGCTGCCGGACGACGACACCGCCGCCGCGCTGTACGACGCGACGGCGGAGGAGGCGGGAAAATTCGGTCTGCTTCCGTACGAAGTCTCCAACTACGCGCGGCCGGGCTCGGAAAGCCGCCACAACCTCGCCTACTGGCGCTACGGCGACTACGCCGGCATCGGCCCCGGTGCCCACGGTCGCGTCAGCGTCGATGGTGCCTTGCTCGCCACGCGCCGGCATCGCGCCCCGGAACCCTGGGCGGAGCGCGTCGAACGCGACGGGCACGGTAGCACCGACGAGGTGCCGGTCGCGTCCGACGAGCGCGCCCGCGAGATGCTGCTGATGGGGCTGCGCCTGACTGAAGGTATTGACGAAGCGCGATTTTTTACCCGTACCGGGATACACCTGGATGCCGCGCTCGACGCGGACATCCTGGCCCGCGCGCTGGAGGCCGACTATTTGGCCCGCGACAACGGCTGCCTGCGGGCGACGCCGGAGGGGCGGAAGCGGTTGGATTCATTGCTGGGGGCGCTGGTGGCGTAGCCGCGCTATTCCATGAAAAGCGGCACCAGCGACAGGACCAACAGACCTGCCATCGCCCAGTTGAATCGCTGCACAGCGCGCGCCGTTCGCAATACCCGCGCGGCACCCGCGCCAATTCCCGCCCACAGGCCAACGAAAACCACGGTGGCCACCAGAAACACCGCCCCCAGCACAGCCGCTTGCGCCCAGAAATCGGCGCCGGTCGCGGTGATGTAGGTGATGACGGTGCCGCCGGCTGCCACCCAGGCTTTGGGGTTGACCCATTGAAACAGCGCGCCTTGCAGGAACGTCATCGGGCGGCCCCGGCGTTGCGCGGCGGCGCGGCTGTCGGCATTGGCCACCACGGGTTCGGCGCGCGCGATGTGCCAGGGCAGCCACAGCATGTAGGCCGCGCCGACCCACCGCAGCGACTCGTGCAGCCAAGGCAGCGTCCGCAGCGGCTCGGCCGCGCCGATGGCGACGAGCATCAGCATGACCGGAAAGCCAACCGCGATTCCCAGCAGATGCGGGACCGTGCGGGCCAGCCCGAAGGTGGCGCCGGAGGCCGCGACCATGATGTTGTTCGGCCCCGGGGTCGCCGATATCGCGACGGCGAAACCGATGACGGGCAGCAGCCACTGGGTTAGGGTCGTTGCCATGATTGGGATGGTAGTCTCGCCGGATCGGGGCACGATATCCGACGCCGGCACCGCCCACCCGTGCGCCCGGCGCATGGGATTTTAGCGTAAGCAATTGCTTTACTTACGCCTTTCTGGCAGCAAGCGCGAAGAGTTGGAGAGTGGCATTGGACGCGACCCCTTACGACGGCGGCGCTGCGCCCGGGCAGGCCTGGAGTTCGCGGCAGCTTGCCGTGGTGGTGCCGACGCTGAACGAGAGCGCCAACGTGCCGGTGCTGGTTGGGTTGTTGCACGAGGTTTTGGCCGGAATCGAGTGGGAAGTTCTGTTTGTTGACGATGATTCGCGCGACGGCACGCCCGACGTCGTGCGGCGGCTGGCACAAACCGATCCGCGCGTGCGGTGCCTGCAACGCATCGGCCGGCGAGGGCTTTCCAGTGCCTGCATCGAGGGAATCCTCGCAACCTCGGCACCGGTCGTTGCGGTGATGGATGCCGACTTGCAACACGACGAGACGTTGCTGCCGCAAATGTATGCGGCGCTTGCAGGCGGCGACCTCGATATCGTCGTGGCCAGCCGCTACATCCCCGGCGGCGGCACCGGGGACCTGGACGCCAAGCGGGTGGCGATCAGCGGACTTGCCACCAAACTCTCTCGCCTGATCGTGAAGTCGGACCTCGCCGACCCGATGAGCGGATTCTTCATGCTGCGGCGCGAGGTTTTCTCTGGCGCCGTGCGCCATCTGTCCGGCCAGGGCTTCAAAATCCTCCTGGACATTTTTGCGTCCTCGCCGCGCAAGCTACGGTTTCGCGAACTGGCGTTCACGTTCCGGGCGCGCAGGTTCGGCGAGAGCAAGCTCGATTCCATGGTGGCCTGGGAATATCTGATGTTGATTGCCGACAAGTTGGTCGGCCACATCATTCCGGTGCGCTTTGTGCTGTTCGCGCTGATCGGCGGCCTGGGCGTGGTGGTCAATCTGCTGGTGCTACGGGCGTTTCTGGGGCTCGGCGCGCGGTTCTCGGTGGCCGAGACGCTCGCGACGATTGCAGCGATGGTCTGCAATTTCATGCTCAACAACAAGTTCACCTATCGCGACCGGCGGTTGAAGGGCGCGCGACTGGTGCGCGGACTGGTGACATTCTGTGTCGGGTGCAGCATCGGCGCGGTCGCCAACATCGGCATCGCCGGAGAGGTTTTCGGCGATGGCAGTAGCTGGTGGCTGGCGGGGCTGGCGGGTGCCTTGATCGGCGCCGTCTGGAACTATGCCATTGCGTCCACTTACACCTGGGGCCGGGCGAAGTAGCGGCGATGATTCGTTTCGGAATTTTCGCGTCCGTGTTTGCCGTTGTCGCGCTATTGGAAGCTTGGTGGCCTCGGCGGCAATTGCGGTATCGGAAGTGGCGCCGGTGGGCTGCCAATTTCGGCCTGATTGCCATCGATATCGTCGTCCAACGGCTTTTGTTCGGCGCCGCCGCGATCGCGGCGGCGGTCTATGCGAAAGAACACCGGTTTGGGCTGTTGCCTTTGATGCATTGGCCGTGGCCGATAAAGGCCGTCGTCGGCTTCGTGGTGCTGGATTGCGCCCTCTATCTACAACATCGGGTTTTTCACGCCGTGCCGTGGCTATGGCGGCTGCATCGGGTCCACCACACTGACCCCGACCTGGACGCCTCCAGCGGGCTGCGATTCCATCCGGGCGAAATCGTCATCTCGTTGATCTATAAGGCCGGTGTGGTGCTGGCGCTCGGTGTCGATCCGTGGACGGTGCTGGTGTTCGAGTCGACGCTGAACGGGGCTGCGATTTTCACGCACGGCAATATCGGCATTCCCGAGTCGTTCGACAGGATCGTTCGAAAATTCGTCGTGACGCCCGACATGCATCGCATTCATCACTCCGTCGAACAGGCCGAAACCGACTCCAATTTCGGGTTTTTCCTGTCGGTGTGGGACCGCGTTTTCGGCACCGATCGGGCTGCGCCGGCCGCCGGGCAGACTTCGGCAACCCTTGGAATCCCTGGACCAGACTCGGCAAAATCGCTCGGATTCTGGCGTCTTTTGGCGATGCCGTTTCAACCGTAGTCCAAAACGCCGCCAACGATTCTAGCCCGGCCCGACACGGTGCCCCGAAAATCGGGCGCCAACACGATTGGCGGCGCCGGCCATCCCATCTCGCGGGCGACCAGGCAGGCGACGACCAAAATCGCGTCTGGCCGGCCGAGGACGATGGCGGCGGGGGCGCGGCCGGAGCGGATCAGTTCCAGCAGCACGGCGGACGACGACGAGGAGCCGACCGGTTCCGGTATCACCAGCACCCGCCCCGTTACCACTTGGCCCATTTGCGGGTGGCGGACGTTGGTGATGGCACCGGTCTCCCACGACACGCCGCCCCAAAAACTCAGGGGCGCGGCCAGCACCAGTACCTCGCCCTCGGCGTCGCCCGGGAACAGAGCCTGCCTCATTGCCAGCCGGCCTCGTCGCGCACCAGACGACCGGCGATGGCGCTTTCCACGCAGTCGGCGAGGCTGCCGAACTGGACCGCGTAGCCGGTGTTGCCGGGCGCGTAGAACGCGAATTTTCCCGAGTTCGTCATCAGCACGCCGCCCGCCGCCGGCATGATCGGGGTGGCGACGACGCAGGTGTCCACGATGGGCACCACCCCGCACCCCGTCAGGCCCGCGAGCCGGCCTTCGCGTTCGACTTTGCCGAGGACATGGCGGCTGGTGTTCAGATAGATCGGCACCCGCGCGCGGCGGCCGGCCAGCAGGATTTCGAGCGCAATAATTTCGTCGAGCGAGAAATGCGGGCTGCCGACGGCGACGGCATCCACAGCGTCGCCCGAAGCCGTGGATAGGAGTGCGCGCGAGTCGCGCACGTCCGCTGGGGTCAATGTGACCGTGGCAAACTGATCCGCCAATATGGCTTCGGCGGTGGACGCTTCGGGCGTGACCCCAGAAATGTGGAACAGGGCGACGGCACCGGTGGAGGCGGCGGCGGCGCCCAGCGCCTTCATCCGGTCCTCGGTGGCATGGGCTGCAAGTCCGTCGATGACGGCGATGTCCTCGCCCACCGTGCGGCCGAGCCACGCGCCCAGCACCGGCCAGAACGCCTCGCGGGCTTTCAACGCGTCGGACAAGGGGGACGTATCCACCCGCACCGTGGCCCGCCGATTGGCTGCGATATGCAGGCCGTAGCGCGGCGCGCGGCCGGCGATGGCACAGGCGATGTCCAAAAAATCGCCGTAGCGGTTGGTGCGGGCGCCGAGGACGGAGTTGCAGAAAGCGACCGCGTTGGATTCGCCCCAGGCCACGTCGCTGCCCGCGTCCGGCCGGTGGCCGGCCTGATAAGGCGCGCAGGTCCAGGTGCTGCGGCAGCCGAGCGCCTCGTAGGCGCGCATCAGGCGCAGCGCCATGTTCCGCCGGCCGCCCGCGAGGCGGACGTTGCCGGGGCGCAGCAGATCGAGGGCGCCCACGTTCAATGTGGCCGGCACCGTCACGCGGGCGCCCTTGGCGACCAGGAATTCCGCGAATTCGGTGCCGGAATCGCCGTGATACAGGCAGCCGTCGATGTGGGCGGAGGCGACCGGCACCAGCCCGTCCGCGCCGAGCAGCCGGCCGGACTCGGCAACCAGACGCAGCGCGATGGCGGCCCCCTCGCCGTGGCCGCCGGCGGCGATGGCGGTTTCGTCGTCGGTGAGAATCACAAAACCCCGCTTTCCACCAGCCAACGCTCCAGTTCGTTGGGATCGACCCACATGTCGCGCCCCGCATGTTGCACCATTTGTTCGCGCGGCAGCGACGTGTCGTTGAAGTCCGGCGCCTCGGAATCGGCGTCGCGCGCGACCAGCGCGGCGTAGTCGAGTGTCAGAATGTCCTTCAGCATGGCATAGGCCCAGGTGCCGTAGTGGGGATGGAACACCTCCAGCACGCTGGTGCCCGGCGCGCACCACAGAATATTGGCCAGCCCCGCGCCGTGCGGCGCGATGATGTGGGTCGCGTCGCGGAACGCCGCGACCTGCTCGGCGAAGGTGAGTTCGCCTGGTACTATGATCTCGAACCCCAGTGGCTCCAGCAGATCCATCAACTGCGCTTCGTTGCGAATGCGCCGCCAGGGCGAATCGCGGCGGGAGACGAGCAGCCGGCGGCCGGGGTGGCGCGGCGCGAGATCGAACTTGCCGCGCACCGCATCGAGCGCCCAGGCCGCGCCCCAATGTGCCGGATGGCGCTGGTTGTGGCAGTTTGAGCTGACCCACAGTCGGGAGACGCGAACACGTGCGCGGCGGTTGACGTGAAGATAGCTGCGCACCCCCATCCGCTCCGCCGTCTCCGCTTGATATTCGGCGTGCAGTTCCGGCCCGATTACCAGCGTTTCGGCAATGGCCACGCCGGCGCGGCGGTAAAGTTCCAATCGGGTCGCGTGGTCGAGCAGGAAATGGCACAGATTGGGGCCGGGAAATTCGTCGGTGATAACGACCGCTTCGTCAGCCTCGAATTCCTCGGCGGCGCCCGGGCCATCCGCCTGTTCGGCCAGGGCACGGCGCAGCAGCGGCGGGAAGCAGCGCAGGGACAGATCGACATGGGGCACGCCGTCCGCCCCGAACACGGCGACGGCGCCGTTGTCGATCAGCACGTCCGCGTTGCGCAGTTCCGACATCGCGATCGGCTCGTGGACCATGTCGCGCTGCATCTCGACCAGGCACAGCGGCACGCCGGCGCCGTAGCTGCGCCACGACCGCACGATTTTCGGCTCGCGCGGCATCAATGGCCGGTCGCTGCGGCCGGCCGGGGGCGGCGAGAGGCGCAATGGTCCGGCGACGGCGCGCAACCGGCATAATTCCGGCTCGTGCAGCAGCGATGGCGAGGGGCACAATTCCGCGCGGCGCAGGCACAATTCGGCCGCGTCGCGCGACCGCTGGGCGGCGCGGAAATAGTCCAGCAAATGGCGGTGCGGGCTATCCGAGGCGGGGTCGGCCGGCTTGATCTGGATGGCCAGGGCCGCGAGCAGCGCGCACGCGTCGGCGCGGCGGAGGGCGGCATAGACGTTGCTCATCCGGTGATAGACCCAGTATTGCGACATCGGCCGCACGCGGGGCCAGATCGCCTCGAACAACGCGGCGGAGGCGAGCTGGCCGGCCTCGGTGTCCATGGCCTCCAGCGCCAGTTGCAGGGCCTCGCCGGGGTCGTGCTGCTGGACCAGGGCTGCCGCCTTGGCGGCAACGGCTTGGTCTGGCTGCGGGCTGTGGAAGGCGGTGCGCAGCGTCTCCAGCGCATCGAGCGTCGGCGCGTGTTGAGGGCGCAGTTGCGCGGCCAGCCCCGCCAGCAACAGGGCCGCGTCGGCGCGGCCGAGGCGGGCGTAGAGCCGGCTGGCGACTGACGGCAGCACATCGTCGGAGAAGGCGGGCAAGCGGTAATGCAGGCTCTCGAACAGGCTGGCGCCGAGGGCGGCGGAGGCTTCGTCCCCGGTGGCATCCAGACTCTCCAGGCGGGTCAGCAGGCGGGCCGGGGGGCGCGGGTCAGCTACCAGATCGGCGAGCGTGTCGATATCGGCCAGCGTATCGGTCATGCGACGAATTTATCCCGGCTTGCGTACGGTATCTACCGGGGCGGGGGGCAGACGCCAAGCTGCCGACGCCAAGTTGGGGCGGGTTGCCTCGCCCGCCGGCATGCGGTGATTTGCAGCGGCGTTCGGAGGGTTTGGCAGTGCGGCTGGGGCGGGACGGGGGCATCGTGTGGGGCCTGGGCATGTATGCCAGCGGCTCGACGTGGCTGTTCAATGTGCTGATGAAGCTCGCCGAGGCGACGGCGCCCGACGTGCCGCGCGAGGGGCGGTTCGTCGCGAGCTTGGGCGACGTGGGCAGTCTGGCGAAGGCGCGCCGACTGTTGCTGGTGAAGTCGCACGAGACGGACGCGCCAGCCGAGGCGGCGCTGGCGGCGGCGGCCGAGGTGGTGTTCGTGACGATCCGCGACCCGTTGGACGTGGTGGCGTCGGTGATGCAGTACCAGAAGCGGGATTTTGCCGGCGCGCTGGATCTGGCGGCGAAGTCTGCCGAGCAGTGCGGCCGGTTCGCCGCCGATTCGCGGGCGCTGGTGCTGCGCTACGAGGCGGGGTTTGTGGACGACCCGGCGACGCTGGACAGGCTGGCGGCGCGCCTGGGCGTGGCGCTGCCGGTGGCCGACCGGACGCGGATTTTTGCGGCCACGCGCCGGCGGGAGGTGGAGCGGCACATTGCCGGGATGGCCACGAAGCCCGGCGTGCTGATCCATCGCGAGAGCGGCGACCTGCTGGACCCGGCGACGCACTGGCACAGCCACCATGCCAACCGCACGGGCGAAGTCGGGCGGTGGAAGCGGGCGCTGACGACGGACCAGGCGAAAGAAGTGCAGGCGCGGCTGGCGCCGTGGCTGGCGGCACAGCTTTATCCGGTGGACCGGGTGGTCTAGGCCAGCGGTCCGGGACAGCCGCGACCGGCCTTCATTCCGAGACGCAGGCAAAACTGGAGGCCGCGTTCACATCGCCCGAGCCGTTGTATTGCGGCCAGGACGGATACTCGCACAGCGGCCGGTGGCGACCGGGAACGCCGGCAGTGTCGGCCACGATTTGCGGCGGCGGCGGGATATCTTTCTCCACCCAATCCTCCAGGGCGGTGAGCGAATCCCACGACGCGGCGAAGGTGGTGCTGAGAGCGTGATTGTAGCCGGGGATTTCATAGTAGCGCATGAACCCGGCGGTACGGTCCGGCCCCATGATGCTGCGTACCCGATTGAAATATTGCTCCGTCGCGCGCGTGCTGACCAACTGATCGGACGTGCCGTGCGCCATCAGAATCTTGCCGCCATGGGCGGCGAAGGCCGACAGGTCCGCCTTGTTGACGTCCTGCCGCCGTGTCAGTTCGCTGATGCGGGACTGCCACCGGCCGGGATGCTCAGGGTCCACCGTAAAGGAATTGTAGGTCGGATCGCGGGTGACGAAGTATTTGATCCACTGGTCCCAGAAGCCCGAATGATAGGGCACGCTGTCGATCGTGGTTCCGAAACCTGCAATCGGATATTCGGGTTGCACGGTGCTCAAACCCAGACGGTTGACAATGACCTGAACGACGCCCGTTCCGGGGCGCCCGAAATCGGTCCCCCACGTATTGAATCCGGGGTACTGGTTTTCGCCGCTCGCCAGTGGATAATCGAAGATGATCGGCGTGTTGATCACTTTCATGGCCGCGATTTGGGCGTCCGACAGGCAGGTGTCGGACACGTCGGACCCATCCGGGCAGCGCAACGGGTAGCCCTTCAAGGTCGCGGTCGAGGGATCGAAGATTTCGTTGCATTTGGCCTGATTGCTGATCAAGCCGTCTTTGACGCCGTCCAACCCGTCGCAGGCTTCCATCGCGGCATCGTACAGGGCGGCGCGCTTGCGCAGATTCGGATAGGCGCCTGGCAGCGCCAGCGCGCGGGTGATGCGGCCGAATTGGAGATTCAGGCTGGCGGCATTGAACGCCGGATAGAGCGCAATCACGCCATCGAAGTCGTTCGGCCATTGCTGCGCCACGGCGAGGGCTTCGCGCCCGCCGGTCGATCCCCCGGCAAAGTAGATCTTCGCCGGGGCCTCGCCGTAGCGCTTGCCGATGAGGTAGAGCGCGGTGTCCCGCGTCTTTTTGAGCGCGTCGTGCCCGTAGTTTGCCAGCGCCTCGGCATTCAGCGCGAAGGCCCCGGCGTTGTCGGCGTCGCTTCCCTCGTGGCCGGAATCGCTGGCGAACACGGCGTAGCCGCGCCCGAGGGGCGTGAGTTTGTCCGCAGGGCCGGCAGGCACGTTGTCGGTGAGCCTCGGGATGGAGCCGTTGTAGCCGCCACCCCCGAACATCATGGCGCGCTTGTTCCAGGCTTCGGGGAGGGCCAATCGCATCAGAATCTTGGGGGCGGCCGGATCGACCGGCGCGATGCCGATGTCGAGCCGGCAATATGCGCCGAAAATGTGCGGGGCGTCCCCGCCCGCAGGCAGGTCGATGGCGGCCGTCACGGCGGCGCCGGTTGTCGGCAGGCCGATGGCGGACGCGGGAACGGTTTGGTTGGCCATGTCGGCGCACGACAATGCCGGGGCGGCCCGTGCGCTACCAAGCGCGGCGACCAGGGCCACCGCCAGGACAAGCCCGTATTTTGCCATCGACGACATGTTCGTCATCGCGCTCCCTCCCTCGTTTTTTCGATTATGCACCTGCGGGTCGCGCGTTCAACCGGTCGGCGCGCTACGTCAGATGCGGCAACTCCAGGTACTCCTGGCTTTGCATTTCCTCCAGCCGCGACGCGGTGCGTTCGAAGGCTTTGGCGCCCTCGCCGCGTTCGTAGAGCTGGTCCGGCATCGCGGCGGCGGAGGCGACGAGTTTGACGCGGTGGTCGTACAGGGCGTCGATCAGGGTGATGAAGCGGCGGGCTTCGTCGTAGTTGGCCGGGCTGAGGCGGGGGATCGCGTCCAATACCAGCGCGTGAAAATGCGTGGCGAGGGCCAGATAGTCGCCGGCGCCGAGCGGGGTGCCGCACAGGGCGGAGAAATCGAAGCGGGCGACGCCCTCGGCGGCGAGCGGAACCGACAATTTGCGGCCCATGACGACGAGGCGCTCCTCGCGCGGGGGCGCGTTACCAATGAGGTCCGCGAACGCCTCGTCCAGCGCGCGTTCGGCGCGGCGGTCGGCCGGGACGTGCCAGGTGGACAGGCTGCGCAGCCGTTGGCGGCGATAGTCGCGCACACCCTCCAGCACCAGCACGTCGAGGCGCTGTTTGATGAGCGCGATGAACGGCAAAAATGCATCGCGGCCGGGCTGGCCGGCGAACAGATTGTCGGGGACGATGTTGGAGGTCGCCACGACCACGACGCCCCGCTCGAACAGCGCCTGGAACAGGCGGCCGAGAATCATCGCGTCGGCGATGTCGTTGACCTGGAATTCATCGAAGCACAGCAGGGCGGCCTCGGCGGCGATGGCATCGGCCAGCGGCGGGATCGGGTCGTCGCCGTCCGGGTTCTCGCGCTTCCAGCGGTGGAAGCCGGCGTGCGCATCCTGCATGAAGCGGTGGAAATGAATGCGCTTCTTGCGGCGCACTTGGGCTGCGGCGAAGAACAGATCCATGAGCATGGATTTGCCGCGCCCGACCTCGCCGACCAGATACAGGCCGTGGGGGCGCGCTTCGTCCGCGCCCTCGACCGGTTTGCGGCGCAGGAAACGGGCGAGCAGCGAATTGGTGGGGGCTGGCATCGGCGGCGGGTCGTAGCCGCGCAGCTTGGTCCAGAGGTCTTGCAGGCGCTCGGCGGCCATGCGCTGCGCCGGGTCGGACGCGAGGCGGCCGTCGGCGAGCATCGCCCGGTAGGCGGGCAGTGGACCGTTCGGGAGATCGGGCGGGGCGGCATCCATGTTGCGGCGCGACATAGCCGGATTCTCGGCGGACGCCAACGCGGCACCGATTGTTTTGTTTCTGCAACATTTAGGGCGTGCCAAGACGCGGGCTTGTTTTGGGCTGGAATTTTTGGGCCGTAGGTGGCTCGGGGACCATCCGGCAGCGCGGATTGAGCGAGGGGGGATCGGGGCTCCGGTTTCCGGGCGGGGCGACCCGTGTCCCAGGCGCCGGCCTGCGTCGCAGCCCGACCCCACGAGGGGAGAGCGGGTTTCTCGGCGACGTTTGGGGAGAGCCCGGTCCGGCGCTCGCGGCGGCTCCCGACCGGCTGGCCTGTCTCGACGCTGGCGGCGAGGCGGGCGAAATCTTCGGCCATGCGCCGGAGTTGGGCCTCGATCATCGCGACCAGCGGCGCCGGGAGTTTGCCTCCGGACTGGGCGACAATGGCCTGGATCAGCATCAACAG
>CAJCJG010000129.1 GCA_903970625.1 Solirubrobacterales bacterium 70-9 | reverse complement strand
CGCGCCCGCCGCGTCAGCCTGCGCATCGACCCGCGCGGCGGTGCCGTGGTCGTCACGCTACCGCCCCGCGCCGCCCGCACGGCCGGCGTCGCGCTGCTGATGGACCATGCCGACTGGGTTTCCGCCCGTCTGGCGGCCTTGCCGGGGCCGGTCCCCTTCGCCGACGACGCGGTCGTGCCGCTGCATGGCGTCGATCATTGCATTCGTCACATTCCTGGCCTGCGCGGGGTGCGCGTCGAGGGCCGCGACATCCTAATCGGCGGCGAGGAGGCTTTCTTGGCCCGCCGCGTCGCCGATTTCTTTCGCGCCGAGGCCCGCCGCAGCCTGACCGACTTAGTCCGCCAGAAAGCTGCCGCCGCCGGCGTGGTGCCGCGCCGGGTGACAGTGAAGGACACCAAAAGCCGCTGGGGCAGTTGCGCCGCCAATCGCGATCTGGGCTTCAGTTGGCGGCTGGTGATGGCCCCTTCGCATGTGCAGGACTACGTGGCCGCGCACGAGGTCGCCCATCTGCGCCACATGAACCACGGCCCGCGCTTCTGGGCGCTGGTCGCCGAGCTGACGGCGCATCGGGACGTGTCGATGGCGTGGCTGCGCAACCACGGCCCCAAATTGCTGCGGATCGGCTGACGCTCAATCCTCCAGCCACGTCAGCGCCCGCGCCACCGACCGGTCCACGGCGGCCTTGCCGTCGGACTCGATGACCCGGTCCCAGAATACGCCATAGACCCGCTCGTAGGCGAACGGTGCGACGGTGGCGGCGATGCGGCGGACTCCGTTCGCGCCCAGCGGCAGCCAGTTCGGATAGCTGCGCATGAACCCGACCGTCGCCCGGTCGGCCGAGACTTGCATGATGTCGGCCGACATCAGGCAGCCGCGTCCGCCCGCGCCGCCCGGCCAGTGCAGCATCGTCGCGCCATCATAATGTCCCGGCGCGTTGATCAGCGTGATGTCGCCGAGCAGGGTCTTGGTTGCCCCGGACCAGAAATGCAGCGACGGATCGGGCTGCGGCACGTACTCGCGGTCGGCTTCGTGCAGCCAGATCGGACAATCGAGCGCGTGCGCCCAGTCCACCATCGTCGAGTAGTAGTGCGGGTGGGAGATCGCCATGGCCACGACCCCGCCGAGGCCCTTGATCAGATCGATGGTGGCGTTATCGAGCAGCGTGATGCATTCCCACAGCACGTTGCCGGCCGGCGTGCGGAGCAGCAACGCCCGCTGGCCGATGCCGAAGCTCGGCACGGTGCCGATGCCATACAGGTTCGGCTCGTACTGGCGCCACGCGTTCAAATACGGGCCCCGCATCTTCTCCAGCGTCGTCCATGCCTGCCCGCCGGGCGGCAGGAACTGGCGCTCGTCCACGCACACCGGGCACGAGCCCGGCGGGGCCTCGGACGGCGGATATTGGGTCCCGCAGGTCACGCAGATGAACGCCGGCATCGCAGCCCTCCGTCGGTTTCGGGTGGCAGAATGGCGTGCGGGCGGGCGGCTGGCGAGAGCGTTATGACGGTGCCGGTAGCACCAGCGCGAGCGACCGGCACAGATCGACCGGCTTGATGTCCTCGGGTTGGCCCGCCTGAAACACCGCGCGCGCGTCGAAGCGGCAAATGCCCGGCGGGCGGGCGAAGCTGATCGTAACGCTCGCGCCGTCGTCCAGCCCGGCGTTGCCCAGCAGGTCCGGCCCTGCCTCGCCGCCGCCGCCTTTCGGACCCGCGTCAGGAAACACGAACAGTTCGATGACTTTGCGGCCCGAATGATTGGTGATGGCGAGTTGCACCGTCTCCGCCGCAGGCACCGATTCGGTCGGCACGGTGTCGGCCGTCGTCCAGGCCGGCTGGATCGCGATCCGTCGCCGCGCGCAAATGTCGATGCCGCGCCGCTCCTCCGCCGCGCGATTGTCGAACACCACACGGATATCGGCCACGCAATCGCCCCGGTAGCGCAACGTGGCGGCGTCGCCCACCGAAATGCTGCTTGCTAGCCGGTCATCGCCCCAGTCTCCCGCGTCGGTCGGCGAGATCAGCACCTGCTGGATCGGCCGCGCCGCCCGGTTCTCGATGGTCACGTCATGTTCGGCCGAGGGCGGCGGGGCGGCGGCGGCCGAGCCGTTGAAGGTGACGGCGTGTGTCTTGCAGACGTTGACATCTTTGGTCTCCTCCCGGCTCGCGTCCTCGTACACCACCTGCAAGTCGAACTCGCAGTCCCGCAGACGGCCGAGCTTGAGCCGAAAGGTTTGCCCCGGCGCCAGCGTCTGGTCGCCAAGCTGATCGTTGCCCCAATGATCGGCGCTGGAGGGAGAGGCGTACACCTCGTTGATCGCGTGCGACGAGTGGTTGCCGATCGTCACCTCGCGGTCGCCCGCCGGCGACTCGGCCGAAGCAGCGCCCCCGGCACCGGCGCCGGGGGCGGCGCCGATCAGGGCCACCAGGGCGATCAGGCACGCGACAACCGGGCGCATCACATTCTCGCGACACTTGCTGCGACGGCGGGCCGCCGTCGGACAGGACGTTGGTTACGCTGTGTCGTGTTTCCATACCGCGCGCAAGATGTTGCGCCGCACCATTTGCGTGATCTGAGGTGACGTGTTGCTGCCGTGCCGGTCTGGTGGCCACAGCGCCATGCACCACATGCGTGTCCATGACCACGCCCCCGCCCGATCAAACCCCCCCGCCCCCTTCTCCGGCCAAGCCGGCGAAACCGCCCGAGATGCCGAAGGAGATCGGTGGCCCGCCCGGCCCGGAGCCAACCCGCTATGGCGATTGGGAGCACAAAGGTCGCTGCTCCGACTTCTGAGTTTTTGGCAAGACGGCGCGGCACAATGCCGCTGGGGCCACGGGCCTCCACCGGCTGCCTGCGCCGCGTCGGACGCCTCCTTGCGCAACCGCCCGCCCCGGCGCTACCTCCCGCCAATGCGATGGTGCGGCAAAGGTTGGGTCAGATGCGCGTGAAAGACGTGAAAAAGGTGGTACTCGCCTATTCGGGCGGATTGGACACCAGCGTGATCCTGCGCTGGCTGCAAACCACCTACCAATGCGAGGTCGTCACCTTCACCGCCGACCTCGGCCAGGGCGAGGAACTGGAACCGGCGCGCAAGAAAGCCGAAATGTTCGGCGTGACGGAAATCTTCGTCGACGATCTACGCGAAACCTTCGTCAAGGACTTCGTCTTCCCGATGTTCCGCGCCAACGCGCTGTATGAGGGGCAATATCTGCTCGGCACCTCCATCGCCCGCCCGCTGATCGCCCAGCGCCAGATCGAGATTGCCGAACTGGTCGGCGCCGATGCCGTCGCCCACGGCGCCACCGGCAAAGGCAACGATCAGGTCCGCTTCGAACTCGGCTACTACGCGCTGAAACCCGACATCAAGATCATCTCGCCCTGGCGCGAATGGGATTTGACCAGCCGCACCAAGCTGCTGGAATTCGCCGAGGCGAACCAGATTCCGATCGCCAAGGACAAGCGCGGCGAGGCGCCGTTCTCCGTCGATGCCAATCTGCTGCATTCGTCCTCCGAGGGCAAAATCCTTGAAGACCCGGCGGTCGAGGCCGACGAGATCGTTTATCAGCGCACCATCCGCCCGGAAGACGCACCCGACGAAGCGACCGTCATTTCCGTCGAGTTCACGCAAGGCGACGCGGTCGGCATCGACGGCGAGATGCTGTCCCCGGCCACGCTGCTGACCAAGCTGAACGCGCTCGGCCGCGCCAACGGTATTGGCCGGCTGGACCTCGTGGAAAACCGCTTCGTCGGCATGAAGTCGCGCGGCGTGTACGAGACGCCCGGCGGCACCATCCTGCTCGCCGCCCATCGCGGCATCGAAAGCATCACGCTGGACCGCGAAGCGGCGCATCTGAAAGACAGCCTAATGCCGCGCTACGCCGAACTGATCTACAACGGCTTCTGGTTCAGCCCGGAGCGCCGGATGCTGCAAGCCCTGATCGACGAGAGCCAGCATTCCGTCACCGGCCGCGTGCGGCTGAAACTGTATAAAGGCAATGTCAGCGTGATCGGGCGGGATAGCCCCAACAGCCTGTATTCGATGAAGCACGTCACGTTCGAGGACGACCAGGGCGCCTACGACCAATTCGACGCACAGGGATTCATCAAACTGAATGCGCTTCGCCTCCGCCTCGGCGCGATGGCCGGGCGCAAGGGAGGCAGCCTGTGACCATCTCGATGTATGCCGCGTCCGTCCCGCCGTTCCGCCGCTACCTGTCGGCGTTGTCCGGCGTGCTAGACAAGGGCGTGGCCTTCGCCGAGGCGAAAAGGATCGACCCGGCGGTGCTGCTGTACTCACGGCTGGCGCCCGACATGTTTCCGCTGCTGGCACAGGTGCAGCGGGTCAGCGACCATGTGAAAAGCGGCACCGCCCGCCTCGCCGCCATCCCGGCGCCGCCGTTCGCCGACGACGAGACGAGTTTCGCGGCCCTGCAAGACCGCCTCGCCCGCACCCGCGCCTTCATCGACAGCGTCGCCCCCGCCCAGATCGACGGCGGCGAGGACCGCGAGATCGTGCTGAAATTCGCCCAAGAACTGCGATTCAGCGGCATCGACTACCTGTTTAACTTCCTGCTGCCCAACGTGCTGTTCCACGCCACGACCGCCTACGACATCCTGCGCCACAACGGCGTGGAGATCGGCAAGCGCGATTTTATCGGCGGTCGATAAAGGCATCGGCGACGAGTCCCGTATGAGCGCCGCCAACGCTTTTTTGCTGGCCTTCCCGGCGCTGTTCTCCATCGTCAACCCGATCGGGTCGGCGTTCATCTTCGATGCCGTCACCGGCAATCTTTCGCATGCGGACCGGGCGCAGGTGGCGTGGCGGGTGGGGCTGTATTCGCTGATCGTCATTCTCGGTGCCTTGTGGGCTGGCACCTACGTGCTGAGTTTTTTCGGCGTTTCCATCGCCGCCCTGCGCATCGCCGGCGGCTCGGTGGTCGCGCTCAATGCCTGGCATCTTCTGACCGCCGCCGAAACGCACGAGGCGCAGAAGCAGGAGCAGGCCGGCCCCTCGGGGCAGGCGGCGATGGACATGGCGTTCTTTCCGCTGACGATGCCGTTCACCGCCGGCCCCGGCACCATCTCGGTGGCCGTGGCGCTGGGCGCCGAACGGCCCCGGCACGGAGTCGAACTGCTGTGGTTTTTCATCGGCGTCAGCGGCGCGGCGGTGGTGATCGCCGCGATGGTGTGGATTTTCTACCGCTCCGCCGACCGCGTGGCCGCATGGCTCGGCGCCTCCGCCCGCCGGTCGCTGACGCGGCTGATGGCGTTCCTGCTGCTCTGCATCGGCGTGCAAATCCTGATCGGCGGTGTCGAGGACGTGGTGCTCAGCCTGCGGGGGATCGGCTGACTATTTGGCGACGGCGCAGGCATGATCCTGCAATTCCTCTCCGCTCGCCCGGTCGCCGACCGGCACGTCCACCGCGTCGTCCAGAAGCACGAACCCGTCCCGCCCGTCCGGAAACGTCTCCGCGACGACGACCAGCGTGTGCTTGGCGAGGCCGGCGGCGCCGACGTCCGGGTCGGCCGCGAGCAGCCGGAACGGATTGGCCGTCAAATCCGGCCCGTCCAGCCGCCGCGCGCGATAGGCGTGACCGGCCAGCGGCAGCTTCGCCCAGCCGTCGCCCACGTCGCCCAGGTGTGCCGCCAGCGTCGCCGCGATGTCGGCGCGGAGGCAGTCGATGTGGATATGAAGCTGGTTCTGCGACCGCCCGTATGGCGAGTTGATCGCCAGCGAGATTTCTTCGCGCGGCAGCGCATGCCCCACTTTGTCGAGGAAATAATGCCGTGCATCCCAGGCGGCGGCGAAAAAATTCGGCTCGCCTTCGGCCAGAATGGTCGGGTCTTCGATGCCGGTGATTTTTTGCGTCGGCAGGACCAGATATTGCGTCGCCCCGTCACGATCCTTCAGCACCACCCAGCCGCCCGGCCCCGGCGGCAGATCGACTTCGGTGCAGGGCGCGGGATTGGCGCTGGCCAAAAAGCCCGGCACGCAGCGTTGACTGATCAAATTCCACAGCGCATCGGGGTTTTCTGCCCGTGCCGGCGCGATGCCGATGAGCAAAAACAAAGCAAGCAATGGGCGAAAGCGCATCTCGGGCTCCTGGCGGGCGGCGAATCCTGGCGGCCGGGGCGCAACCCGGTCAAGCCGCCGCCGG
>CAJCJG010000128.1 GCA_903970625.1 Solirubrobacterales bacterium 70-9 | reverse complement strand
CCCCGCCGTGGGCGCCCGCCGCCCCGCCTGCGCCAAAGCGCCCGGCGCCCACGACATCGCGCTCAAGACGGAGAATTACTCGTTTGTCGGCCGCAAAGGCCCGTTCCTGTTGTTCGAGGCGACCGACCCCAACGGCGCGATCCCGTTCGTGTTGCTGGGCTCGGGCACCGGCAAGGTGATCTATTCCGACTCCATGACCGAAGACGGCATCAAGACGGTCGCGCTGGACGGCGGCGCGCTGCACATCAAATTCCGCCGTGGCATCAACGGCCCCTGTTCGCTGGCGAAGGAAGGCGCGGCTTGCTGGGCGAAATTCGTCGCCGCCGCCGCGATCCCGCCAACCGTCGCACCGCCGCCGGCAAAGGTCTGCACGGTCGCCTACGGCAAAGATAAGGCCCCGGCGGACGACCCGAGCCTCGTCTTTTTCGACGTGGATATCGTTGTTAGCCTGGACGGCACCTCCGAACTAAAGGCGGCCGGCCCCGCAGGGTGTTCTGCGATGCCTTAGACGCCGCCGCGCGGCTCATCCGGCAATGCCCGGCGACAGTTTCGCCGCCGCCGCTTGCAGCACCGGCAGACACTTGGCCAGCGTGCCCTCGGATGTGGCCGAACTCGCATGGCAACTGACATTGATCGCCGCGATCACCTGCCCGGACCGCCCCCGCACCGGCACGCTCAGCGACCGCAGCCCGATCTCCAACTCCTCGTCCACCATCGCGAACCCCTGTGCCGCCACGCGGCACAGTTCCTGGCGCAGCGCCGCCTCGGTCGCGATGGTGCGCGGCGTTCGCGGCGTCATATCGACGATGCGGAAGAATGCCGCGAGCTTGTCCGGCGGCTGGGCGGCCAGCAGCACGCGGCCCATGGACGAGCAGTGCGCCGGCAGGCGGCTGCCGATGCTCAGCCCCACCTGCATGATCCGCCCCGCCGCGACCCGCGCGACATACACGATGTCCGTCCCGTCCAGCACCGAGGCCGAACAGGATTCGCCGGTCGCCGCCACCACGTCCTGCATGATCGGCTGCGCCACTTCCCACAGATCGAGCGACGACAGATAAGCATAGCCCAGATCGAGGACTTTCGGCGTCAGGCGAAAATACTTCCCGTCGGTGCTGACATAGCCGTCGGCGGCCAACGTGTGCAGGAAGCGGCGCGCCACGGCGCGCGAGACGCCGGTGCGGGCAGCGACCTGCGACAGCGTCATGCTCGGCCGTTCGCGGTCGAACGTGCGGATGATCGCCAGCCCCCGGCTCAGCGATTGCACCAGTTCGGAGCGGGCGGGCGAGTCCGCCGCGTCGAGGTCGGCGAGGTCGGGGTCCATGTGCGGTTCCATCAAATGGCCTGCGGGCCGATCACAACCTGCCCGCCCGCGACATGCACCGGCACCGGGTCGAGGTAGCTGCCTTCGCACGCCCCGGCGACGCAGAACCCGTCCGCGATGCGGAATTCGGCGAAATGCATCGTGCAGCGGATGAGCGAGCCGTCGTCGTTGAGAAATTCGTCGCCGCGCTGGTTCAGCTTCAAGCTGAAATGCGGGCACAGATTCAGGTAGCCGCGCGCCGTCTCGCCGCTGCGCACGACGAACATGGAAAACGCGGCGGCGCCGCGCCCGAACACGTATTCCTTGGCCCGCCCGTCCGCGATGGCATCGAGCGGCCCCAGCACGCTGCCGAGTGCCGGCGCACGCGGGCGATAGCGCCAATAATCTGGGTTCGGCGCGTCAGCGGTCGCGGACATGTCTGCTCCCCGTCGCGAACACGGCCGCCAGTTGCGCCATCAGCGCGGGGCCGACCATTTGGGCGTCCGAGATCGTGACCGAGCGGCGATAGTGCCGAGAAACGTCGTGGCGGATACCAATGGCGCGCAACTCCACCGCACCGCTGCCCTCGATGGTGGCGATGGTCTCGGCCAGATGCCGGTCCAGCAGGCCGGGCGGATTGGCGCGCAACGTCGCGGCCTCCGCTGGTGCCCCGTCCGAAATCGCCACCAGCACACGCCGCCGCTCCCGCCGGCCCAACAGGCGGCGATGCGCCCAGGCCAGCGCCTCGCCATCGACATTGTCCCGCAGCAGCCCCGGCAGCAGCAGCACGCCGAAATTCTGCCGGGCGGCGCGATAGGAGGCATCCGCCGACTTGACGACGATATGCCGCAGATCGCCGAGCCGGCCTGGATTGTGCCGATTGCCGGCCCGCGCCCAGTCGGCCGCACTCCGCCCGCCCGCGAAATCGGCGGTTGTGAAGCCCAGCACCTCGCACCCGACGCCGCAGCGTTCCAGCGCCCGCGCCGTCATGTCGGCGGCAATCCCGGCCAACAGGATCGGCCGCCCGCGCATCGAGCCGGAACAGTCGATCAGCAGCGTCACGACGGTATCGCGAAACGCCGCGTCCCGCTCCTGCTTGAACGACAGCGGCACGTCCGGCTGCACCACGACCCGGTCCAATTTGGCCGCGTCGAGCAAGCCTTCCTCCAAATCGAAATCCCACGCCCGTCGTTGCTGCGCCAGCAACCGCCGCTGCAACTGGGTGGCGAGGCGGGCCAGCAGGCTGCGCATCGCCCCGGTTTCCGCATCCAGCCGCGCCCGCAGTCGCGCCAGTTCGGCCGCGTCCACCAGATCGGCGGCCGTGACCACCCGGTCGTGCGCGGTGGTGAACGCGGCGTAGCGCGGTGCGGCCGCCGCCACGCGCGCGGGCGGTGCGGGCATCTCGCCCTCGTCGGACTCGGTCGGCGCCGGCGCGGGCAGGGCGATGGCTGGGGCATGCGTGGCGGCCAAATCCGGCTCCTCCGCATCCGACGGCTCCCGACGCCATTGCGCCTCGTCGGTCCGCCCGATGGACCGCAGCAGCGCGGCAATGAAGGCATGCGCGGCTACGGCGAAGCCATGCTGATCGTCCAGGTTCGCCGCCAGGGCGGACAATTCCGCCCGCAACCGTGTCCGCACCCAGCGATCCCACAATCGCAGGCCCAGGGAGGGCAGGTCGCGCCGGTCCTGCGCCAACTGCCCCCGCACCACCACTGCCATGGCCTCGTGCAGCGGCACTTCTGCGGCCAGCCTTGCGTGGCCGCAGCCGAGACGATGCAGCCGCGCGTCGCTGTGCGCCGCGAGGTTGGGCAGCGTCCCTGGCAGGAGGCGGGCGGACAATGCCTCGCACCGTGCCTGCTCCAGCGCATCGAACAGACTGTCACCGCAAACTTGCAGCATCGGATCGTGATGCCGCAGACGGGCCGCAATGGCGTCCGCCGCGCCGCGCGCAACGGCGACCGTTTCGGGTATTGGCGGGCGGCCCAGTGGCGGCAGCCGTGCGCGTTGGCTGTCGAGAAAACTGTCGGCGCGGTCGAAGGTAACGTCCAACCCCGGCCGGCCGGCGACGGCCCGCAACGTGGCGGCGACGGCCCGTTCCGCCTGCGCGGTCGCCCGCGCCGCCGCAAGATCGCGCGCCCTTGCGTCCGCGCTGCGAAAACTGTCGGGATCGGCCCACAGCGCCAGCCACTCCGACCCGTGGCGCACCACGCCCTCGGCATCGCGGCGCAGTTCGGTGCTGCGGACGGCCGCGCTCATCGCCGGCCTGTCGGGTTCCATCCCATTGATCGACAGTAGGACGTTCGCAGGGAGGATGGAAGTTCGTAATCCGAACGCTAGCCGCCCCTCGGCTCCCGCGCCGAATCGCGGAGCCGGCGGCGGCCGAACACCCGCACCTCGGCGTCCGGCGCCATCGCCTTGATGCTCGCCTGCAATTCCTCGCGCTTTTGATGGATCGAGGCGATCACCGGC
Organism: Solirubrobacterales bacterium 70-9; assembly: GCA_903970625.1. Lineage (GTDB taxonomy): Bacteria > Pseudomonadota > Alphaproteobacteria > Acetobacterales > Acetobacteraceae > CAJCJG01. The sequence continues at coordinate 469 of CAJCJG010000128.1, read as the reverse complement.
CCCATCGGGATGCCGACATCGACCAGCACCGCCTCGGCCAGTTGCAGGCTGGCCTCCGTCGTCTCCGGCACCGCGTCCGACGCGCCGACGCGATACAGATGCGCCGCATGCCGCGCGTCGCGGGCGCGGGCGACGATCAGCAGATCGGCGCGCTCGGCACGGGCGGCGATCACCAGCGCATCCACCTGCTGCGGCGAATCCAGCGTCACCACCAGGGCACGGGCGGCGGAAAATTCCAGGTTATGCAGCAGCGCCGCCTGCGTCATGTCGCCCCAGTACACCGGCTTGCCGGCGGCACGCTGCCGCGCCACCCGGTCCGGATCGCGGTCCAGCGCCACGTAGGGAATTTTGTGCGTCTCCAGCATCGCTGCCACGACTTGCCCGACGCGGCCGAACCCGGCGATCACCACGCGCGGTTGCTCCGCGTGCGGCACCGGCTCCGGCGGGGCCAGATCGGCGGCGGGCGGGC
>CAJCJG010000127.1 GCA_903970625.1 Solirubrobacterales bacterium 70-9 | reverse complement strand
GCATCCGCAGGGCGCCGCCGGCAACTCAATCTCCGCCGCCCAAGAGCCGCCGCATGACCCAGGTTCTCGAGACGTTCACCCACCGCGTTGTCTATCTGACAACCGACGCTATGCCCTCTGATACCAAGACCAGCCCAATGGCTCATTTGATCTCATAGAATGCGTCTTGCCAGGCCGCAGCGCCTGGAATCTCGCCCACTGGAAATGGCGTCTTTTCAACGGACTGTGGCGAACGAAAGCAAGCGATGCTTTGAGGCCCTACCGCGCTCAGGCGCCGGGTTCGGGCGTCCAGCACCAGGGCATGAGTTCGTCGATCCGATCCTGAGGCCAGCCATTGCCGAGACGCGTCAGCAGATCGCGAGACGCCTCGCGTCCAGTTCGACTTCCTTGCGCGTGGCGTAGATTTTCGCCTGGGGCACGCCGGCAAGATCACATGCTGGACCCATTCAGCCATCGCGATGCGGCGTTCGCGAGGCTGGTCGCGCGGTCCGGCGCGGTGATCGGCCGCTATCCTCCGATCACATCCCCCACCTCCCTCGCCTCAGCCACCGAAACGGCCCTCGCGAACACCGGAACGGCCGCTTGGCCGGTCATGAATCCCGCGATTCCGGGCGCCGCGCCGTTGTAGGCGAAACGTAGTCCAGCGCCATGCCACGCATCGCGCCGGACCGTTGCGTCAAGGCTTGGGCATCACGGCTTGCTGGTCCCGCCCATGTTCGATCCCTCGGCCTCGACCTCGGCTCGCCGTCTATTTGGCTGGGTCTGGAAGCCACGGGGCAGTGGCGGCGTCGCTCGACTGAAACGCCGGGAATTTGGCGGCCAGGTCCTCAATGGTGCCGATCTTGTTCTCCAGAAGATCAGTCCGGGTCACCAGCGTGGGGTGAATCAGCACCGCGTGGTCGGGATTTTGGCCGGCGATCGCCAGGGAGACGGCGCGGATTGCGACCTCACCGACCACCGCGGCATTCGTGGCGGCGGTGGCGACCCAGGGGCTGTCCGGCTCAATGATCGCCTGAATGTCCGAGGTCGAAATGTCCACGCCGTAGATTTTGACCTTCGCGCCCACGCCCAGCTCGTCGATGCCGAGCTTGACGCCGCGCGCGAATTCGTCCCAAGGCGTGAAGATGGCGGTGATGTCGGGATGGGCGCGCAGCACGGCTTTCGTCTGATCGGCGACGGACGCGGCCACCGTGTCGTTGACCACGCCCCAGACGGCCTTTTCCTCGATGCCGTGGGTTTTGCCGAATTCCTTCCAGACGGCATAGCGGCGATCGAGCGGCGCGAACCCGGCGACATAGACCGCGCCGCCCTTGATGCCGTCGCCCTGATCCTTCACCGCCTGATCCAGCACCAAGCGGGCCATATCGCGATCGCTCTGCTCGATCTGGGGAATCTTGGGGTTGTCGAGGTTCACGTCATAGGCGACGACCTTGATGCCCGCATCCAGCGCCTTTTGCGCCAAATCCTTCAGCGCCTCGGGCTTGCCATTGTTGATGACGAGCCCGTCGACTTTCAGCGTGATCGCCTGCTCGATCAGCTGGCGCTCGGCATCCGGGTCCTGCCGCGCCTCGGAAATCCGCAGGTCGATGCCGAGCGGCTGCGCTTGCCGCTTGGCGCCGGCCTCGAACGCCTGAAGCCAGTCGCCGCCACCGATGAAGCTCACCACCGCGATCTTCACGCCGCCCTTGTCGAAGGGCGCGGGCGCGCTCGCCAAGCCGGCGGCCAGCGCCGGCATGGCGGCGCAAGTCGCCACTCCGGCCAGCAGATGACGGATCATGCGTTGCATGGGGCTGATTTCCTTGCGTCTCACGGTTGGGGGATCCACGCCGCGGTGGCGGCGGGGGAGTGGCCGAACGCCGGCAGCTTGGCGTTCAGTTGCTCGATGGTGTGAATATCAGCCGCGCGCAGGGCGGCCTGGGTCAGCAGGGTTGGCGCCACCACGATGTCGTGCGGCAGATCCTGGCCGGCGACCGCCAGGGCGGCGGCGCGGATGGACACGGCGCCGACCACGGCCGGATTGGTGGCCACGGTCGCCACCCAGGGGCTGCCCGGCTCGGTGATCTCGCCGATATCCGCCGTCGACACGTCGGCGGAATAGATTTTCACCTTGTCGGCGAGCTCCAGCTCATTCAGCGCCAGTTTCACGCCGCGGGCGAATTCGTCATATGGCGCGAAGAACACTGTGATCTCCGGATGCGCGCGCAAGGCCGCCTTCGCCTGATCGGCGACTGTCGCCGCCGTGGTGTCGTTGACCGCGCCGATGCGGACCACCTCGGCAATGCCCGGATTGGCCGCCTTGATCTCGCGCCAGGTCTCATCACGCCGGTCCAGGGGCGCGAAGCCGGCGACGTAGACATAGCCGGCCTTGAAGCTGGCGCCGTTCTCGCGGATCGCCTGTTGCAGGCTCAGGCGCGACAGCTCGTGATCGCTCTGTTCCACCTGCGGAATTTTTGGATTGTCCAGGTTGACGTCGAACGCCACGACCTTGATGCCGGCATCAAGCGCCTTCTGCGCCACGTCCTTCAGCGATTCCGGCAGGCCGTGGTCGATCACCAGCCCCTTCACGCCAAGATTGATCGCCTGCTCGATCTGCGCCCGCTCCTCCGACGCGTCTTGCCGGCCGGGAAACACCCGCAGATCGATGCCCAGCGCCTTCGCCTGCGCCTCGGCGCCGGATTGATAGGCCTGGAAGAAATCCCCCGCCGACAGATAGCTGACGAGGGCGATCTTGACCCCGCCCTGATCGAACGGCGGCGGCGCGCCCGGAATGCCCGCTGCATGCGCCCCGAAGGCGAAGCCAGCTAGCGCCACCGAGGCGAGAAGGATCGATTTCATGGAAAACTCCTTACGAAACATGTCAGATCGGGCGTCGGCCGAGCCCGTAGGTGATGGAGAGGGCGCCGACAAGCACGGCGCCCTTGACGAAATCCTGCGTGTAGTACGGCGCGTTCAGCATCGTCAGGCCGTTCAGCAGCACGCCGACGAAGATGGCGCCGACCACGGTTCCCAGGACATTCGGATGGCGCCGATCCAGCACCGCGAAGCCGATCAGCGACGCCGCCACGGCATCGAGCAGCAGCGATGCGCCAGACGACACGTCGCCGCGACCGACCCGGGCGGCGACGACGAGGCCGCCGAGAGAAGCCAGCGATCCCGAAATGACATAGGCGGCGAGCCGAAGCGCGCGCGTGGGCCCGCCGGCCAGCCGGGCGGCCGTTTCGTTGCCGCCAATGGCGTAGAACAGCCGGCCAAACCGCGTGTGCTCGGTCAGCACATGCAGCGCCACGGCGACCGCCAGCATCAGCAGCACCGGCAGCGGCAGCACGCCGCCGAGGCGCGAGCGGCCAATGGCAAGAAAGCTTGGGTCGAACACGCCATTGGCCGAGTCGCCGCTGGGCAGAATCAGGCCGGTGGCGATGGATCGCCCGGCGGTTGGAATGAGCTGCAATCCGGTCAGCAGGAAATTCATCGCCAGGGTCGCCAGCAGGTCCGGAATGCGCAGGCGAATGATCAGCAGCGCATTGACCAGTCCGACGCACGCCCCGAGCGCCAGCACCAGCGGCACCGTGGCGAGCGCATCAAACCGCCAGACCACCATGGCGTAGCTGGCTGCCATGACGCTGGAGGCGGCGACGGCGCCGATCGAGAGATCGAATCCACCCACCGCCAGCGTGACCGTCACGCCGGCGCCCAGGATGGCGACCACGGAGACCGATTGCAGCACGCTCATCAGATTGGCGATATTGATGAAGGCGGGCTCGGCCAGCGTGAAGCCCACTCCCAGGATCGCCAGCAACACGAAAAGGGCGCTTTGGCGGATCAACCGCGCCACCGCCACGCGGCGTGGCGCGGCGTCGGTGACCTGGGCCGGAAGAGCGGCGGCCGGGGCCGTCGGAGCCTCGGTCACGCGGCGAGCCTGTCGGGCGCGGGCCATGGCGACAGACGGTGCTGATCCATGACGAAAATCCGATCCGCGACCTCCAGCGCCTCATCCGGATCGCTGGTCGCGACCAGCGTGGCCGTGGCGGGCTGGGTGCGCAGTGCCGACATGATATCGGCCCGCGCGCCGACATCCACGCCCTGAAACGGCTCATCCAGCAGCAGCACGCGCGCAGGCTCCGCCTGCCAGCGCGCCAGAACAACTTTCTGCTGATTGCCGCCGGAGAGCGTGTCCAGCCGCGCGGCCGGCCCGGACGCGCGAATGCCCAGCCGCGCGAT
>CAJCJG010000126.1 GCA_903970625.1 Solirubrobacterales bacterium 70-9 | reverse complement strand
TCATCGGCACCACGCGCAGCGCCCCGGAGAAGGCCGCCACGGGCAGCAGCGGCGCCGGCAGGTCGGTGGCCACCACGCTCAGCGAGGCCGCTTCCGCGACCAGCGGCGGCGGCGTGCCGGGGGGCCAGGGCACGGCCGGCCTGTTCCGAATGCGCTCCAGCCGCCAGACCGTTTCCCGTCCCATTCTGCGCTCGCACAGCGCAAGGCCGTCGGCGGCGAGCGTCCCGGTCGGCGTATCGTACCATACGATTTCGACGGCGCTGGTGCGCTGACGACCAGCGGCCAGTTTGGCCAGCGGCGGCAGACGGTGGATGCGCCCCGCTTCGGCCGGGGCCAGCGCCAATTCGAGCGTGACGGTCACGCGGCCGGGGCCGTGGCGCGGACTCGCGTCACTTGATCGCGGGCGCGGCCGGCTGCTGCAACACGATGGCGCCGGGTTGAAACACGATCTGGGCAGGGGGGGAGTTTTGCCCGAACTTGTAACCCGGAATACCGGACACCACCCCGGTCAGACCGGCTACCGTACCCAGCCGGAGAGCGATGTTCCTCGGCGCCTCCCAAAAAGCCCGCTTCTGCTTGAGGGCAAGATCCGCGGGCATCAGCGCCTCCTTCAGTTCGCATTCGTCATCGTCCGATGGTGGCGACGCCCGGCTCAGATCGCCAGTTGAGGCAGGTCGCGGGGGCACAGGAACCGGTGCAGCCGCCCGCCGCCGGCCGACAGCGTGCCCCACGGGCCGGGGATCGAAAACTCGGCAAGCGAGCCGGTCGGATATCCCTCCGCCAATCGCTTGGCGTCGCCCGCGTCGCGCGCGCTGCCCATCAGATACACCGCGAGGTCGTGCATGCCGGGATTGTGCCCGATCACCATGACGCTGCGCGCCGTCTCGGCGACGCCGTTGAGGATTCTCAGCAATTCGGGGGCGGTCGCCAGATACAGCGCGTCCATCGGCTCGATCAGCGGCGTCTCCTCCCACGGCTCCAGCGCTTCCAGCGTCTGCACGGTGCGGCGGGCGGAGGAGACCAGCACCACGTCCGGCGACAGGGCCAGTCCGAGCATGGCCTGCCGCATCACGGCCGCTGCCGCGCGGCCGTGCGCGTTCAGCGGCCGGCTGTGGTCCGACAGGCCGGGTTCGTCCCACGCCGACTTGGCGTGGCGAAGCAGAAGCAACTGGCGCAATGCGGAACCGACCCATGCAGTGACGGCGGAGTTTGCCATCCTTCGCCCGGCTTGTCCCGCCCGCATGCAGTCGCAGCACACGGGCCGGTGTGCGGTGCAGCATCGCGGGAACCGGGGCGCAGTCGATCCGAAAATCCGCCCCTTGGCATCACAACGGCTTGAAAACCCCGCTCTGGCGGCATGGCGGGGTCGCAATACCGCGCGTAGGCGATGATAACGCTGCTTACTATCTTGTCCGTCATCCGCCGGCCACGAATTCGTCCGACGGCAACGAAAAGCGAAGGAGAGACGTCATGCGAGTAACCCTGCTGGCTCTCGCGCTGTTGGCTTCCGCCACCCTGTTTCCGGCCGTCACCTGGGGAGAGAGCACCCAGTCCGCCCGGCCCGCGATGGCGACGCTCGCCCATTAGCGGCGCCGTCTGCGGCATCGTCGCGCCCCTTGTGCTGCCCGCCGCCGGGGCCATCCTCGGCGGGTCGCGGTAGGGCAAGGGGGACGAATGGCCGGCATTTTGCGGGTGGTGCTGGGCGACCAGCTTTCTCCCGGCCTTGCCTCCCTGCGCGACATTGCCCCCGGCGACACGGTACTGTTGGCCGAAGTCATGGCCGAATGCAGTTACGTGCCGCACCACGCCAAAAAACTGGTTCTGGTCCTGTCGGCGATGCGGCACTTCGCCGCGATGCTGGCGGGCGGGGGCACGTCGGTGGACTACGTGCGGCTCGACGACCCTGACAACACGCACTCCCTGCGCGGCGAGGTGGCCCGCGCCGTCGCGCGCCATGGGCCCGCCGCCGTCGTTGTCGTCGAACCGGGCGAGTGGCGCGTGATGCAAGATATGAACGGCTGGGAGCAGGCAATCGGGTGCCCGGTGGACATCCGCCGCGACGACCGCTTCCTGTGCGACATTCGCGGCTTTCGCGACTGGGCGGCCGGCAAGCGCACTCTGCGGATGGAGTTCTTCTATCGCGAGATGCGGCGGCTGCATCGGGTGCTGATGCAGGGCGACGAGCCGGCCGGCGGCCGCTGGAATTTCGACCCGGAGAACCGCAAGCGCCTGCCGGCCCATATCGCCCTGCCGCCGCGTCCGCCCGCGTCCCACGACGCGATCACGCGCGAGGTCATGGCGCTCGTGGCCGACCGCTTCCCGCGCAACATCGGCAGCGTCGAAGGATTTGCCTTCCCCGTCACCGCAGACGAGGCCGAGGCGGCGTTCGAGGATTTTTTGCGCTATCGGCTGCCCTATTTCGGCGACTGGCAGGACGCGATGCGCGGGGGCGCGCCGTTCCTGTTCCATTCGGTGATCGCGCCCGCGCTGAACCTCGGCCTGCTCGACCCGCTCGACCTGTGCCGCCGCGTCGAAAGCGAATGGTGGGAGGGGCGGGCGCCGCTCAACGCCGTGGAAGGCTTCGTTCGCCAAATTCTCGGCTGGCGGGAATTCGTGCGCGGCATCTACTGGCTGCACATGCCCGAATACGCCGGCCTGAACGCGCTCGGTGCCGCGCGAAAGCTGCCGGCGTTCTATTGGAGCGGCGAGACAAAAATGCGCTGCATGGCCGACGCCATCGGTCAGACCATCGCGCACGCCTACGCCCACCACATCCAGCGCCTGATGCTGACGGGCAATTTCGCACTGCTGGCCGGCATCGATCCGGCCGAGGTCGATGAGTGGTATCTCGCCGTCTATGCCGACGCCTACGAGTGGGTCGAAATGCCCAACACGCGCGGCATGGCGCTGTTCGCCGACGGCGGCATCGTCGGGTCCAAACCGTATGCGGCGTCCGGCGCCTACATCAACCGCATGAGCGACCATTGCGCCGGCTGCGCCTACGACGTGAAGGACGCGACCGGGCCAAACGCCTGCCCGTTCAACGCGCTCTACTGGGACTTCATCGGTCGCCATGCCGAGCGGTTCGCGGACAATCCGCGCATGGCGATGCCGTTGCGCGGCTGGGCCGCGATGCCGGCGGCCAAGCGCGCGGCCCTGCGCGCCCGCGCCGCCGGCCTGCTTGCCACGCTAGAGGCAGGCGGCACGATCTGACGGTTGACGCGCCGGGCCAGGCCGGGGCCAATCTCCCGCCCGGAGGACAGACATGCAGCGCCGCTATGTGACGATCGACGTGTTCACGGACCGCGCCTTCGGCGGCAACCCGCTCGCCGTGGTGCTGGATGCGGCGGGGCTGAGCACGGCGCAGATGCAGACCGTGGCGCGCGAGTTCAACTATTCCGAGGCCACGTTCGTGTTGCCGCCCGCCGACCCGGCCAACACCGCGCAGGTCCGCATTTTTACTCCGGCGTTCGAAATGCCGTTTGCCGGGCATCCCAATGTCGGCACCGCCCTGGTGCTCGCCCGCCGTACGGCCGGGACGACCCGCGTGGTGTTCGAGGAAACTGCCGGAATTGTGCCGCTCGACATAACGCTCGCCGACGGCCAGCCGGTCGCGGCGGAACTGACCGCGCCCCGCCCGTTCTCGCGCGGCGCCAACGCCGATCCGGCCAAGGTCGCGGCGGCGCTAGGCCTGGATGCAACGGACATCCTGATCGGCACGCATCGCCCGACGATGGGGACGGTCGGGGCGCCGTTTCTGTTCTGCGAGATCGCCGGCCGCGACACGCTGCGCGGCTGCCGGCCGGACGAACCCCGCCTGACCGCGCTGCTTGCGGCCACCGAGACCATCGGCATTTTTGTCTATACGAAGGACGGCGCGGACGCCGCGCACGACATCCACGCCCGCATGTTCTTCCCGCTCGGCGGCATCGTCGAGGACCCGGCGACCGGAAGCGCCGCCGTGGCGCTGGCGGCGCTGCTCGCCGGCCTCGCGCCACAGGAGACATTCGACCTCGCATTGCGGATCGGGCAGGGCGAGGACATGGGGCGGCCGAGCCTGCTGCTGACCCGCGCCGTCAAGCGCGGCGGGAAGCTGGTATCCGCCCATGTCGGCGGCGGTGGCGTCGAGATCATGCACGGGACGTTCGTGCTCGCGGGCGAGGCAGAGCGGTGATCGCTCGCCTCGCATGCGCCGGTCTGATGCTGGCGGGCG
>CAJCJG010000125.1 GCA_903970625.1 Solirubrobacterales bacterium 70-9 | reverse complement strand
GGCCCACGCCGCCCCGCCGGCCGAGGGCAGCGAGGATTTTCGCGAATTGTCGCCGTATCACGACTGGTTCGTCACCCGCGAAAACAGCCTCGGCGGGCGATGCTGCGACGAGGGGGACGGGCGTCCGGTGGAGGCGCTGGTCGATGGCGACCATTGGAAGGTGCATGTCACGCCCGGCCACTGGCCGAACGAGGCCGACCGCTGGATGATCGTGCCCGCCAATCGCGTGCTGCACGAGCCGAACCCTGTCGGCGCTTCCATCCTGTGGCTGAACCCATATACGCACCGCCCACAATGTTTCCTGCCGGCCGCGGGAACGTGACCGAAGGGCAACAATGAAGAAGGTCGGCACGTTCGGGTCCTTCTCCCTCCTGATGCGGCCCACCGATGCCGGACGACACGCTGCTGACGCTGATCGCGCAGAGGCTGCCGAGACTATATCGACGCGGCCACGGTCACGGCCATCCGGGCCTTGATCGCCAAGGCCCACCAAAAATCTGCCTGAGGAACCGCACATGCCGCTCGCCCTGTCCGCCGTCCACGCCCCCGGTATCGACGACGTGGTCGCCGCCCATCACGCGCTGCGCGCCCGCCGGCCGCTGGTGCAGTGCCTGACCAACAGTGTCTCGACAAATTTCATGGCCAACGCGCTGCTGGCGGCCGGCGCCTCGCCCGCGATGGTGGACAACCCCGAGGAAGCCGGCCTGTTCGCCGGCATCGCGGACGCGGTGCTGATCAATCTGGGCACGCCGACTCAGGCGCAGGTCGCCTCGATGCGGCTGGCCGCCGAGGCGGCGCAACAGGCCGGCAAGCCGTGGGTGCTGGACCCGATCGCGGCCGGCGGCCTGCCGTGGCGCGGCGGCATCGCCGCCGAACTGCTGCACTTCAAGCCCACCGCCATCCGGGGCAACGCCTCCGAAGTCATCGGCCTCGCCGGCCTGGGCGGCGGCGGCAAGGGGGTGGAGAGTTCGGCCGACCCGAGTGCCGCCGTCGGCGCCGCCGTGGAATTGCTGGCGCATGCGGCCACCGTGTCCGCCTCCGGCCCGGTCGATCATGTGGTGGGCGACGTGGCCGGCCGAACAATGCTGATCCGCATTGCCGGTGGCAGCGCGCTGCTGCCGCGCGTGACAGCGACGGGGTGCGCGCTCGGCGCGCTGGTGGCGGCCTATGCGTCCGTGGCGCCGGACGCGCTGACCGGGCTGGTCGCCGCCCACGTCCATTTCTCCGTCGCCGCCGAAATGGCCGAGGATCTGGCCAAGCATCCGGGGTCGTTTGCCGCCGCGTTCATCGACGCGCTGGACAGCGTGGATGCGGGCCAATTGCGGGCGCGGGCACGGATTGCGGCGGCCGAAGCCCTGTAGATGGCGCGGAAGGGGCCCCGCACGCTCAAGGCTTACGAACCGCTCGCTTCCTTCATCGCCTTCTCTATTTCCTGCTTGATCGCATCGTAGTTTTTGGCCGAATCGTTCACCTTTGTCATCGCCTGCGCGAGTTCGGTTTTCAGAGCTTGCATCAGCGCCTCCAGCAGACCCAGTTCCGACATCAGCGGGTAGATTCCCGACATCAGGTTGTCGTAGGCCGTTTTGAGTTCTTCGAGTTTCTTGGCGATTTTCTCGACGAGTTCCTTGCCCTCGTACACCTCGTGAATGTCCAGCCCCAACGTGATCGCGGCGGCGGCCGTGCCGAGGTATTTCTTGCCGTTCTTGCCGAGCGCCTCGACGGCTTCCTTGCCGGCCTTGGTGGTCTCGGCAAGCTCCGCTCCATCGCCCGCAACGAAGACGACGGTTCCGGTGACGGTGCCGTCGCCGAGACTTTGGTCGATGACGATGTGCAGCGCGATCGAGCCGAGGCTCACGGCCAGCTTGGCCGCCACCGCCTCCGGCGCGACGATCATGGTGATCGCCGAGAGCGCGACGTTAAGGCCGGCTTTGATCTCGGTTTTGGTGACTTTGGATTCGGCTTGCTGGAGCTGCTGCGTCACGTCGGCAATAAGCTGCGTCAGCCGGTGCTGCTGCGAGAATTTCGACACGTTGAACAGGAACGCGACGAAGGGCGCGAACCGGGCCACGAAATTGATGGCGATCAGGGCCTCGACACGGGCGTTGCTTTGCTCCAGCGCGCCGATGCGCAGCGAGAAGATATCGTACGCTGCCAGCAGTTTGGCTGGGTCGCCGCCGCCCCCGACGATCTTGTTCCATTCGAGATTGAAATTGCCGCGCGCCGTGGCGCAGTCGGTGCCGTCGGCCGTGTACTGCGTCAGGACCCCCGGAGGCATCAGGGCGAACACGCCGTCGCCGACTTGCGACTTCCATTTCGCGTCGTTGTCGTCGGCGTCGGCCTCCATCGCCTCGATCAGTTTTTCGAAGGTCGGATTGTTGATCAGGGATGCGGCATACGTCGATGGGCCGCCGCCGCTGAGCTGTACCTGCGGCGCGCCGGCCGGTGTGGCGACGGACGGATCGGCCGCTCCCGTCGGCTGGCCGGCACTGTCCGGATGATCCGGCAGGTCCGGTTTGTTGCAGAACTTGGCCGCCCAATCGACCTTGTCGGGAGTGACCTGGCCGCCCAATGTCCTTCTCCTCAGCCGCTCCGGCGAAGTGCATCGGACCACGCATGATCCATTTGTCGCACCTGCGCACGACACTGGCATGGCGGGGAGCGGGATTTCAAGGCATCGATGCCACCAGCGGCGCGCCAAGAGACAAACAAATGCCGTGTTCTCCATAGACGACGAGCCCAGACATCCTCGTCTGTGTTATCTGCGTCATCTGTGGATAACTCTGCTTGCGTCATCTTTTTCTTGGCTGACGATGCCGTCAGGCTTGAAGGCTGATGCCGTTTACCGTCGCCGGCGGGGCCTGCGCGCGCAGATAGGCGACCGCCTCGTCCGTCGTCAGCATCGGCCGGGCGATCAGGTACCCCTGCGCCACGTCGCAGCCTGCGTCCGCCAGGAACGCCATCTGCTCGTCGGTCTCGACCCCCTTGGCGATCGATTCCATGCCCAGGCTGTGCGCGAGGCTGACCACCGTGCGCGCGATCACGCCGCCGGGCCCCGCGCGGCCGATGCCGGTCACGAAGGAGCGGTCGATCTTGAGGCGGTCGATCGGCAGCCGCGACAAATGCGCCAGCGAGGCGTAGCCGGTGCCGAAATCGTCGAGCGACAGCGTGATGCCCAGGCCGCTCACGTCGCGCAGCACCGCGTCGATCTGTTCGGAGGCGCGGCCGAACAGTGCGGTTCCGGTCAGTTCCAGTTCCAGGCCCGCCGGTGCCAGCCCCTGCCGCCGCAGCGCCGCCAGCGTCTGCTCCCGGAAATGCGGGTCGAGCAGTTGCGGCCCGGTCACGTTCAGTGCGACCCGGCCCGGGTCGAACCCCCGGTCGCGGATGTCCCGGACGCGCGCGAGCGCCGCCGCCATCACCACGCGCCCGAGCGGCCGGATCAGCCCAGTCTCCTCGGCGACCGGGATGAATGCGTCGGGCGACACCCAGCCGGTGCCATCGTGCCAGCGGGCCAGCGCCTCGAACCCCGCATGCGCGCCGTCGCGTAGCCGCCGCTTGGGCTGGAGGGCGACGGTGAACTGCCGCCGTGCCAGCGCGTCGCGCAGCGCATCGGCCATGCGGACCTGCCGTTCCAGCGCCGTCGCCTGTTCCGGGCGGAACGGTGTCCAGCGGCCGCGACCATGGCGCTTGGCCTCGTATAGCGCGAGGTCGGCGTTCTTCAGCAGTTTGGTCGCCTCCTTGCCCTCGGCCGGGAACATCGTCGCCCCCATCGAAATGCCGAGCGGCGTGCGCCGGCCGCCAAGGTCGGCCGGCGCCGAGAGGGCGCCGTGAAGCCCGTCGATCCGCGCCATCACTGCCGTTGGGTCGGTGAGGCCGGGGATCACCACGCCGAATTCGTCGCCGCCCAGCCGCGCCGCCCCCTCGCCGCCGCCGCGCAGATACAGGCGCAACCGGTGGGCGATCTCCACCAGCAGCGCGTCGCCCATGTCGTGGCCGAGCGTGTCGTTGATCTGCTTGAAATAGTCGATGTCGAGCAGCAGCAGCACGCCGCCGACCGGGGTGCCACCGGCGGTCGCCGCGAGCGCCCGGTCCAGCGTCGTCAGGAAGAAGGCGCGGTTGTGCAACAGGGTTAGCGGATCGCGTTCCGCCTGCCATCGCAAATGCTCCTCGGCGCGCTTGAGGTCGGTGGTGTCGGTGCGCACGCATACCAGATTGCCGCTCTCGGACCGCCGCTCCAGCGCGGTCAGGAAGCGGCCGTCCTGGAGGCGCAGCGTGCGCGAGCCGCTGCTGGCGCGATAGGCCGCCAGTCTGGCGGCGATCCACCGGTCATGGTCCGCGTCGGTTGCGCCGGCATCGAGATATGCGCCGCTCGTGGCGGAGAAACGGACCATCTCCTCCAACGTACGGCCGACCGCCGCGAAGGCCGCCGATTCCGGCAGCAGCTCGACGGCGGCGCGGTTCCATAGCACCAGACGCTCGTCGCGATCGTAGGCGATGACGGCGCTGGGCAGCGTCTCCAGAATATCCCGCAGCATCGCCTCGGTGCGGGTCAGGTCGGTGATATCCGTACGGACGCTAACCAGATTTCCGCTGTCCGAGAGGCGCTCGCGCGCCAGCAGGACACGGCCATCCGCCATGTGCAGCCTGCGCACCTCGCCGGGCGTGCGATGGTGCGAGACCTGTTCGGCGATCCACGCCTCCCGTGCCGCCGGCGTCTCGCCCGCCTGCGGATAGATCTCCTGTCCGACGGCGAAGCGGACGATGTCCTCGTAGCGCCGGCCAGGCGTCGCCATCTTCGCCGAGACCGGGAACATTGCCATGTACGCCGGATTGCATAGAATCAGTCTGCCTTCGGCGTCGTAGGCGGCGACGGAATTGGGGATGGCATCCAGCACGTCGCGCAGCATCGCCTGGGCGCTCAGGAGGTCGGTGATATCGGTGCTGACGACGACGAGATTGCCGCTGGCCGACCGACGTGCGCGGACCTGCACGGAGTGGCCAA
>CAJCJG010000124.1 GCA_903970625.1 Solirubrobacterales bacterium 70-9 | reverse complement strand
CGAAGGCGGCCACCAGCGTCACGTTCATCGCCCGCCGCGCATCGCCGACCGAACGCAGCAGGCCCGACAGGCACATGCCCGTCGCCAGCAACGGCAGCGAGGGCGAGGTGATGCGGAGGAAGTCCTTGGCGAGTTCGCGCGTTTCTCCGACGGCGCCGAGAGCGGTCAGCAGCGGGTCCAGCAACACCACCGTCAGCAGGCCGAGCAGCAGCATCAGCGCCGTGAGGACGATCAGGCTGCCGGTGGCGATGCGGCGCGCGTCCTCCATCCGCCCCGCGCCGATGGTGCGCGAGACGACGGCGCTGATGCCGATCATCAGACCTATGGCGACCGAGGCTTGCAGGAAGCCGACGACCCCGGAGAAGCCGACGGCAGCGGCGATCGGCTTTTGGCCGAGCATCGAAATATAGAACAGGTTCAGCAGATCGACCGCGAAGACGGAGACCAGCCCGATCGCGCCGGTGCTGGCCATGACCAGCACATGCCGCATGATCGAGCCGGTGACGAAACGCGGGGTGGCCGGTTCGACCAGCACGACGGCTCCTGGCGAGCGGCTCCGCGCCTCAGTAAACCACGACTGTCCGAATGGATTCGCCTGCGGTCATCAAATCGAATCCCTCGTTGATCCGGTCCAGCGGCAGCGTGTGAGTGATCATGTCGTCGATGTTGATCTTGCCCTCCATGTACCAATCGACGATGCGGGGTACATCGGTCCGGCCGCGCGCGCCGCCGAAGGCGGTGCCGATCCAGCGGCGGCCCGTCACCAACTGGAACGGTCGCGTCGAAATCTCCTGGCCCGCGCCGGCCACACCGATGATGGTGGAGACGCCCCAGCCGCGATGGGCGCATTCCAGCGCCTGCCGCATCAGCTTGACGTTGCCGACGCATTCGAAACTGTAGTCGGCACCGCCCTTGGTCAGTTCGACAAGATGCGCGACCAGATCACCTTCGACCTCGCTCGGGTTGACGAAGTGGGTCATGCCGAATTTCTCGGCCATCGCCTTCCGCTTGGGGTTCAGATCGACGCCCACGATCATGTCCGCGCCGACCATCCGCGCACCCTGGACGACGTTCAGGCCGATGCCGCCGAGTCCGAAAATGACGACTTTGGCGCCGGCTTCGACCTTGGCCGTGAACATCACCGCGCCGATGCCGGTGGTGACGCCGCAGCCGATGTAGCAGACCTTGTCGAACGGCGCGTCGGTCCGGATTTTCGCCAGTGCGATCTCCGGCACCACAGTGAAATTGGCGAAGGTGCTGCACCCCATGTAGTGCATGATCGGCTTGCCGTGCAGCGAGAAGCGGCTGCTGCCGTCCGGCATCACGCCCTTGCCCTGCGTGCTGCGGATTTTCACGCACAAATTGGTCTTGCGGCTGAGGCAGTATTCGCACTCACGACATTCCGGCGTGTAGAGCGGAATGACATGATCGCCTTTTTTCAGCGACGTGACGCCGGGGCCGACATCGACCACCACGCCCGCGCCCTCGTGGCCGAGGATCGACGGAAAGATGCCCTCGGAATCCTGGCCGGACAGGGTGTATTTGTCGGTGTGGCAGATGCCGGTCGCCTTGATCTCCACCAGCACTTCGCCCGCGCGGGGGCCTTCGAGTTGCACGGTCTCGATCGACAGCGGCTTGCCGGCTTCCATGGCGACGGCGGCGCGAACGTCCATCACAACTCTCCCCTGCGTGTTGAAAGCGTGTTTATGCGGCGCTCGTGCGGCACGCAATCTTGCGGCGGCCGGCGCCCGTGCCGACGAGCCTTGTGCGATCTCGGCTTGGCGCCGCATGCTGGCGGTTGGAGTTCAGGAACAGCCCATGTCCGGTGCCGTCTTTAGTCACAAGCCATTGGACTTGCGGCCGATATCTGTCGAGACGACGGTGTCGCCGGAGCAACTCGCCCGGATGTTGGCGCGCATCGAAGGCGTGTTCACCAAGTGGGCCACGGATCGGCCCCACTGGACAGTGCTGACCGCGCCGAAATACGAACCGGAGCAGTTCGAGGCGAATCGCACGCAGTTCTTCGAGTCCGGGCGGGCCAATGTCCGGACTTTCAAGGCATTCCTTGCCCGCGCCGGCATCGACATTGGGGCCTATCGGTCGTGCTTCGAGTTCGGATGCGGCGTGGGCCGTATCACCGTGGCGCTCGCGGAGGTGTTCGAGCGCGTGATAGGCGCCGATGTGGCGCCACCGATGCTGGCCGAAGCGCGCCGAACGGCGGACTCCTTCAAGGTCGCCAACATCGAGTGGCTGCTGACCAACCGCTTCTCCGCCTACGACGCGTTGCCGGAATACGACGTGTTTGTCAGCATCATTTCGCTGCAACACAATCCGCCGCCGGTGATGGCCTACCTGCTGACCCGAATGCTGGCAAAGCTGCGGTCGGGCGGCGTTGGGTTCTTCCAATTGCCGACCTACAACGCCGACTACTCGTTTTCGGCGGAGACTTATTTGGCCCGCCCTGAGAATAACGACATCGAGATGCATTTCCTGCCGCAGCGCATCCTGCTCGATCTGGTCCGGCGCAGCGGCTGCCGCCTGCTGGAAATCCGCGAGGATGGCTGGACCGGCGGTGGCAACATGCGCACCCTGTCCAACACGCTCCTGGTCGAAAAGAATTAGCCGCTACGCTTGGCGCGCGGCCTTTTCCGCCGGGTAGAGCGCCCGGTAGCGCGCCAGACGCGGCGCGTAGGCGGCGGCCATCGCGGGATTGGGGCGGAAAATCTCTTGCACCGGCGGGGCCACGCAGATGGTCGCTTCGTCGCCGGCTCCGGCCGCCAGCATCGCGAGTCGGGCGGCGCCGAGGGCGGCGCCGGTCTCCGCACCTTCCGGAAGTTGCAGCCTGATTTGCAGCACATCGGCCAGCATCTGGCCCCAAAAATGACTCCGCGCACCGCCACCGACCAGCATGCAACTCGTCAGCGGCGCGCCGGCCGAGGTCAGCACGTCCAGCCCGTCCGCCAGCGCGAAGGCCACGCCCTCCAGCACGGCATAGACCATCGCGTCCGGGCCATGACCGGCACGCAGACCGGCGAGCACGCCGTTTGCCTCCGGGTCGTTATGGGGGGTCCGCTCGCCGCTGAGATAGGGCAGGAAGACCGGCGCGTCTTTCCGGTTGTCGGCCGTCGCCGCCCAGGTCTGTACGCGCTCCAGCAGGGCGCCGATGTCGGTGGCGCCGACGATCTCGGCGATCCAGGACAGGGCGGCGGCGGCGGACAGAATCACCGACATCCCATGCCAGCGGCCGGGGACCGCGTGGCAGAAGGCGTGCAGTGTGCGGGCGGGTGCCGAGACGTAGCGGTCCGTGACCGCGAACACGACGCCGGACGTGCCGAGCGACAGAAATCCGTCGCCCGGCCGGACAGCGCCGATGCCGACCGCCGAGGCCGCGTTGTCGCCGCCGCCGCCGGCCACCGGCACGCGGGCGATGCCAAACTCGCTCGCGATCTCGCGGCTCAGCGCCGCCGAGACGGCGGAGCCTTCGACCAGGTCGGGCATGTGGGCGCTGTTCAGGCCGGTGATGGTGAGCAACCGGCTGTCCCAGTTGCGTTTGGCGACGTTCAGCCACAGGGTTCCGGACGCGTCCGACATGTCCGACACTTTAGCCCCGGTGAGGCGGTAACGGACATAATCCTTCGGCAGCAGCACCATCCGGGTGGCGGCAAAAATGTCCGGCTCGTGGTGTTTGACCCAGAGAAGTTTGGGGGCGGTGAAGCCGGGCATGGCGATGTTGCCGGCCCGCTCCGCTAGGTCGGGCAGCAGGCGGTGCATTTCCGCGCACTCGGCGCCGCTGCGGCCGTCGTTCCACAGGATGGCGGGCCGCAGTACGCGGCCGGCGCCGTCGAGCAGCGTGGCGCCGTGCATCTGGCCGGAGAGGCCGATGCCGGCGAGCGCCTTCCACGCCTCCGCAGGGGCGGCGGCCCGCGCCTTAGCGATGGCCGCGAGCGTGCCCTGCCACCAATCCTCCGGATTCTGCTCCGACCAGAGTGGGTGAGGGCGGGAGACGTCGAGCGGCGCGTGGCCGACCGCGATGACCCGTTGCACGCCGTCGATCAGCAGTGCCTTGACCGACGACGTGCCGATATCCAAGCCCAGATAGGTTGCCATGCCCGTCCCCCCCGCTAGCACCAGTGTAAGCGGCGGTGGCGGCTACTCCAAGTTCAGCAGGGTTGCGTCGGCGAGGCGGGATGTGGACCCGCTGGGTTGCGCGGTGACGACGAGCGTTGCCGCGCCGGCCGCTTTGGCGACACCGATCAGGGCGGCCGCCGTCGAAAGTTCGCCGGGGCCGGCGGTGACGAACAGCAGGTCCCCGGGGCCGACGGGAAAGGCCGTCATGTCGACTGCCGCATCGTCAAGTGCTGCGCGGTAGAGCGAGGGCATCGCTATTTCTTGATCTTCTTTTCGATCGCATCGACGCGCTTGGACACGCCGTCAATGCCACTGCCCAAATCGTCCAGCTTGCCGCTGAGGTTGCCGCGCAGCCAGCCGCCCAGTGTCTTGACGATGGCGTCCACCTGACCGTCCGTCGCATCGAAGCGGCCACCCAGCCCCTCGCGCTCGTCCTTTTCGGCCTTCAGGGCCGCTTCCAGCTTTTTGATGCGCTCGTTTACGGCGTGGAACATTTGTACGACATCGTCATCCATGGCGATCCCCTTCCCGGCTTCGACCGATGTCGGATCATATGACGTGGGAAGACGAAGTGTAACAAAATGCCTGTCCAATCCGATCACGGAGCGATCACAATTGGACGGCCCCACCGTCGGCGGGCTGGCTGAGCGCCATGATGTTCAGACGCAGGATACGGAGCAATTGCTCCGCCTCCGGCGCGGTGCCGTCCGTGAGCGCGGATTCGAAGGCAAAATGCGCGAGCGGATGCCGTTCCTGGCCGGTGGGCGTGTTGACGTAGGCCATCGACCAGGTGGGGAACAGCCGCTGCTCGACCTGGACGTGTTCCAGGATCTTCATGTTGCTGTGGCGCGAGTCGCCGCGAATACGCTCGAAGATCGGCGCGAGGTCGTTGACGGAGCCTTCGAGGGCCTGGGCGAAGAACCCCTCGTTGAAGGTCAGCGCGCCGGTCAGGTGCGCCCGGCGGTTGTTGGTGCGGGCGGAGGCCAGGATGCGCCGCGTCTGGCGCTCCTGGTCCTGCGGCGAGCCGTTCAGGCGGCTGCGGCTGACATAGACGATCCTGGTTATCATGCTCACCGCGTGCCTCGTCGGCATTCTGTCGTGCCTATCAAGGGGGCGGCGGGTTAACGCGCGGCTAAGTGGTCGATTTGCGGGCAAAGGCGAACGACTGGTTTCCAGCGGCACCGGCCGTCGCCTGCCTCAGTCGCCGACGGCGCGAAGCTGCGGCGCGCGGGCGGCGATGAGCTTTTCGTACACGCGCACGTAGTCCTCGGCCATGCGGCGCGCGGTGAAGCGCTGCTCGAAGTAGCGGCGCACGCCGGCGCGGTCCACGGTGTCCAGGCGGGCGACGGCGGCGACCGCCTCCTCCACCGTATCGACGACGAAGCCGGAGACGCCGTTCTGCATCACTTCGGGCACCGAGCCGCGCCGGAAGGCGATCACCGGGCAGCCGCAGGCCATCGCCTCGATCATCACGAGGCCGAACGGCTCCTCCCAGTTGATCGGTGTCAGCAGGGCCTTCGCGCCGGACAGGAAGGCGGGCTTCTGGGCGTCGTTGATCTCGCCGATGAACTCGACGTCCGCCGTCGCGAGGAGAGGGGCGATTTCGGAGTCGTAGTATGTGCGGTCGGCGTTATCGACCTTGGCCGCGACCTTCAGCTTGATGCCGGTGGCGGACGAGATGCGCACGGCGCGTTCGATGCCTTTTTCCGGGGAGATGCGGCCGAGGAAGGCCAGATACTGGCCCTGCTCCGGCTGCGGCGGCTGCGGCGTCAGCAATTTTTCCGGCAGGCCGTGATAGATCGTCGCCGCCCAGCCGATGTCCGGCGCCGGGCGGCGCTGGCTGTCGGAAATCGAGACCATCGGCACGTCAGGGAAGAAATTGTACACCGCTTGCAGTTCCGGCAGGTCGAGCCGTCCGTGCAGCGTGGTCACGAACGGGGTGTTCTGGCGCGAAAACGTCGAGTTCGGGAAATAGTCGATGTGGAAATGCAGCACGTCGAACTCGTGGGCGCGGCGGCGGACATATTCCACGAGCAGATTGTAGGTCGCCACCCAGTCGCGGATGTTCGGGTCCAGGCGCAGCGCCTGCGGCCACGGCGGGTCCAACTTGGCCTTGGTCACGGAATCGCCGCTGGCGAACAGCGTCACGTCGTGGCCCATCGCCACCAGTTCCTCGGTCAGGTTGGAGACCACGCGCTCCGACCCGCCGTAGAGTTTGGGCGGCACTGCCTCGAACAACGGGGCAATCTGGGCGATGCGGAGCATGGTGGCGACCTTTCCAGCGGGGAGCGGAGCGGCGTGTAGGCAGCCAACGTGGCGAAAACGCGGCGGGTTCCGCCCGATTTTCAGGCACCAAGGCGGCGAAACAACGCCAGATAGTCCTCCGCCATGCGCCGCGCCGTCCAGCGTTCCTCGAACCGGCGGCGGATGGCGGCGCGGTCGAGTTCGTGTAGCCGGCCGACGGCGGCGATGGCGCCGGCCACGTCATCGACGACGAAGCCGGTCAGCCCGTCCTCGATCACCTCCGGCACAGAGCCGCGCCGGAAGGCGATCACCGGGCAGCCGCAGGCCATCGCCTCAATCATCACCAGGCCGAACGGCTCCGGCCAGTCGATCGGCACCAGCAGCGCGCGGGCACCGGACAGAAATTCGGGTTTTTGCGAGTCATCGATCTCGCCGATGAATTCGACGCCGCTTCCGGACAGCAACGGGGAGATCACGCTTGCGTAGTAGGATGAATCCTCCTCGCCGATCTTGGCTGCGACGCGCAGGGGCGTATCGCAGCCGGCGGCGATGCGGATGGCGCTTTCGATGCCCTTCTCCGGCGAGATGCGGCCGAGGAAGGCCAGATATGTCTGCGCCGCCGGCACCGGCCGCAGCAGGTTTCGCGGCATGCCGTGCAGCACCGTCCCGGCCCATCCCAAATGCGGCACCGGCGCGCGCTGGGCGTCGGAGATCGAGACCAGCGGCGTATCCGGGAACAGGTCGTAGATGTCGGCCACCCAGTCGCGGTCCATGCGGCCGTGCATGGTGGACAGGAACGGGGTGGATTGGCGGGAGAACAGGCTGAACGGCCAGAAATCGATGTGGAAATGCAGCACGTCGAAATTGTCCGCGGCGCGCCGCACGAGTTCGAGCAGGCGCATGTAGGGTGCGCCGTTGACTTCGAAATTGGGCTGGAAACGTTGGGCTATGTCGCGGGCGGGAACCAGTTTTGCGGATGTCGTGCTGTCGCCCGTCGCGAACAGGGTCACGTCGTGGCCCATGCCGACCAGTTCCTCGGTCAGCCAATGGACCACGCGCTCCGTCCCGCCGTAGCGTTTCGGGGGCACGGACTCGAACAGCGGGGCGATTTGGGCGATGCGCATGCGGGAAAACCTTTCTCGGCCGCCGCCCGCTAGGCAAGCATGATGGCGAAAGCGCGGCGCCAAGATGCCAAAAGATTCATGCCGCTGGGGCCGGACGGACAAAATTGAGCCGCAATGCGGCGCCACATTCCTCGCCGCAGGTAGCGCCCCGCCTGCCCGTGGTTCGAAGGCCCCTTGCCGTGACCGCCAACACATCTCGCCTGATCCGCTATCGCGGCCGTCCGCTTGGTTTCCTGCTGCATTATGTGCGCGGCCATGCGGCGGCACACGCCGTCGTACTCGGCGCTGTTTTTTGCGCCGTCGTCGCCTCCGTCTGCACCCAGTACGGGTTGAAGCGGGTGATCGACGTTGTGTCCCAAGGCAACGACGGCAGCGGCGCCGTGTGGGGCGCATTCGGCGTGCTGTGTGCGCTGATCGCCGCCGACAACATGACGTGGCGCATCGGCGGCTGGATGGCCGCGCGGACGTTCGTGGCCGTGACCGGCGACGTGCGCAGCGACATGTTCCTACATCTGGCCGGGCACTCGCCGAGCTATTTCGCCACCCGGATGCCGGGCGCGCTGGCCGGCCGTATCACCGCGACCGCGAACGCTGCCTACCAGACCGAGACCACGACCACCTGGAACGTGATCCCGCCGGCACTCGCCGTGTGCGTGGCCATCGTGCTGATCACCACGGTCAACCCGTTGATGGCGGGCGCGCTGGTGGCCGTGAGTGCTGCCATGGCCGCGTTGATCTACTGGCTGGCGCGCAAGGGCACGCCGCTGCATCGCGAATATGCCGGCCGCGCCTCCGAAGTGGATGGCACGCTGGTGGATGTCACCTCCAACATGGCCGTGGTGCGCGCGTTCGGCGCCACGTTGCGCGAGCATGGCCGCCTGACCCACGAGATCGGCGACGAGATGGCCGCGCGCCGCCGCAGCCTGACCTATCTTGAGAAGCTGCGCCTGATCCATGCCGTGATGACCGCATTCCTGACCGCCGGATTGCTCGCCTGGGGCGTGACGATGTGGCAGCAGGGGCATGCGTCGGCCGGCGACATGGCGCTGATCTGCTCGCTCGGTTTCACCATTCTGCACGGCACCCGAGACCTCGCGGTGGCGCTGGTGGACCTGACGGCGCAGGTGGCACGGCTGGAGGAGGCCATCGGCGCGCTGCTGGTGCCGCACGACCTGCCGGACCTGGACAACGCCCCGGCGCTGGTGCCGGGCGTGGGTCGCGTCGATTTCGTCGATGTCCGCTTCGCCTATCCCGGCCGCAAGCCGGTGGTGACGGGCCTCGATCTGCACATCGCGGCGGGCCAGCGCGTCGGGCTGGTCGGGCCGTCCGGCGCCGGCAAGTCCACGGTGCTGGCGTTGCTGCAACGGTTCTATGACGTGCAATCGGGCAAGATCCTGATCGACGGGCAGGACATCAGCGCGGTGACGCAGCAGAGCCTGCGCGAGCTGGTGGCGGTGGTGCCGCAGGACATCTCCATGTTCCACCGCACCGTGCTGGAGAACATCCGCTATGCCCGGCCTGACGCGACCCGCGAGGAGGTGCTGGAAGCCGCGAGCATCGCCCGTTGCCGCGAGTTCATCGAGGCGCTGCCGGAAGGTTTCGATACGATGGTCGGCGACCGAGGCGTCCGCCTGTCGGGCGGGCAGCGGCAGCGGTTGGCGATTGCGCGCGCCTTGTTGAAGAACGCGCCCATCCTGCTGCTCGACGAGGCGACCAGCGCGCTGGACAGCGAGAGCGAGCATCTGATCCAGGCGGCCCTGGACGATCTGATGCAAGGCCGCACCGTGATCGCGGTGGCGCATCGCCTCTCGACCCTGCGCAACTTCGACCGCATCGTGGTGATGGATGGCGGGGCGGTGGTGGACGACGGCTCGCCGAACGAACTGGCGCATCGGCCGGGGCCGTATCGCGATCTGCTGCGGCAGCAATCGCACCCGCATCTGGTCGCGGTGGAGGATATCCGGAAGGTGGCGTAAGCCGGAGAGAGTTTTTCGCTGGGGCCGGGGCGGCGGGCGCACAGCCCGCCGCCCTTGCGTCCCGCTCCTCAAAATGCTGCAAGCCGCGCATCCCGTCGCGAAGGAGCGCCGCCATGCCCGACTCCGTCCCCGAAGCGGATCGCGTCCTGATTCTGGATTTCGGCAGCCAGGTCACGCAACTGATTGCCCGCCGCGTGCGCGAGGCCGGCGTGTATTGCGAAATCTGGCCGTATTCCGCCGCTCCCGAGCGCATCCGGTCGTTCGCCCCCGCCGCCATCATCCTGTCCGGCGGCCCGGCCAGCGTCACCGAAGGCGACAGCCCGCGCGCGCCGCAGGAGGTCTTTTCGGCCGGCGTGCCGGTGTTGGGCATCTGCTACGGCTTTCAGACCATGGCGCACCAACTCGGTGGGCAGGTGGAAATCTCCCAGGGGCGCGAATTCGGCCGCGCCTATGTCGATGTGCTGGAGGCGTCGGCGCTGTTTCGCGGCGTCTGGGCCAAGGGCGCCCACGAACAGGTGTGGATGAGCCACGGCGACAAAATCTCGGTGCTCCCGCCCGGCTTCAAACCCATCGCCATCAGCGAGGGCGCCCCCTTCGCCGCCGCCGCCGACGAGGGCCGCCGGCTGTATGGCGTGCTGTTTCACCCTGAAGTCGTCCACACGCCGCACGGCGCCGAGTTGCTGCGCAGCTTCGTCCACGACGTGGCCGGCCTCGCCGGCTCCTGGACCATGGCCGGCTTCCGCGCGGCCGAGATCGCCCGCATCCGCGCGCAAGTGGGCCGCGGCCGCGTCATCTGCGGCCTGTCCGGCGGCGTCGATTCGGC
This sequence comes from Solirubrobacterales bacterium 70-9, assembly GCA_903970625.1. Taxonomy (GTDB): domain Bacteria; phylum Pseudomonadota; class Alphaproteobacteria; order Acetobacterales; family Acetobacteraceae; genus CAJCJG01. Next base: position 3,814 of record CAJCJG010000124.1, on the reverse strand, counting down.
GGTCGCCGCCGTGCTGATCCACGAAGCCATCGGCGACCAGTTGACCTGCATCTTCGTCGATCACGGCCTGCTGCGCGCAGGCGAGGCGGACCAGGTCGTGGCGACCTTCCGCGACCGCTTCAATATTTCACTGATTCATCGCGATGCCTCGGACCTCTTCCTCGGCGAACTGGCCGGAATCACCGACCCGGAGCAGAAAAGAAAGATCATCGGGCGGCTGTTCGTCGAAGTGTTCGAGCAGGAAGCGGGAAAGATTGGCGGCGCCGATTTTCTGGCGCAAGGCACGCTGTATCCGGACGTGATCGAAAGCGTCTCCGCCACGGGCGGCCCCAGCGTGACGATCAAGTCCCACCACAATGTCGGCGGCCTGCCCGAGCGGATGCGGATGCAACTGGTCGAACCGCTGCGCGAACTGTTCAAGGACGAGGTCCGCCGCCTGGGCCGCGAACTGGGCATGCCGGAGGAGGTGATCGGCCGCCACCCGTTCCCCGGCCCCGGCCTCGCCATCCGCATTCCCGGCGACGTGACACGCGAGAAGGTGGCGCTGCTGCGGCAGGTGGACACGATCTTTCTGGAGGAAATCCGCGCCGCCGGCCTCTACGACGCGATCTGGCAAGCGTTTTCCGTGTTGCTGCCGGTTCGCACCGTGGGCGTGATGGGCGACGGCCGCACCTACGAACAGGCGTGCGCGCTGCGCGCCGTGACCAGCACCGACGGCATGACGGCGGACGTGTACCCGTTCGATGCCGCGTTTTTGGTCCGCGTCGCCGGCCGCATCGTCAACGAAGTGCGCGGCATCAACCGCGTGACCTACGACATCACCAGCAAGCCGCCGGGGACGATCGAGTGGGAGTGAGGGTAGCGGCGGCAATCACCATGGATGTATATTGACGATCAACTTACGCATGAGCCGGGCCGATCCATGGCGCTTCAAATCGCAAACCCGACGGTAGTGGCCAAGGTGGAACGTCTGGCCCGCGCCACGGGCATGACAAAGACGGCCGTCGTCGAACGCGCCATCGACCGGCTTGCCGCCGAAACGCAAAGCGCGTCCGATCCGAGGCGGATGGCCAGCCTGCTGGCCCAACTGGACCGAATTCCGGAACGGACGGATGCCTTCGATCCGCTTGACTGGGATGCGCACGGCCTGCCGAAATCAAGCAAGCCTGAATTTCGGCGACCTGTTCAGCTACGCGCTCGCCAAGGTGCGAGGCCTGCCGTTGCTCTTTAAGGGAGACGATTTCGCCCAAACCGACGTACTCAACGCACTTGCAATCACCTAACCCGTATGAACTCCGTCCCGCTGACGCAAGCGCACGCTCGCGCCCTCTGGCTCCGCGCACAGGGACTCGACATGCAAAACCCATTCGGCGACGGCCCGGATGCGACGGCGCGCGCCGTCGCGCATCTGGGCTACGTGCAGATCGACACCATCAACGTCATCGAACGCAGCCACCACCACATCCTGCATACCCGTATTCCCGCCTACGACCGCGCCGACCTCGCGCACGCGCAGTCGGCCGATAAGTCGGTGTTCGAATACTGGACCCATGCGTTGGCCTATGTGCCCACCGCCGACTACCGGTTCTATCTGCCGGCGATGGCGCGCCGCCGCGCGGCACCGCCGGCCTGGCTCGCAACGGTGGATGCGGCCGACTACGCAGCCCTCGTCCGCCGCATCCGCACGGATGGCCCGCTGTCGATCCGCGACATCGACGACGACGTGCTGGTCGAAAAGACGCACGCCTGGGACAGCCGCAAACCGTCCCGCAAGGCGCTGCAACTCGGTTTCTTCATTGGCGACCTCACCGTCGGCAAGCGATCCGGCATGCTTAAAACCTACGACCTTGCCGGCCGCCATTTCGGCTGGCCGCGTCGCCCGCGACCCGCGACGGACGCGCAGGTGGCCGACTACCTGCTGCGGCGCGCGTTGCGCGCCCAAGGCGTGGTCAGTCTCGAGTCGATCAGCTTCGGCAACGCCGGCGCCAAGGCGGACATCGTGGCGGCAATCGACACGGCCGTCCGCCGCAAGCTGCTCGTGCCCGTCCAGATCGCGGGCCTGGACAAAGCCCGGCATTGGGCCGAGCCCGCCGCGCTGGAGGCGGCGCCGGCGCCATCCAGCCCGCAGATCCATCTGCTTTCGCCGTTCGATCCGCTGGTCATCCGGCGCCAGCGCCTCGCCATGCTGTTCGGGTACGAGCACCGCTTCGAAGCATACGTGCCGCCCGCCAAACGCATCCTGGGGTATTTCGCGCTGCCGGTGCTGGTAGGCGACCAGATCGTGGCCGCCATCGACCTCAAAACGGACCGGCAGGCCAAAAAGCTGCTGGTGCAGAAATGGACCTGGATCGTGCCGCAGCGCGCGGAGCTGAAGGCGGCCATCGAGCAGGCGTTGACCCGCTTCGAGCGTTTCCAGTTGGCGTGATGCCGTGTCCGGCCGATAAACGACGGTATGGCCGCCCGTCCCGTCGTCATCCACGGCATCAAGAATTGCGACACGATGGCGCGCGCCCGCGCGTGGCTCGACCAGCACGGCGTCGCCTATGCCTTTCACGACTACAAAAAATCCGGCATCGACCGCGCGACGCTGGAAGCCTGGGCGCGCAAGGTCGGCTGGGAGACGCTGTTGAACCGCGCGGGCACCACCTTCCGCAAACTGCCGGACGAGCAGAAATCCGGCCTGGACGAAGCCAAAGCCATCGCGCTGATGCTGGCGCAACCGTCGATGATCAAACGCCCGGTGCTGGACGTGGGCGGTGCCCTGACCGTTGGATTTGCGCCGGATAGTTACGCGACGGCGTTTGGCTGACGGACTCGCTCGTGCGCCGCTACCCCACGATCTCGATGAGCCGCATCGCCGCCGCCGGGTTCTTCGCCTTGTGGCCGCTGATCACATACAGGAACACGTCACGGGGTTTCTTGCCCTTGTGTGCCGCGACCAGTTCCAGATCGTCCGGCACGCCGCCCGCCGCCCATGTCCTTGCCCGCTTCGCCCACCGGTCGAGCGCCGCATCGGAATAGCCGAGCGGCTCGGCCTCGGTGGTGCCCATGATCCGGGCATAGACGAACGGCGCCGTCACGTCGGCGATTTGCGGATAGGTCGAATCCCCCGTGACCACCACCGCCACGCCGTGCGCGCGCGCCAGCGCCACGAACTCCGGCACGCGGAAACTTTCGTGCCGCACTTCGACCGCGTGCCGGATCGCGCGCCCTTCCACCGTCTTGGGCAGGCATTTCAAGAATCCCTCGAAATCGGCGGCATCGAATTGCTTTGTCGTGGGAAACTGCCAGTCGATCGGACCCAGCTTGTCCTTCAACTCCAGCACGCCACTGGCGAAAAACCGTTCGACCGACGGCGCCGCTTCGGCCAGCACCTGCCGATTGGTCGCATAGCGCGGCCCCTTCAGCGCAAAGACGAAATCGTCCGGCGTCTCGTCGTGCCACCGGGCGAAGCTTGCCGGCTTTTGCGAGCCGTAGAACGTGCCGTTGATTTCGATGGATGTCAGTTTGCTGCTGGCGAATCCCAGTTCGCGACTCTGCCCCAGCCGGGGCGGATAGAAATTGCGGCGCCATGGCTCGTAAACCCAGCCGCCGACGCCGATTCGGATGCTCATGCCCGCGCCCCCTGGTACACCTGCAAATGCACGTAGGCCGCATTCAACAGCGGCGCCGCCACGTCGTGCGCCGCGCCGCGCGCGATCAGGTCGCCGACGATATGGTCTGCCTCCACCGCCGCGCCCTTGCGCAGATCGCGGAACATCGAGGAGGTCATCGGCGAGCCCGCCGCCGTCAGCGTGGCCCCGACCCGCGCGAG
>CAJCJG010000123.1 GCA_903970625.1 Solirubrobacterales bacterium 70-9 | reverse complement strand
GCCGCTGCGGCACCGGCGGCGGCGGGTGCTGCGTCGTCGGCGAAGGCGTACGCCCCCATCAAAACAAGCATCGGCAGCGCGTACGTCGCGCGTTCAACCAGCTTCTTCATCGTTGTTGTTTCCTTAGTTACCTGGGGTCTCAGGGCTGCCTGGGGTCACAGGGCTGTCCGGTGTCAAAGCGCCTGGGCGTCGGTCTCGCCGGTGCGGATACGAACCGCCCGTTCGAGGTCGAGGACGAAGATTTTGCCATCGCCGATCTTGCCGGTATGGGCCGCCTTCGTGATTGCCTCGACCACCTGCTCGGTCAGATCGGCTGGCACCGCCACTTCGATCTTCACTTTCGGCAGGAAATTTACGTGGTATTCCGCTCCACGATAGATTTCGGTCTGTCCCTTTTGACGACCGAACCCCTTCACCTCGCTGACGGTCAAGCCCTGCACGCCGAGCGGCGTGAGGGCTTCGCGGACGTCGTCGAGCTTGAAGGGCTTGATGACGGCTATGATCAATTTCATGTCGCAGCCCTGCTCCCGAATGCCTCTCCTGGCACCGTACCCCCGTCCCTCGTTGGAACGGGTTCGATGCACCGGATACAAGCTGTTTCAAGAACCGTGCCGCGCAATGGGCGGCGCTTTAGACCGCGAATCGGACGAGAATTGCCCAAAATTCGGGCAGCGGGTTGCAATTGCGCCTACAGTGCCCTCGTATCGGGAAGCACACGGATCGCGCAGGATCGCCCATGACCGAGATCGAACCCGACGTCACCATCGCGGCGGGGCGGCTGGATGTCGATATAGGAGTCATAGGTGCCGGGCCGGTCGGCGGCACGCTCGCGTGCCGGCTGGCGGCGGCGGGCGTGCGGGTGGCCATCGTCGATCGCGCGGCGCTGCCGCCGATGGAGCACCCTGATTTCGACGGCCGCGCCTACGCCGTCGCGGCCGGCTCCCGCGCGCTGCTGGAAGCGGCGGACGTGTGGGACCGGCTGCCGTATCCGCCCGGCCCGATCCGCGACATTCGGGTGTCGGATGGCAAAGTGGGCCGCCCGGCCTCGCCGCTGCACCTGCATTTTTCCGCCCGTGCGGTGCAGTCCGATGCCTTCGGCTGGATGGTGGAGGCCAGAAGCCTGCGGATGGCGCTGAACGCCAGGATGCACGACCTACCGAACCTGTCCGTGTTCGCCCCCGCCGACGCCAGCGTGATCCGCGCGGCGGACGGGGCGGAAATCCGCATCGCGGGCGGCCCGGTCGTGTCCTGCCGCCTGATCGTCGCCGCCGAGGGCCGCAACAGTCCGCTGCGAGAGGCGGCGAAGATTCCGGTGACGCGGCTGGAGTACGGCCAAACCGGCATCGTGTTCGCCATCGCCCACGAACGGCCGCACAACGGCGTCGCCCTGGAACATTTCCTGCCCGGCGGACCGTTTGCGCTGTTGCCGATGGCGGGCAACGCCGACGAACCCAACCTGTCCGCCATCGTCTGGACGGAGCGGGCCGCCACCGCCGCCTATCTGCTGGAAATGCCGCCGGAGCGGTTCGTGCGCGAAGTGGCGCGGCGCCTCGGCGGCCATGTCGGCGCGATCCGGCTGGTCGGGCGGCGCTGGAGCTATCCGCTCACCGCCATGCACGCGCACCGCTACACCGACACGCGGCTGGCCCTGGTCGGCGATGCCGCGCACGGGGTGCATCCGATTGCCGGGCAAGGACTGAACCTCGGGTTTCTGGACGTGGCGGATTTGGCGAACCAGATCATCGCGGCCGTCAACGCTGGCGAGGACCCCGGCGTGGCGGAGTTGCTCGCCCGCTATCAGGCGGGCCGGCGCCCCGCCAACCTTGCCATGCTGGCCGCGACCGACACGCTCGACCGCCTGTTCAGCAGCGACAGCCGCGCGCTGCGCGTCGCCCGCGACGTGGGCATGGCGGCGGTGGACCGGCTACCCGGCCTGAAGCGCCTTTTCATGCGGCGTGCAATGGGGGCGGCGTAGGCGAAGCCGAACGTCTGCGTCCGGGAACCATCCGCGCGCCCATCGCTTCTACGCCACGCGGTCCTGCGCCTGGGAGATCGTTCGTGCTCAAGCTGGCATTGTTTTTCCTCGTCGTCTCGATCGTCGCCGGCATTTTCGGTTTCACCGGCATATCGGCGGCCGCAGCCGGCATCGCGAAGCTGATTTTCTACGTGTTTATCGTCATATTCGTGATCTTCCTCGTCCTGGCCTTCACCGTCGGACAAGCGATCTTGTAACGGCGTCCGCCGGGCGCCGCTCACGCCACCAAATGCCGCGCCGGCTTTCCGATCATCTCGGCCACAATCTGCCGATGACAGTGCGTGTGGTCCCTCTCGAAGCACAGCAGACAGGCCGGTTCGGCGGCGGCAATCTCGGCTGCGCGGGCAAGATCGACCAACGCCGCCGGCTCCTGCATGTGGGCGCGAAAGATGCGGTGCATGGCAGCCACGTCGCCGTGCCGCACCGCATCCCGGCCGGCCTTCGGCGTGCCGAGACCGCGCAGATGCGTGTAGCGGATTCCCGCCGCCTCCAGCGTGCCGCCAAGCAGACGTTTGGAGAACCCGGGTTTGCGGCTCTGCGGCAGCGCACGGACATCCAACAGATGCGTCACGCCCGCCTCGCGCAACGCCGCCACCACATTGTCCACGACACTGCCTTCGTAGCCGATGGTGAAAAAGTCGGGCATGGCCTCGGAGCACCATTACGTTTCGTGGAAACTCACTTGGTAGAGATGTCCCGGCAAATGCTTGATCTCGATGCAGCAGCCCGGGCAGGGTCGGTTGGTGTCGTCGGGTCCGTCGCAGATCGGTCCCTGTATTGTGCGCCATTGTTGCCGCCGGTCGCTATCTTGATTCGCAAGCGTGTCGGCTTCGTCGTAGGCGACAAACCGGTCCGCGTCGCCCACCGACATGAAGCCGGTCGCCTCCCAGGGAAATTGGATGAAGCGTGGGCTGCCCACGTCCGGCGCCGACGCTGCCCGGACCAGATAGAGCGGAGAAAGCAGGACGAAATGCTCCCAATCCCCGAGGCGGGCCAGGAACAGCCGATCCGTCCACGTTTGCCCGACAAAGGTGCCGAATATCAGCAAAGCGACCACAAAACCGAAGCAGCGCCGCCGCCTGCCACCAACGAACGCCCAAATCGCCAAGACCACCCATACGCCCGGAACCGCGAGCGCAACCGCAATCGCCAACGGAAGCGCGAATAAGGACAGCAGCACGAGGTAGATGACCACGTCCGGATAAACCGACACCAGCAGCGGCACAGCGAGACACAAGCCGAGGGCGAATCCCGCCGGCCAGAGCGTGACGCGGTCGGCGTTGGCCGCGCTCACACCGCCGCCATCCAGTCCGAAATCAGCCGCCCGGCAATACTGTCCAGCGGCGGCACCACGAAACCGAGCGACTCCTGGTTCAAAATGTCGGCGCGGGTGAACCAGCGGGCATCGGACAGTTCGTCGTCGTGCAACACGATCTCCTCGCTCAGCCCCTCGGCGTAGAAGCCGAGCATGATCGAGGCCGGGAACGGCCAGGGCTGGCTGGAATGGTATTGCACGCGGCCGACCCGGATGCCGGATTCCTCGTACACCTCCCGCGCCACCGCCTCCTCCAGCGTCTCGCCCGGTTCGACGAAGCCGGCCAGCGTGGAATACATGTTGGCAATCGGGAACCGCGCCGAATGGCCCAACAAGGCCCGGTCCCCGCGATGCACCAGCATGATCACGGCGGGGTCGGTGCGCGGGAAGTGTTGCGTGTCGCATGTGGGGTTCGTGCAGTGCAACACGTTGCCGGCCGCGCGCGGCTCGCAGGTGTGGCCGCAGACGCCGCAAAAACCGTGCTTCGTGCGCCAGTGCATCAGCGCGCGCGCGTGGGCGAGCACCGACGCATCTTCCGCCGCCAGCCTGCCGCGCACCGCACGCAGGTCGGTGAAGGTGAACCCCGCCTCGGGCAGCAGCGGCAGCGGGTCCTCCGCATGACTGACATCGACCGCGAACACGGCGGTTTCCCCGCGCAGCCCCAAAAATGCCCACGGGCCGCCGGCCATGCGCAATGCCTCGGCCGCCTCGGTGGTCAAAAACACCGCCTCGGGCCGTCCCTCCGCCACCCCCACCATCAGGCTGCGGGCGCGCCACACCGGCGCCCACAGCGTCGCTGGATCTGCCATCTGCGTCGCGATCCAGGCCGAATCGTCCCGGCGCGGGCTGACGCGGTCCAGCGGGCTGCCGGAATAGGTGTTCGGGTGGGTGGCGAGGATCAGGCTCATGCTTGGCTCTCGGGCGAGGGGCCGCGACCGTGCCACGCGTGGGGTTCCGGCGGCAACCTTGCGGCGAGTGGCGGTCCGGGGCATATGGTGGCGCGGGAGGTCGGCGGCGGACGGGCGCCTCGCCAACCCGGTCAGGTCCGGAAGGAAGCAGCCGCAACGAGTTTCCGCTCGGGTCGTTCGTTCGGCCTCCCACCTTTGCAACCCATGTAGGCCGGTACATTAGCCGCGCATGTCCGGCCTTTTCAGCGACGAGTCCCCGCAAGAGGCGCCGGTGCCCGAAGGCCCCGGCCTGTTCGGCGACGCGCTGCCGGCCCCCGCCGCCACGCCCTACCGCGTCCTCGCGCGGAAATACCGCCCGAACACCTTCGATAGCCTGATCGGGCAGGAGGCGATGGTGCGCACGCTGCGCAACGCCTTCGCCCTCAAGCGCGTCGCCCACGCCTTCATGCTCACCGGCGTGCGCGGCGTCGGCAAAACCACCACCGCCCGCATCATCGCCCGCTGCCTGAATTGCATCGGCCCGGACGGGCAGGGCGGCCCGACCGCCGAGCCGTGCGGCGTGTGCCCGAACTGCATCGCCATCCTCGCCGAACGCGAACCCGATGTGCTGGAGATGGACGCGGCCTCGCGCACCGGCGTGGACGATGCGCGGGAGATCATCGACTACGCGCGCTCCCGCCCGATGAACATTCGCACCAAAGTGTTCATCATCGACGAAGTGCATATGCTGACCCGCAACGCCTTCAACGCGCTGCTCAAAACGCTCGAGGAGCCGCCGCCCCACGTCAGCTTCGTGTTCGCCACGACCGAACTGCGCAAGGTGCCGGTCACGGTCCTGTCCCGCTGCCAGCGGTTCGATTTGCGGCGCGTGTCGATCGCCGAACTGTCCGCCCATTTCGGCCGCATCGCCGAGCAGGAGAGCGTGGCCATCGCGCCCGAGGCGCTGGCCCTGATCGCGCGGGCGGCGGACGGGTCGGTGCGCGACGGCCTTTCCCTGCTCGATCAGGCCATCGCGCAGGCCGAGCCGGGGGTGACGATCTCCGCCGCGACGGTCGCCGACATGCTGGGGCTGGCCGACCGGGATTCCGTGTTCGACCTGTTCGAGGCGGTGATGGAGGGCAAGCCGGCCGCGGCGCTCGCGCTGACCGACCGGGCGCACGAGCGGGGCGCCGACCTCGGCGTGCTGCTGCAAGATTTGCTGGAACTGGTCCATACCGTCACGCGGCTGAAATCGGTGCCCGCCTTGCGCGACAGTCTCGAACTGCCGGAAGCCGAGCGGGTTCGCGGCGGCAGCTTCGCCGACCGGCTGTCGCTCGCATCGTTGGGCCGGGCGTGGCAGATGCTGCTGAAGGGGATCGGCGAAGTCGAACAGGCGCCGGATCGGCGGGCGGCGGCGGAAATGATCCTGATCCGGTTGTGCTATGCCGCCGACCTGCCGCCGCCGGGCGATCTGGTGCGCCGGTTGAGCGAAAGCGGGCCGGGGGCGGCCGGGTCGCCGGCACCGACAGGCGGAAGCGGCGGCGGCACGCGGGCGGTGGCGAACGGCGCCCCTGCCATCGCGGCGCAGCCGGATGCGGCCCCGCGCCTGCAAAATTTCCGCGAGGTTGCGGCGTTGGTTTCGACGGCGCGCGAAGCCACGTTGCACGCGCATCTGGTGCATTCCGTG
>CAJCJG010000122.1 GCA_903970625.1 Solirubrobacterales bacterium 70-9 | reverse complement strand
CGCTTCGTCTGTCAGCCAGTATTCCCCAGACATCCCTCTACAGCCCCTCGATTACAGAGGCGCTCATCGAATCGAGGTTCGCCACCGATTCCTAGGGGCTGATTGGGTTTGGAGCCTAGCACGCCGAATAACTCCCGCTTCCAATCGCGGGGCAAAAGAAGGCGACAGAACCTGAACGATGACAGACCACCATCGACGTAGCCACTCTCCCGGATCGGCGATAGAATGCTCGTTCTTGCCTCCCGCTAGTGGGTATGTAAAGTTCCACATCCCCAGGGGAAGGGGGAAGCGAGTTGCCGGGTTGGCCTAAATATCCACTTCCGTGACCGTCTTCGCCCGCTCCTGGATGAACGCGAAGCGCAGTTCCGGGCGACGGCCCATCAGGCTCTCGACCAGATCGTTGGTGCGCGCCCGTTCCTCCGGCAATGCCACCACTTTCAACAGCGTGCGTTTGGCCGGGTCCATCGTGGTTTCCTTCAGCGAGGCGGGGGGCATTTCGCCCAGACCCTTGAAGCGGCTGACATCGACTTTGGCCGTGCCCTTGAACTGCTTCATTTTGCGCTCGCGATCGGCGTCGTTCATCGCATAGACAGACTTCGCACCCTGCGTCAGCCGGTATAGCGGCGGTTGCGCCAAGTAAACATGGCCGTTGCGAACAAGTTCCGGCAGTTCCCGATAGAAGAACGTCATCAGCAGCGAGGCGATGTGCGCGCCGTCCACGTCGGCGTCGGTCATAATGATCACCCGGCCGTAGCGGAGGCGCGTGCGGTCGAAGCGGTCGCCAACACCGCAGCCCAACGCTTCGATCAGGTCTTTCAACTCTTGGTTCTGCCGCAGTTTTTCGGTGCTAGCGCTGGCAACATTTAGAATTTTGCCGCGTAGCGGAAGTACGGCCTGCGTCGCGCGGTCGCGCGCCTGCTTGGCGGAGCCGCCGGCGCTGTCGCCTTCGACCAGAAAAATCTCCGTCCGTGCGGCGTCTTCCAGCGTGCAATCGGTCAGCTTGCCGGGCAGGCGGAGCCGCCTCGTCGCCGATTTGCGCGGCGCGTCCTTCAATTCCTTGCGGCGTAGCCGGTCCTCGGCGCGCTCGATCAGGAAGGCCAGCAGATTGTCGGCCTGCGTCGGGTCACCGGCCAGAAAATGGTCGAAGCGGTCCGTCAACGCCTGTTCGACGAGGCGCGTTGCTTCGGCGCTGGTCAGTTTTTCTTTGGTCTGGCCCTGGAACTGCGGTTCGCGAATGAACACCGACAATTTCGCCGCCATGGCGCCCAGAATGTCGTCCGCGACGATTTGTGCGGCGCGGCGGTTGGCGCGGTGTTCGCCCCAGGTGCGAAAGCCTTTGAGCAGGGCGGCGCGAAAGCCGGCCTCGTGGGTGCCGCCTTGCACGGTCGGCACGGTGTTGCAGTAGCTGTGCAGAAACGCGTCGGCATTTTCCAGCCATGCGACCGCCCATTCCAGGCGCCCGGTGCGCTCGCCTGGCAGATCAGCCTCGCCGGACCAGAGCGGCACGATTCGGGCGGCGCCGTTGATGTCGGCCTCCAGGCTGTCGCGCAGACCGCCGGGAAAATGCAGCTCGGCCGACGCGGGGATGTCGCCGCCGGCCTTCAGCAGCGACGGGTCACAGGACCAGCGGATCACCACGCCCCGGAACAAATAGGCTTTCGAGCGGCACAGCCGGTAGAGCCTCGCCGGGCTGAATGAGAGGTCCGGAAAGATTTGGCGGTCCGGCCGGAACCGGATCAGCGTACCGCGCCGGTTTTGGACGGGGCCTGCATTCAGCAGCTTCGTTGTCGGCGCGCCCCTCGCGTAGCTTTGCTTCCACAAGATGCGGTCGCGGGCGACTTCGACGTCCAGCATCTCCGACAGCGCGTTGACGACCGAACTGCCGACGCCGTGCAGCCCGCCGGACGTGTCGTATGCCTTACCGCCGAATTTGCCGCCGGAGTGAAGCGTTGTGAGGATGACTTCCAGCGCGCTCAGATGCTTGAATTTCGGGTGTGGATCGACCGGGATGCCGCGCCCGTTGTCGCGCACGGCCAGCACGTTACCAGCCTCCAGCGAGACCTCGATGAAACTCGCGTGGCCGGCGACCGCCTCGTCCATCGCGTTGTCGAGAATTTCGGCGGCCAGATGGTGCAGCGCGGTTTCGTCGGTGCCGCCGATATACATGCCGGGGCGGCGGCGCACCGGCTCCAGCCCCTCCAGAACCTCGATATCCTTGGCGGAATAGCTGTCGTCCGCCGGTTTGGCGGCCTGTGGTGTCGGTGCTTCCTTGCGCGGCGCGGGCTTGGGTCCAGGCGTGCGGGCAGGCCCGAACAGGTCGTCGTTCATGCTGTGTTCCCCTGCTGCGGGGCACTCTAGCGACCGGGGGCCGCGCTGGGCAAGGGTGGCGGCAGCCTACCGTCGCTCCAGTTCGCTGCGGATCGATGCCAGACTCTCCGCGATTTCGGCGGCTTCAAGGCGAATTTGCCCGACCTTGAATTCAAGCATTTGCGCCTCGTACGACTTCTCGCCGAGTTCGTTCAGTTCACGGCACAGCAACGCAGTGTCGCCGGCTGTGATGAGCAGCGACCAGCCGAGTGTCGCCGGCGCCGCGATCAGACCGGCGAGGCTGATCGCACCGTGCAGCCCCAGCCATGCCACTGAGGTTCGTAACCGTTGCCGCCCGTGCGCGATGTCGGGTTCGAGCAGAGCCAATTCCAGATCGAGTTGGTGCAGTCTCTCGGCGCACTTGTCGGCCGTGGCGTGCAGATCGGCCGTCGCCATGCGGCTATAGCGGTCGAACCGATCCCAGGCTTCGGGCGCAGCCACCGGCGATCAGGTGGGCGACCGCACCGGCATCCTGGCCCGCAGGGCCGTGATCGCGCCCGCGTCCGCAAGGCCCCGGCGGATTTGGGCTTTTGCCTCCCGCGCCTCGGCGGCGACGACGGAGGTGGACTGAATCCGCAGGAACAGCGCCGCAGCGACGGCGACCAGTATGCCGGTCAACACGATCGAGACCGCAACGATCATGGCGGCGCCGATCACGTCGCCGGACGCACCGAACAACCGTGGCAGGGCAGGGCCAAAGATCGCGGCGCAAACCAGACCGACCAGCAATGCCAGCAACAAAAACCACGGGCCGCCGGGATGCCGGCCATCCGCATCGCGCAGCACCTGGCTCAACCGGGCTTTCTCGGCTTCGACGCCTTCCTTAAGTTCCGACAGGTCGCTCATGCTCATCTCCCTGAGTCGGCAGACTAGCAAGCTTGGGGGCGGACCGACACCCTCATGGCAGCGGGCGGCTTAGATAACGTCGGCCGCACGCCGCCCCTACCGCGGCGGGTTTGGCACCACGGATATAGGAGCGCTGACCCGGATTCGCACCGTGGGGCCGGCCAACAAGGGGCGGCCCGTGATACCCCAATCGCGGCGGTGCATCGGGGCCTCGGCGCTATAGCGGCCGTCGGTCGTCTTGATCGAGAGGCTGAGCGGATGCGTTGCGCCGTGCATCGTCAGCGTGCCGTCGATCACTTCTCCGCGACAGGCGCCGCTGTAGGCGAGCGTCGGGAAGGCGGCGGCATCGAGCAGGCTCGGCGACAGCACATCGGCCTGCATGGCCGCGTCGCCGATCTCCAGGCTGGCGACCTCCACGCGAACCTCGACACGGCATTGCGAGGGGGTGGCAGGGTCGAAGGTCAATTGGCCGGAAAATCTGGCAAACCGGCCATCGATGGGAACCAGCCCAAACGCATAGGCACGGAAGCCGACTTCGGCATGGGCTGGGTCCAGCGGTTGGGTGCGCTGCTCTGCCAACGCCATGGTCGATGAGCCACATGCCAGCAGCGCGAGCAGCAGCAGGGTGCGCGGGTGACAGGGGCAGAGTTCGCGCATGCACGTTTACGTGCGGTCGGCGGGGTGAGTCTTCAAGCCGAGGTTGCGCCACCCGAGCCAGACGTGGTCGCGTGTCCCGATATGGCGCACTGCGGCATAGTGCCGCGCGACACGAAGGAGACGGATCGCATGAGCCTCAAGGGGAAAGTCGCGCTGGTGACGGGATCGACCAGCGGCATCGGCCAGGGGATCGCCGAAGCATTCGCGGCCGAGGGCGCCGCGATCATGCTGAACGGGTTCGGGGATGCCGCCGAAATCGAGAAGCTGCGTGCCGGCACCGCCGAGAAATTCGGCGTGAAAGTGGGGTACAGCGGCGCAGACATTTCCAAGCCGGATCAGGTGGTGGCGCTGGTCGCCGAGATCGAGAAGGATTTCGGGTCGCTGGACATCCTGGTCAACAACGCGGGGGTGCAGTTCACGGCGCCAGTGGAGGAGTTTCCGGACGCGCAGTGGGACCGGATCATCGCGATCAATCTTTCGGCGGTGTTTCACGGCATGAAGGCGGTGATCCCCGGCATGAAAAAGCGCGGCTGGGGGCGGATCATCAACATCGCCTCGGCACACGGGCTGGTGGCGAGCGGGCACAAGGTCGCCTATGTCGCGGCCAAGCATGGTGTGGTTGGCGCCACGAAGGTCGCGGCCATCGAACTGGCCAATGACGGCATCACCGTCAACGCCATCTGCCCCGGCTGGGTGCTGACGCCGCTGGTGGAAAAGCAGCTCGACGACCGGGCGAAGGCGGAGGGGAAGGACGTGGCCACGATCACGCAGGCATTCCTGACCGAAAAGCAGCCGATGGCGAAATTCAGCACGCCCGAGCAGATCGGCGCGCTGGCGGTGTTTTTGTCGTCCGACGCCGCCTCGACCATGACCGGCACGCCGATCTCCATCGATGGCGGCTGGGTGGCCGGCTAGTCGAGTCCCGGCACGATTTCGAACGGCACGCCGCTCGTTGCCAGCGCCTCTGCATCCGCTACGGCGGGCGCTGAGGTGGCGGCATTTCCGGCGTAGAGGCGGACCACGCGCTTGCCGGCCTGCGCCAGCACCGCCAATTTCGCACCGCTTGCCTCCAGGCGCTCGGCGTCCCGGCGGGCGAGATCGAGTACCGATTCGGGTGTGCGAGGGTCGTGGACGACGATGTCGGCCTCGCCGAGCAGGCGCTGCCCGCGCAGCGTGACCAGATCGGCCGGGCCTGGGCCGGCTCCGACCAGAAACACCATACCGCCGGAGGGCGCATCGCCGGCCAGGGCGGCGGCAAATTCGGCGCGCGCTTCGTCCTCGCGGCCGGCGAACACCAGATCCGCCGCGCGGCCGGTGAACAGGCGTTCCAGCACGCGGCGGCGGGCGGCGAGGTCGGGCAGGCGGCGGCGGATGTCCGATTTGAAGGAGTCGGCGAGGGTGGCGAGGCGGCCGAAGGCGGGGGGCACGGCGGCCTCGATCCGCGCGCGGATCAGCCGCGCCAGCACCGGCGCGGCCCCGCCGGAGGAGACGGCAACGGTGATCGGGTCGCGATCCACGATGGCCGGTGTGATGAACGAGCACAACTCTGGCCGGTCCACGACGTTCACCGGCACGCCGGCCGCTTGCGCCGCGCTCGACAGCGCCTGCAAATCCGCCTCCGCGGCTCCGGCACCGACGGCCAGGGCGCAGCCGGGGAGGTCCAGCGGATCGAATTTTTCAGCGAGGACGACTTCGGCACCGGCCAGACGCAGCGGCGCCGACTTGCGCTCGGCTAGTTCGCCACCGCCCACCACCAGCACGCGCCGGCCGCGCAGATCCAGAAAGATCGGAAAATTTCGCATGCTGTGCTCCCCCGACCATTCGCTTGCCCTGTCGCACGCGCGCCGCCTAGAAGCGACAGAACATTTTTGGCGTCGCCCATGACCATCCTGCTGACCGGCGTGGCGGGCTTCATCGGCATGCACGTTGCCGAAGCGTTGTTGGCGCGCGGCGAGCGCGTCGTCGGGCTGGATAATATCAACGGCTACTACGATGTGCGCCTGAAGCACGCCCGGCTGGCGCGGCTGGCGGGGCGGGACGGCTACGATTTCGTCCGCGCCGACCTCGCCGACCGCGATGCGATGGCGGCAGTAGCGGCGGCGCACCCCGATATTACGCAGATCGTCCACCTCGCCGCGCAGGCCGGCGTGCGCTACAGCCTGCAAAATCCGCGCGCCTATGCCGACGCCAACCTCACCGGGACCTTCAACCTGCTCGAAGTCGCGAAATCGGCGCGGCCCAGCCATCTGCTGTTCGCCTCGACGAGTTCGGTCTAT
>CAJCJG010000121.1 GCA_903970625.1 Solirubrobacterales bacterium 70-9 | reverse complement strand
CGCATCCGCGACCGGGCGCTGGCGTCCGAATATAGGCGCACCCTGTTGGATCGTTTCTATCAGCGGCGAGCTTCGGCGGCGGGTCCGGGCCGGCGTGGCGTGCCGACTGCCCGGCCGGTGCGCATCAGCCGTCCCATGACCGGCGCCGAGACGGCGGAGGCCGAGCGGGGCCGCACGTTGCTGGCGATTCTCCTGCGCCATCCCGGCCTGCTGCATGATGTCGAGGAGGCGTTCGCCGACGTGGCGTTGCCTGCGCCGCTTGCACGGCTGCGCAGCGAACTTCTGCGGTGGGCGGAACCATTACAAATGCTTGACTCGGGTGCGCTGATCACCCACCTGACGTCGGCTGGTTTGGCGGCGGAGGCTGCGCAGGCCCTATCGGCGGTTCCGTACCCGATGCCGGCCTGCGCCTTGCCGGACGCCCAACCGGCGGAGGCCGAAGCGGGCTGGTGGCATATTTTTGGGTTGATGCATCGTGGTCGGCTCGAAGACGAAGTGGCGGCCGCCAGCCGCGCGTTTGCCAGCCACCCCGACGACGCCGCGCAGCGCCGGCTGATTGCGCTCTGCACCGCCCGCGACGCGCTGCGCCGGGGTGAGCAGGGCTTTGACGACGAACTGTGATGCCACATAACAACCGCTGCGGTCGGCCTGCTACCCGTCCCGCCTTTTTCTTCGGAGTGCCCTGAACGATGGCCACCAAGCCGAGCGTTCCCGCCGACGCCGCCACGACAGAGCAGGACTCCGACACCACGCTGCTCGACGTCCAGTCCGCCGCCGTCAAGCGGCTGATCGCCAAGGGCAAGGAGCGCGGCTACATCACGTTCGACGAACTCAATGTCGTGCTCTCGCCGGAACAGACCAGTTCCGAACAAATCGAGGACGTGATGGCCGGCCTGTCCGAAATGGGCATCCAGGTGGTCGAGAGCGAGGAGAGCGAGGACGGCGAGGCGCCGGTCGTCAAGCCCGAAAAGGCCGAGGAGGAAGGCGCGGAGGAGACCGGTGCCGGCGGCAATGTGGACGAGGAAAGCCTCGGCCGCACCGACGATCCGGTGCGGATGTATCTGCGCGAGATGGGCAGCGTCGAACTGCTGTCCCGCGAGGGCGAAATCGCCATCGCCAAGCGGATCGAAGCCGGCCGCGACATGATGATCGGCGGGCTGTGCGAAAGCCCGCTGACGTTCCGCGCTATCATCGCGTGGCACGACGCGCTCAAGGGCGGGCGGATGTTGCTGCGCGACATCATCGACCTGGAAGCCACGCAGGGCGGCCCGCCGGCCGCCGCTGTGGAGGCGGAGGCCGCCGGTGCAACCGAAGTGGCGTTCGAGGCGCCGCCGGACGAGGACGAGGGCGAGGAAGGCGAGGGCAACGGCCTGTCGCTGTCCGCACTGGAAGAAAAGCTGAAGCCGGAGGTGCTGGCGACCTTCGAGGAGATCGAGGGCTTCTACAAGAAGCTCAGCAAGATGCAGTCCAAGCGGCTGGAAAGCTTCACCAGCGGCGAGGAAGTCAGCGCCCGCTCCGAGAAATCGTATGAGAAGCTGCGCGAGGAGCTGGTCGCCAAGGTCGAGCAGGTGCGGCTGCACAACAACCGCATCGAAGAGCTGGTCATGCAGCTCAAGCAACTCAACCAGCGACTGACAGGGCTGGAAGGGCAACTGCTCCGCATGGCCGAAGCGGTAAAAGTGCCGCGCGACGATTTCCTCGAACAATACCGCAACCACGAACTGGCGCCGAACTGGCTGGAGCGTGTCGCGGCCCTGCCCGGCAAGGGCTGGAAGAACTTTGCCTCGCGCTACTTCGAGGATGTGGCGAAAGTCCGTGCCCAGATTTCCGCCGTGGCCACCGACGCCGGCCTCCCGATCAGCGAATTCCGCCGCGTGTATGCGACGGTGAGCCGTGGCGAGCGGGACAGCGCGCGCGCGAAGAAAGAGATGATCGAGGCCAATTTGCGGTTGGTGATCTCGATTGCCAAAAAATACACCAATCGCGGTCTGCAATTCCTCGATCTGATTCAGGAAGGCAATATCGGCCTGATGAAAGCGGTCGATAAGTTCGAATATCGGCGCGGCTACAAGTTCAGCACCTACGCGACGTGGTGGATTCGGCAGGCGATCACGCGCAGCATCGCCGATCAGGCGCGCACGATCCGCATTCCGGTTCACATGATCGAGACGATCAACAAGCTGGTGCGCACCAGCCGCCAGATGCTGCACGAAATCGGCCGCGAGCCGCAGCCGGAAGAACTGGCCGAAAAACTCGGCATGCCGCTCGAAAAAGTGCGCAAAGTCCTCAAAATCGCCAAGGAGCCGATCAGCCTGGAAACGCCGATCGGCGACGAGGAAGATTCCCACCTCGGCGACTTCATCGAAGACAAAGCAGCGGTGATCCCGCTGGATGCCGCGATCCAGGCCAATCTGCGCGAGGCGACGACGCGGGTGTTGTCCAGCCTGACGCCGCGCGAGGAACGGGTGCTGCGCATGCGCTTCGGCATCGGCATGAACACCGACCACACGCTGGAGGAAGTCGGCCAGCAGTTCAACGTCACGCGCGAGCGCATCCGCCAGATCGAGGCCAAGGCACTCCGCAAACTGAAACACCCCAGCCGCAGCCGCAAGCTGCGCAGCTTTCTGGACGACTGATGCTGACCCGCCTCGTCGTCCGCAACTTCAAGACTCTGGAAGATGTGGACATCGAACTTGGGCAGAAAGTGGTCTTCATCGGACCGAACAACTCCGGCAAGACGTCGGCATTGCAGGCGTTGGCGTTGTGGCAGACTGGGGTGCGGGCGCTCATGATTCGGCTGGTCGATCCGCAGCCCGGTAAGGCACCAACGGCGATAATTAATCGGCGCAGTTTGACACACACACCCGTTCGCGAAACACAACAATTGTGGCGAAATAAAAATCTGAATTCTTTATTTCGGATCAAAGACGACGTATTCGGCGAACTGCTACCACTTCAGGTTCTTGTTGAAGGGCAATCGGAAGAAGATGTGTGGCAGTTTGGCATTACTTTCTTTGGGGCTACCCCTGAGTCGCTTTACTGCATGCCTATGTCTGGTGATTCCGTCAGCTACCTTGATGTTCCGAAGGCGGCTGGTGCGGAAAAAATAGCCTTTTTGCCACCAATGTCTGGTCTGGTTGTTGAGGAGGAGGAACTCCAACCCGGACGCGTAGATGTGCTGATTGGCGAGGGCCAGACAGCCCGCGTCTTACGAAACCTCAGCCTTCGCGTCTTCGAGCAAAAGCCGTCCGAGTGGGCGCTGATAAGGGGACGCTTGCGTCAAATGTTTGGCGTTGAACTCGGGTCGCCGCAACGCGATCCAGCGCGCGGCACCGTGGAACTGACCTACCGCGAACGCGATGTCGAACTCGACATAGCCAGTGCTGGCCGGGGCCTACAGCAAATTCTGCTGCTCCTTGCCCACATGCACGCCAATCCCGGCGCCACCTTGCTGTTGGACGAGCCGGACGCGCATCTCGAAGTGCTGCGGCAGCGCGAAATCTACAATGTCCTGACTGAATCAGCCCGAGCGTCAGGCAGCCAACTGATCATGGCGAGCCATTCGGAAGTCGTGCTCAACGAAGCCGCTGGCCGCGACGTGGTTATTGCCTTCGTCGGCAAACCGCATCGGATCAACGACAAGACCAAGGAAGTCCTTAAGTCGCTGACGACGATTGGCTTCGAACAGTACGCCCAGGCGCTCGACCGGAAATGCGTGCTCTATCTGGAAGGTCCGACCGATCTGGCGATGCTGCATGCGTTCGCCGAGCGGTTGGGGCATCCGGCGCGCGACGTGCTGGAAAAGCCCTTCGTCCACTATGTAGGCAACCAGCCGGGCCTTGCATCCGCACATTACCATGGATTGCGCGAAGCGGTGCCGGCGCTGCGCGCGTTCGCGTTGTTCGACCGTCGCGAGCACGGGCTGCCGACCGACTTCTCGATCCAGGGCCATTGCTGGAAGCGCCGCGAGATCGAGAACTACGTGACCTCGCGGGACAGTCTGCTTCGCTTCGCGGGGGACGACCGGCACGAGACTATGGAAGCCGCGCTCGCGCAGGTCGAAGCGGCACAGGAAACGCTCGGCCGCGACGCCTGGGGCGACGACATCAAAGCCTCCGAGGAAGTGTTGCCCGCCGTCTTCCGCCTGTTTTACAAGGCGCTCGGCCTGCGCAACGAGATGAACAAGGCGGACTTCCACGAACTCGTCGCCTATGTCGATCCCTCGGACATCGACCCCGAAGTCACAAGCGTGCTGGACCGGATCGACGCGATATTGCGAGACACTCCGTGAGCTTCGCGCGCCAGGAAGCCACGGTGCGCGTTGGCGTGACGGTCACGTTCCTGCGGATGGATGCGCAGCCGCAGGACAAGACGCGGCCGCTGCCCAAGAACGTGGAAGTCCGGCGCGACCGGTGGTGTACGGTGGAGCAGTATCGCACCCTGTACAACACCGTCGGCCAGCAATATTGCTGGTGGCTGCGCCGCATGGTGCCGGACCATGCCCTCGCCGCCATGCTGCGCGATGCCCGCGTCTCGATCCATGTGCTGTATCTCGACGACGAACCGGCCGGCTTTTACGAACTGGACCGGACGCCGTGGCCGGCCGTCAATCTCAGCTATTTCGGGCTGATGCCGCAGGCGGTCGGGCAGGGGATCGGGTTCGCGTTCCTGCGCCACGCAATCGATACCGCCTGGGCGATGGGGCCGCGCGCGCTTACGGTAAACACCTGCACCGCCGACCATCCAAGGGCGCTGCCGACCTACGTGCGCGCCGGGTTCAAGCCGATCAAACAAGTCCGCGAGGAGTGGAACGTGCCGCTCCGCCTTGGCCTGGATATTCCGGACGCCCTCAAGATCTGAGCGAACCCGGACCTTCATGGCCGGATTATGAACGAATATGCGTGCGGTCGCCCGTTCAGCTATGCATAAAACGGTTAACCAGAGCGTCGGCCATGCGCCTACATCGTCTCCAGCCGCGATACGCTGGAGCCGGACGATGAGTTTCTCCCTGACGATCTTGTTGCAACATGTCATGGCCCTGCCACCATCGACGTTCGCCGGTGCGCTGGGCGTGCTAGCCAATTGCGTGTGGCCGCTGCAACGCGAGCGACGGACGATCCTGGCGTTGCAATGCACCGGCGCCCTGATGTTCGGGCTGCATTATCTGCTGCTGGGTGCGCCCACCGCCGCCGCGATGTGCGTGGGCGCGGTGATCCAGGGCGTAGCGGCGGCAACGATCACCAGCCGCAAGCTGCAACTTTCCATCGTCGGCGTGACGCTGGCGGCCGGGCTGACCGTGACTGTGACCGCTTTTGCCGGTCTGCCCTCGGTGCTGGCGCAGACCGGATCGCTGTTCACCGCCTACGGGCGGTTGCAACGGCGTGCGCAGTCGATCCGCTGGTGCTTCCTGGCGGCAGAAATGTTCTGGACGACGCACAACATCATCGTCGGCTCGCCCTGGGGCCTGACTTCGGACACGATGGGTGTCTCGATGCTGCTCGTCGGCCTCTGGCGCGGCCGGGCGGACGGTGGGCTGCTGCCGTGGCTGGCACCGTTGCGGGGCGCGCTTTCACGCGCCACCGCTGTCGCGATGCACCCGCAAATGGCGCTCAACCGAGGCTGACCGCCTTTCCGCTGCGCAGGCTTTCGCCGGCGGCTTCGGCCAGTTTCAGCGCGGCGACGCCGTCGGAAAAATCCGACATCGGCGTGTGACCGGTCAGCACGCTCTCGACGAAATGGTCGATCTCGGCCGCGTAGGCTTCGGCGTAGCGTTCGATGAAGAACGGTTGCGCCGTGTCGCGCGTGCCGGTGCCGGCCTTGCTCCAATGCTGGACCGACGTGGCAAAGCGGTTTTGCGCTTGCAGCATCCCGGTGGCGCCAAAGGCTTCGACGCGCTGGTCGTAACCGTAGGCGCAGCGACGGCTATTGTTAATGTGGATCAGCGCGCCGGACTTTGCCCGCAGCACCACCATGGCCACGTCGATGTCGCCGGCAGCGCCGATTTCCGGGTCCACGAGGCAGCCACCGGTCGCATAGACGCTCTCGATGTCGCCGGCCATGTACCGGGCGAGGTCGAAATCGTGGATCGTCATGTCGCGAAAGATACCGCCCGAGACTTTGACGTAGGCAATCGGCGGCGGCGACGGGTCGCGGCTGGTGATGATCAGCTGTTCGAGTGTGCCGATCTCGCCGGCCAGGACTTTTTCCCGCACCGCGCGGAAGGATGGGTCGAAGCGGCGGTTGAAACCGATCATCACGGTGGTTTTGAGCGGCGCGATCTGCGCCCCGCAGGCTTCGGCGCGTTTCAGGTCGAGGTCGATTGGTTTTTCGCACAGCACCGCCTTGCCGGCCTTCGCGGCGGCGATGATGAGCGGGACGTGCGTGTCGGTGGACGTCGCGATCAGCACCGCCTGCACGCGGCTGTCGGCCAGGACGTCTTCGACCGTCGCGGCGGCGGTGACTCCGAGTTCGGCCGCGGTGTCGGCGGCGGCCTTCGCCGCGATGTCGAACACAGAGATCAGTTCGGCGCGCGGGTGGCGCGCGAGGTTACGCGCGTGCATACGGCCGATGCGGCCGCAGCCGAGGACGGCGAAGCGAATCATGGATTGTCTCCCCTGGGGTGGTGGCCGGGACGTCGCGCGGCTGCCCGTTCTGGAATTTTTGTTCCATTCTTTGCGGCGGCATGTCAAGCCTAGCGCGCCATGGACGACATTGCACCGCCACAGGATTTTCGGGGTTTGCGCGACTTGATCGTGCGTCGGCGGGATGGCCTGCCAAAGCGGCTGGTGCAGGTGGCGGATTTCGCCGTGGCCCAACCGCAGGAAATCGCGTTCCGGACGGTCGCGCATATCGCCCATGCGGCAGGCGTGCAGCCTTCAACGCTGGTACGCTTCGCGCAAGCGCTTGGTTATGGCGGGTTTTCCGATTTGCAGGCTGTGTTCCGCTCTCACGCGCGCGACCGCTGGCCCGACTACGACACGCGGATGGAGGCGCTGCGGGCGGAGCATGCGGACGGGACGGGGGACGACCCGGCGGCGTTACTGGACGATTTCGTGCGGGCGAGCGTGCTGTCGCTGGAGCGACTGCGCGGCGCGGCCGATCCGGAGGCGCTGGCATTGGCCGTGCGCACGCTGGCGGCGGCGGACAGTATTTTTCTCGCCGCCGCCCGCCGCTCGGCGCCGGTCACATCGTATCTGGCCTATGCCATGCGTCGTCTGGGGGTCAGGTGCGACCTGGCAGATTGGGCGGGCGGCCTGGCGCCGGAGCAGGTCGCCTTGTTGCGGCCGACCGACGCCGTGCTGGCGATCAGCTTCACACCCTATGCGCAGGCGACCGTGGATTTGACGGCCGCCGCCTTTCGGCGCGGGATCAACGTTGTGGCCATCACCGACTCACCGTTTTCGCCGCTGATCCAGGCGGCGACGGTGTGGCTGGAAGTGGCGGAGGCCGACCATCTCGGCTTTCGGTCTTTGGCGGGCAGTTTTGCCCTGGCCACGACACTGGCGGTCGCGGTCGCGCAGTTGCGTGCCGAGAAACAGAATGAAAATTCTATATTGACCTGAAATTGGAATTGCCGCAGACTATCGGGGTCGAACAATACCGCCGGCAGAGCGGGGTTCGGGAACCGTCCAAGACGCAGGGAATCGCCGATGCCCGTAGCTGCCCCAAGCCTGGATCTGATCGCCATCGGCCGGTCCTCCGTGGACCTGTACGGGCAGCAGATCGGTGGGCGGCTGGAAGATATGGGCAGCTTTTCCAAGGCCGTCGGTGGCTGCCCGACCAACATCGCCATCGGCACCGCCCGCCTCGGCCTGCGCAGCGGCGTGATCACGCGCGTCGGCGACGAGCATATGGGGCGCTTCATCCGCGAGCAGTTGGCACGCGAGGGCGTGGCCGTCGATGGTGTCCATACCGATCCGGCGCGGCTGACGGCGCTGGTGATCCTCGGCGTGCGGGACGATACCTCGTTTCCGCTGATTTTCTATCGCGACAATTGCGCCGACGGCGCGCTGGACGAGAGCGACATCGACGAGGCGTTCATCGCGTCCGCCGCGAGTGTGGTCGTCACCGGCACGCATTTCGCCCGCCCGGCCAGCAACGCGGCGCAGCGCAGCGCGATGCGGATTGCGCGCGCGCACGGCCGGCGGGTGGTGCTGGATGTGGACTACCGGCCCAATCTGTGGGGCCTCGCCGGCCACGGCGCCGGCGAATCCCGCTACATCCACTCGGACGACGTGACGGCGCATCTGGCGCCGATCCTGCCGGATTGCGACCTGATCGTCGGGACCGAGGAAGAACTGCACATTGCCGGCGGCAGCGAGGATACGCTCGCCGCCATTCGCGCGATCCGCGCCGTCTCCGCCGCCACCATCGTCTGCAAGCGCGGCCCGATGGGCTGCGTCGTGTTTCCCGGCGCAATCCCCGATTCGCTGGACGACGGTGTGCGCGGGCCGGGGTTTCCCGTGGAGGTCTATAACGTACTCGGCGCGGGCGACGCCTTCATGTCCGGGTTTTTGCGCGGCTGGCTGCGCGACGAACCGCTGGAGACGTGCTGCACCTACGCCAATGCCTGCGGCGCGTTCGCGGTCTCGCGCCTTCTGTGCTCGCCGGAAAGCCCGACCTGGACCGAGCTTTCGTACTTTCTGGCGCACGGCAGCAAGCACCGCGCGCTGCGGCTCGACACGGACATCAACCATGTCCATTGGGCGACGACGCGCCGGCCGCAGCCGGCCACGGTGATGGCGCTGGCCATCGACCACCGCGCGCAACTGGAGACGATCGCGGCGGCCGAGGGTGCGCCTCCGGCCCGGATCAATGCGTTCAAGTCGCTGGCCGTGCAGGCGGCCGCGCGCGTGGCGGCGGGCCGGCCCGGCTACGGCATGCTGCTCGACAGCCGCTTTGGCCGCGAGGCGTTGTTCGAAGCCGACGCATTGGGCTTCTGGCTCGCGCGGCCGGTCGAACTGCCGGGGTCGCGGCCATTGGAATTCGACGGGTTTGCCGATATCGGCTCGCATCTGGCGGAATGGCCGGTGACGCACACGGTCAAGTGCCTCTGCTTTTACCATCCCGAGGATGCCGAGGCCCTCAAGCTGCAACAGGAAAAGACGCTGCTGCGGCTGGCGGAGGCGTGCCGGGTCGTCGGGCGCGAATTGCTGGTGGAGATCATCGCCGGCAAGCACGGGCGGCTGCACGACGAGACGGTGGCATCGGTGCTGGCAAGGCTGTACGAAATCGGCATCAAGCCGGACTGGTGGAAGCTGGAGCCGCAGGAGACGACCAAGGCGTGGGCCAATATCGGGGCGGTGATTTCCCGCCACGATCCGTTCTGTCGGGGTGTGGTCATGCTCGGGCTGGAAGCGCCGAAGGATGATCTGATCCGGGCCTTCCGGCTGGCGGCGGATGCGCCGGCAGTGAAAGGGTTTGCGGTCGGGCGGACTATTTTTGCCGAACCCGCGAAGGAATGGTTGGGCGGGCGGATCGACGACGAGGCGGCCATCGCGGCGATGGCGCGGTCTTTTGGCGAGTTGGTTGCCGCGTGGCAGTCGGCGCGCCGGATGCAGGCGGCCTGAGCGGGCGAGGGGGAACGGCAATGGCCAAAATTCGACTCACGGCGGCGCAGGCTTTGGTGCGGGCGATGGCGGCGCAGCACACGCGCATCGACGGCAAGACCGTGCCACTGTTCGGCGGCGTATTCGCAATCTTCGGCCACGGCAATGTCGCGGGCTTGGGTGAGGCGCTGTATCAGGTGCGCGACAAACTGCCGACCTACCGTGCGCACAACGAGCAGGGCATGGCGTTGGCCGCCACCGCGTTCGCAAAAGCCTCGCGCCGTCGCCGGATGATGGCGTGTACGTCGTCCATCGGGCCGGGTGCGTTGAACATGGTCACGGCCGCCGCCGTCGCGCACGTCAACCGCTTGCCGTTGCTGCTGCTGCCAGGCGACGTGTTTGCTTCGCGCCGGCCGGACCCGGTGTTGCAGCAGATCGAGAATTTTGCTGACGGCACCGTATCGGCCAACGATTGCTTCCGCCCGGTGTCGCGCTATTTCGACCGGCTGACGCGCCCCGAGCAACTGGTGCCGGCGTTTCAGCGTGCGATGCAGGTGCTTACGGACCCCGCCGATTGCGGCCCGGTGACGCTGGGCTTCTGCCAGGACGTGCAGGCGCAGGCTGCGGACTACCCCGAGCATCTGTTCGAGGACAAGATCTGGACGCCGCGCCGCCCGCCGCCGGATGCGGGCGAACTGACCGAGGCCATGCAATTGCTGCGCGCCGCCAAACGCCCGCTGATCGTCTGCGGGGGCGGCGTGCTGTATGCGGAGGCCGAGGCGGCACTGGCGGCGTTTATGACCGCGCACGGCATTCCGGCCGGCGAAACGCAATCCGGCAAATCCTCCCTGCCCGCCTCGCATGTGCTGAACATGGGCGCGATCGGCGTGACCGGCACGCAAGCGTCCAATGATCTTGCCGAACAGGCCGACGTGATTCTCGCCGTCGGCACGCGCTTGCAGGATTTCACCACCGGCTCGCAATCGCTGTTCGCAGGCGCCGGCCATCGCATTATCGGCCTCAACATCCAGGCGTTCGACGCGGCCAAGCAAGGCGGCGCGCCGCTGGTGGCCGACGCGTTGGCCGGACTGGCGGCGCTTACGGCCGCCCTCGGCGACTGGCGCGCGCCGGCCGTGTGGACCGAAACGGCGAAAGCCGGCAAACGCAGTTGGGCCGAGATCGCGGCGCGCTACACCGTCGCCGGCAACGCGCCGCTGCCGTCAGACGCGCAGGTGATCGGCGCGGTCCAGCGTACCTCGCGCCCCGGCGACATCGTGCTGAACGCGGCCGGCGGGGTGCCGGGCGAACTGCACAAGCACTGGCAGACCGAGGACGCGCTCGGCTACCACATGGAATACGGGTTCTCCTGCATGGGCTACGAGATCGCCGGCGGCCTCGGCGTCAAGATGGCGCTGCCGGACCGCAACGTGATCGTGTTCGTCGGCGACGGCTCCTACATGATGCTGAATTCGGAACTCGCGACCTCGGTGATGCTCGGCAAGAAGCTGACGGTCGTAGTGCTCGACAATCGCGGCTATGGCTGCATCAACCGCTTGCAACGCGCGACCGGCAGCGAAAGCTTCAACAACCTTCTGCAAGATACGCTGCACGAGGAATTGCCGGAGCTGGATTTTGTGGCCCACGCCCGCAGCATGGGTGCGATTGCCGAAAAAGTGTCGGGCATCGCGGACCTCGAAGCCGCCCTGGTCCGCGCGCGCGACAGCAAACGCAGCCACGTCGTGGTGATCGACACCGACCCGATGACGATCACCGATGCCGGCGGCCACTGGTGGGATGTGGCTGTGCCGGAAGTGTCGGTGCGGCCGACGGTGCGCGCCGCGCACGACCGCTATCTGACGGCGACCGCCGCGCGCGACGGGGCCGGCTGATCCGCAACGACGACGCAAGGGACTGCGAACATGACCATCCGCATCGGCGCCAACCCCATCGGTTGGTCCAACGACGACATGGTGGAACTCGGCGGCGACACGCCTTTGGAGACATGTCTGGCCGAAGCGAAATCGGTCGGCATCGAGGGCATGGAACTCGGCAACAAATTTCCCCGCGAGGCGACCGCTCTCAAAGCGGCGCTGGCGCCGTATGGCCTTGCCTGTGTCGGTGGCTGGCACTCGATCTTTCTGCTCGACCGCGACGCGGACGAGGAAATTCGGCATGCGCGCGCGCACATGGATCTGCTGAAGGCGATGGGTAGCAACCGCTTCATCGTCGCCGAATGTTCCAACACAATCCACGGCACGAAATCCGCGCCACTGTCCACACGGCCGGTGCTGCCGGCGGACGGATGGGCCGAGTACGGCCGCCGATTGACGAAGTTGGCCGACGCGACGCTCGCCGAAGGGCTGCGGCTGGTCTATCACCACCACATGGGCACCATCGTTCAGACCGGGGAAGAAATCGACGCGCTGATGGCGTCGGTCGGTCCCTCCGTGCATCTGCTGCTCGACACCGGGCACGCGACCTGGGGCGGCGCCGATCCTGCGGACCTCGCGCGGCGCTATCGTACACGGATCAGCCACGTCCACACCAAGGACGTGCGCCCGGACGTGCGCCAGCAATCCGAAGCCGCCGACTTGAGTTTTTTGGACAGCGTGATAGCCGGCGTTTACACCGTACCCGGCGACGGCTGCGTCGATTTCGCGTCCGTGTTCCGCGAACTGCCGGACTATTCCGGCTGGGTCGTGATCGAGGCCGAACAGGACCCGGCCGTCCGCAACCCGCTGCACTACGCGCAAATCGGCTACGCGTATTTGACGAAAGTGCTGCGGGAGACTGGATTGCGGCCATGAGCGACCTGCTGGTCAAACCCGCGCGCGGCGGCGTGAAGCACCATATCACGCCGGACTCCGCCGGCTGGACCTACGTGGGCTTCGACGTGCTGTCGCTCGCGCCGGGCCACAGCGTATCGCAGACGACCGGCGAGCGCGAAATCTGTGTGGTGTTCGTCACCGGGCGCGGCAAGGTCGAAGTGGGCGAAACGGATTTCGGCACGCTCGGCGAACGCATGTCGCCGTTCGAGAGCAGTCCGTGGTCGGTCTATGTGCCGCCCCATGCGTCGTGGCGCGTCACCGCAGAAACCGAGGCCGAACTGGCCGTCTGCTCCGCGCCGGCCGAAGGCAAGTTGCCGGCGCGCGTGATTCCGCCGTCCGAGGTCGGGCAGGAGACGCGCGGCAAGGGCACCAACACGCGCCACGTCCGCAACATCCTGCCGGTCGGCAAGGATGCGGAAAGCCTGCTGGTCGTCGAGGTCATCACCCCCGGCGGCCACTGGTCCAGCTATCCGCCGCACAAGCACGACACGAACGACCCGCCGCGCGAGACGCTGCTGGAGGAGACGTACTACCACCGCCTCGCGCGCGGCGCGGGCTTTGCCATCCAGCGCGTCTATACCGACGACGGCACGCTAGACGAAACCTTTGCCGTGGGCGACGGCGACGTGGTGCTGGTGCCGCGCGGCTACCACCCGGTCGGCGCGCCGCACGGGTTCGATCTCTACTATCTCAATGTCATGGCCGGTCCCGTCCGGGACTGGAAATTCTCGATGGCGCCCGATCACCAATTCCTCGGCTGGTGACGGAAGCAAGGAGACGGATCGTGGAAGACCTAGTTCAGCACGTCATCGGCGGCAAGCGCGTGATCGGATCCGGCGAGCGCCGCGCCGATGTGTTCAATCCGGCGACGGGGCAGGTGGCGCGAAAAGTCGTGCTCGGCTCACGCGCCGATGTCGATGCGGCGGTCGCCGCCGCGCACGCGGCGTTCCCGGCCTGGGCCGCGACTCCGCCGCTCGCGCGCGCCCGCGTGCTGTTCCGGCTGCGCGATCTGCTGGAACAGAACATGAAGCAACTGTCCGTCATCATCACCGCCGAGCACGGCAAGGTGTTGAGCGACGCGGGCGGCGAAGTGACGCGGGGGCTGGAAGTCGTCGAATTTGCCTGCGGCATCCCCGATCTGCTGAAGGGCGAGTTTTCCGATCAGGTCGGCCGTGGCGTCGATACCTATTCGCTGCGCCAGTCGCTCGGCGTCGTCGCCGGCATCACGCCGTTCAATTTCCCGCTCATGGTGCCTCTGTGGATGGCGCCGGTCGCCATCGCCTGCGGCAACTGCTTCATCCTCAAACCGTCCGAGCGCGATCCCTCGGCGTCGCTGCTGCTGGCCGATCTGTTCGAGAAAGCCGGGCTGCCGAAAGGCGTGTTCGGCGTCGTGCAGGGCGATAAGGACGTGGTGGACGCGATCCTGGAACATCCGGATGTCGCAGCCGTCAGCTTCGTCGGATCGACGCCGATCGCCGAATACATCTACCGCACCGGCACCGCGAACGGAAAGCGCGTGCAGGCGCTAGGCGGCGCCAAGAACCACATGGTGGTGATGCCGGACGCCGATCTCGATCAGGTTACGGATGCGCTGATGGGCGCCGGCTACGGGGCGGCCGGCGAGCGGTGCATGGCGATCTCGGTGGCCGTCGCCGTCGGCGGCGTCGGCGACGCGCTGATCGACCGTCTGGCGCCGCGCGTGCGGGCGCTGAAAGTGGCGCCGGGCACGGACCCGGAGGCGGAGATGGGGCCGCTGGTGACGAAAGTGCATCTGAACAAGGTGCGCGGCTACGTCGATGCCGGCATCGCCGCCGGGGCAAAGCTGGTCGTCGATGGCCGCGACTTGAAACTGCAAGGCTACGAGGACGGCTTCTATATGGGCGGCTGCCTGTTCGACGACGTGACGCCGGACATGACCATCTACAAGGAAGAAATCTTCGGCCCGGTTCTGTCCGTGGTGCGAGTGGACAAATTCGACGAGGCGGTCAAGCTGATCAACGACCACGAGTACGGCAACGGCACCGCCGTCTTCACGAGGGACGGCGATACGGCGCGCGCCTTCATGCATGGCGTGCAGGTGGGCATGGTCGGCATCAACGTGCCGATCCCGGTGCCGGTCGCCTATCACAGTTTCGGCGGCTGGAAGCGCAGCCTGTTCGGCGACCATCATATTTATGGTCGCGAAGGCATTCGTTTCTACACCAAGCTCAAGACCGTTACCAGCCGTTGGCCCACCGGCATCCGCGCCGGCGCCCAGTTCGTCATGCCGACCACCGGCTGAGTCCCAAGCTGAGGCGGAGCCTCAGCGTTTGCGGCTGCCGGCGCGAAAGCTCGGCAGCCACCATTGCACGGGCTCCGGCTCTTCGTCGGGCGTGGGCGCTGCGGTGACGGCGACGATCTTGCGGGGGCGGCCACGCCGTGGGCGGGGCGGCTCGCCGTCCTGCGGCGGGAATTCGGTCACGGTCCGGTCGGAGGCGACGACGAATTCGGCGCGGGGGCGGCGGATGCGGTTGGCGGAGGCCAGATCGGTCACGCGCGCCTCGGCGGCACTGCGGGCTTCGATGGCTTCGCGCAGGGCCTGCTCGGCCAGTTCGCGGGTGGCGCGCTCGGCAGCCAGCGCCTCGCGGTGCGCCATCTCCGTGTGGGCCATTTGCGTGCGCAAATGCTGCACGGTGGCCTGCGCCTCGGCCAGCGCGCGTTCGGCGTGCTCCCGCGCGTGGCGCTCGTTGCGGGCCATGGTTTCGGCGGCGGCGATCCTGTTAACCGGCTGCGGCCCGTCGCCGTTCAGGTCTCGCGAGTTGGAATGGACCACGACGACAGGCACTTCGCCGTCCTTGACGAAGCGGCGGCCCCGCTGCTCGG